>JAFDWF010000024.1 GCA_018268575.1 Actinomycetota bacterium
CTGGGTCTACGAGGATTCACCGATCCTTACCGCCGTTTCCGGGATGCGACGCGAACCGCCGGATGCGGACCCGCACGTCCGGTGGTGTGGGAGGGGCGGGGGTAAGCCCCGCCCCTACCCGATTGTTCGGCGCCTGGGGTGCGCGTGCAATACGCACGTCTGCGACGGAAGGGTCACGCGAGGCGCAGGGGCGCCGCCTGCGCGCGGGGCCTCGGCGCCGTTCGTTCACCTGGACACACCAGGGTGTGTCCAGGTGAACGAACGTGACCCGACGCGCACCGACCCTCGCGCCTTCGTCCCTCGACCCACGCCTCTCTGTGACCTCCCGGCGCTCGGGCGGCCGAGGGGCGACCACAGCCTGCCGGGGTCGCCCCTCTGCCGCGAGGCGCCAGCTTCCACGGCGCATCGGCCCGAGGCGCCAGCCGCCGTCCCGCCGCGCGCCTCCCTGCCGCGGTCGTCCTAACGGTCGGGACGACCGCGTCGCAGGTGGCGGTGGCTAGCGCCCCGGGCGGGGGAGGTTCTCGCCGAGCACGAGGCGGGCGCGATGGAAGATCGCGTCGTCGACGTTGCCCTGCGAGTCGTCGCGGTTGGCGGAGCGGGTCGTCCGGTTCTGCCCGGTGCCGGCCGGAGCTTCGTCGCGGATCAACCCTGCGATCCGACCACGAGTGGTGAAGGTAGTCCGTGAGACTTTCTTGGCCATCTCTTTGCGCTCCTTTCTGTAGTTTCTTGAGCGACTAGATCAAGATAGCAAGACGGCGCGAGAAGACCAGACGGATTTTCCTATCGCCCCAAACCCGGCGCTCCTATCGCCCCGAACCGAGCGTTCGCAGTTCACCCCATATATCGAGGGAAAGTGCGAACGCCCCCACCGGCGCTTGGGGATCGGCCAGAATGGTCTTACAGCGGCGAATTGGGCGGGGCGCCACCCGGCAAAGCGCACCCCGCCCGTCGCCTCTTCAAGCGGCTGCGGTGATTCCCGCGTCGCCGCCGTCCGGGGACCCGTGGGGAGTCGAGGCCCCACGGGGGTTGGACGGCGGCGAACCGTTGAAGCTCTTCGCGTGGACCGGGCGCAGGTAGGCGATCTGCCCCTCCCGCAGCTCCAGCCGCTGCAGCTCGCCCCGGGTCAGCTGGGCCCACACCTCGGTGCCGTCGGCGAGCATCAGCTCGACCCTGATCTCGAACCCGAGCGCGACGATCCGCTGGACCATCGCCTCCTCGGTTGAGTCGTCACGATCGCGGACGATCTCGATGTCGTGGGGCCGGACGAAGTCGTCGCCGAGCCGGTTGACCTCGCCGACGAAGCTCATCACGAACTCGTTGGCGGGCTTGTCGTAGAGGTCGTCGGCGCTCCCCGACTGCTCCACCCGGCCCTGGTTCATCACCACGAGCTGGCCGGCGACGTCCATCGCCTCCTCCTGGTCGTGGGTGACGAAGATCGTGGTCACGTTCATCTCCTCGTGGAGGTTGCGCAGCCAGGTGCGCAGGTCCTTGCGCACCTTCGCGTCGAGGGCGCCGAACGGCTCGTCCAGCAGCAGCACCTGCGGCTGCACGGCGAGCGCCCGCGCCAGCGCCATCCGCTGCCGCTGCCCGCCGGAGAGCTGCGAGGGATACCGGTCGGCGAGTCCCGGCAGCTGCACCAGGTTCAGCAGCTCGTCGACCCGCGCGCGGATCTTCTCCTTCTTCCACTTGCGGATCTTCAGGCCGAAGCCGACGTTCTCGTACACCGTCATGTGCTTGAAGGCGGCGTAGTGCTGGAAGACGAAGCCGACTTCGCGCTTCTGGGTCGGCTTCTTCGAGACGTCCTCGCCGTCGATCAGCACCCGGCCGGCGTCGAGCGTCTCGAGCCCGGCGATCGCCCGCAGGAGCGTCGACTTGCCGCTGCCGCTCGGCCCCAGCAGCGCCGTCAGAGACCCGTCCGGGACCTCGATCGATACGTCGTCAAGCGCCTGAAAGTCACCGAAGCTCTTGTTGGCTCCATCGACTGAGATTCCCATCAGGCGGCCTCCTTTCGTTTGAGCAGGTTCATCGCCGTCAGCACCACCAGGGCGAGGAGGGCCAACAGCACGGCGGCGCCGAACGCGCCGGGGAGGTTGAAGTTCTGGTACTGCTGCTCGACGAAGAGCGGCAGCGTCTGGGTCTCGCCGGTGATGTGGCCAGAGACGATCGAGACGGCGCCGAACTCGCCCAGCACACGGGCGGTGCAGAGGACGACGCCGTAGGCGACGCCCCAGCGGATCGACGGCAGGGTGATCCGCCAGAAGGTCTGCCAGCCCGACGCCCCGAGCGTCTCCGCCGCCTGCTCCTGCTCGGTGCCGATCTCCTGCAGCACCGGCACCGTCTCGCGCACCACGAAGGGCACCGAGACGAAGATGCAGGCGAGCACCATGCCGGGGACCGAGAAGAGGACCTTGATCCCGGCTTCGGCGAGGCCCGGTTCGAACCAGCCGTTCTTGCCGTAGAGGAGGAAGAGGCAGAGGCCGATGACCACCGGGCTGATCGCGAACGGCAGGTTGATCACCGCGTCGATCAGCCAGTTGCCGCGCCACCTGTGGCGGACCAGGAGCAGCGAGCAGATCACCCCGAAGACGGTGTTCAGCGGCACCGCGATGGCGACCGTGATCAGGGTCAGCTTCAGCGCGTGCAGGCCGTCGGCGGAGGTGATCGCTTCCCACGGCGGCGCCAGGCCCTTTTCGAAGGTTTTGTAGAAGAGCAGGATCAGCGGCGCGACCAGCAGCACGGCGATGTAGCCGAGGCCGAGGACGCGCAGCCCCCAGCGGCTGGTGGGGGAGCTGTTGGCCCGGCTATTCACGCTCGTCGTCCTCCTGCGGCGCGGGCGGGGCGGTGACGGCGAGGCCGAGCCCCCCGGCGCCGGCGCCCTGGGCGCGTTCGTGGCGGCTGCCCCAGCGCTGGATCAGCGTGATCAGCACGAGGACGACGAGGGCCATCGCCAACAGCACCACCGAGATCGCGGCGGCACCGGTTTCGTTGCCCTGTTCGATCTGCTGGCCGATCAGGATCGAGGCGACGGTGGTGTTCTTGGTGCCGCCGGCGAAGATCAGCACCGAGCCGTACTCGCCGAGCGCTCGGGCGAAGGCGAGGGCGACGCCGGCGGCGAGGCCGGGGAGGAGGTTGGGGAAGATGATCCGGCGAAAGACGGTGAAGCCGCCGGCGCCGAGCGAGGCGGCGGCCTCCTCCATGTCGCGATCCATCTCGATCAGGAGCGGCTGCACCGCGCGGACGACGAAGGGCAGGGTGACGAAGCAGAGGGCGACGACGATCGCCGTGCGGGAGAGGGCGATGTCGATGCCGATCGGGCTCTTGTTGCCCCAGAGCTCGATCAGGATCAGGCTGGCGACGATCGTCGGCAGCGCGAAGGGGAGGTCGATGATCGCGTTGACCAGCGACTTGCCGGGGAAGTTGTCCCGGACCAGGAGCCAGGCGACGACCGTGCCGAAGAAGGCGTTGATCGCGACGACGATCAGCGAGCAGGCCAGGATCAGCTCCAGCGAGCTCTTCGCCGCGGGGCTGGTGACCTGGCTCCAGAAGTGGGCGAGGCCTTCGCTGAACGCCTGGTTGGCGAGCGCCGCGATCGGCAGCAGGACGATGACGCTCAGGTAGAGGACGACCACGCCCCGGCCGAGGCCCGCGCCGACCCCGGGCAGGCGGAGCTGCCGTGCCCGGGGCGGTGCGACTGGTGCTTGTGCGGCGTGGGCCTCCACCGATCAGCCGGAGGTCGTCGGGTAGCCGAGTTCTTCCTCGATCTTTGCGACCGAGCCGTTTTCTTCGTCAAAGAACTGTTCCTTGACTTTGGCCCAACCGCCGAACTTGCTGATCTGGAACAGGCCCTTTTCCGGTTCCGGGAACTCCTTCGGGTCGACCAGCTTCTTGACCACCGGCCGGTAGCCGTTTTCCGCCCACAGTTCCTGGCCTTCGTTCGACCAGAGGAACTTGAGGAAGTCTTCGGCCTGCGGCTCGGGAGCTTCCTTGGTGACCGCGATCGGCGTTTCGATCTCGATCGTGTACGGCGGGATGACGTATTCGACTTCTTCGCCTTCCTTTTCCGCCTTGATCGCTTCGTTCTCGTAGGTGAGGAGGACGTTGCCCTGGCCTTCTTTGAAGGCGTTGAAGGCGTCGCGACCGCTGCCCGGCTGGGCTTCGGTCTTTTCGATCACCTTCTTGACCGCGGCCAGCGCTTCGGCTTCCGAGGCGCCTTCTTCGATCGCCGAGCCGTAGATCGCCATGATGTTCCAGCGGGCCGAGCCGGAGCTGAACGGGTTCGGCGTGATCACCTTCGCTTCTTCGTTTTCCTCCAGGTCCTTGAAGGAGGTGATGCCGAGGGGGTTGCCCTTTTCGACCAGGATCACGACGAGGGAGGTAGTGGCAATCCCTCCGTTGGGCTGTTTGCTCCAGTCCTTGGAGACGATTTCGCCTTCTTCGACCAGCCGTTCCATGTCGCTGCCGGTCGAGAAGTGGACCACCGACGCGGGCTGTCCGGCGGCCACCGCGCGGCTCTGGTCGCCGGAGGCGCCGAAGGAGTTGCTGAAGCTCACCCCCTTGCCCTGCGAGGTCTTCTCGAAGGCCGGCTCGAGGGTTTCGGTGTAGACCGATTCCGGGGTCGAGTAGCCGACGACGCTGAGCTTGGCGCCTCCCGAGGAGCCTCCGCTCGATTCGCCGCCGGTGGTGGCGCTGCCGGAGCTGCTGCTCCCGCCGCCACCGCAGCCGGCGACGATCAGGGCGATCAGCAGGGTGAGGGCGGCGGTGAGGCCTACCGTCACGCTGCGCCGCCGGGTGGTGCGAGCGTTCCGCATCTAGGTTGTTCCTTCCTTTTTCGACTAACTAACTAATAAATGGAAGGGCGAGACCGTAGCATAAAGTCGAGCGACAAAGTAAAGAATGGCGATCGCGCGAGAGGGAACCCCTTTCGCGGCGCGAGTGCACTACCGCCCTCAGCCCCTGCACCACCCCGGTGCGTTCGCACTTTCCTCCACATATCGTGGGTTTCTGCGAACGCACTGGCCGGCGGGCGGTTGTGCGGCTATGGTCGACGCATGGAGGCGGGGGCGGGGGTCTCACGGACGCCGGACGAGCGGCTCGAAGGGCTGCCCGATTTCCCCTTCACGTCGCGCTACGAGGAGGTCGACGGGCTGCGGCTGGCCTACCTCGACGAGGGCGAGGGGCCGCCGGTCGTCTTCTTCCACGGCGAGCCGACCTGGTCGTTCCTCTGGCGCAAGGTGATCGGGCCGGTCCGCGACGCGGGCTTCCGCTGCATCGCGCCGGACTACGCCGGCTTCGGCCGCTCCGACAAGCCGACCGACGTCGGCTTCTACACCTACGACCGCCACGTCGCGCTGATGGCGGAGCTGCTCGGGCGGCTCGAGCTCCGCGGCGCCACCGCGGTCGTCCACGACTGGGGCGGGCCGATCGGCCTGCGGCTGGCGGTCGAGCACCCCGACTGGTTCGACCGCCTGGTGATCATGGAGACCGGGCCGTTCACCGGCCACCAGCGGATGAGCGAGGCGTGGCTGGCGTTCCGCGAGTTCGTCCGGGGGTCGGAGGAGGTGCCAATCGGGATGCTGGTCCGCGGCGGCTGCAAGCACGACCCCGGCGACGAGGTGATCGCCGCCTACGAGGCTCCTTATATGGAGCCGGCGGCGAAGGCCGGAGCGCGGGCCTTCCCGCTGATCCTGCCGACCGAGCCCGACGCGCCCGGCGCCGCCGCGGGCAAAGCAGTCGCCGACGCCCTGCGCGAGGACGAGCGCCCGACCCTGGTGCTGTGGGCGGAGGACGATCCGGTGCTGCCGTTCTCGGTCGGCGAGCGGGTCGCCGCGCAGCTGAACTTCCCGCCACCGCGCCCGATCGCCGACGCCTCGCACTTCCTCCAGGAGGACGCCGGCCCCGAGGTCGGCGCGATCATCGCCGAGTGGCTCCGCTCCTGACGTTGATGGGCCATCAACGAGCGGGCGCCGGGGCGCTGTCGATGCCGCGGGCGCGGGCGGCGAGCTCGACCAGCTCGTGGTGCTCGCGGTCCTGGAGCAGCTCGACCCGGCGTGGCGGGCCGTCGTCCTCGAGCCAGGTGACGGTCCCCGGCCAGTAGGAGTTCGGCGGCGTGCCGGGGCGGTGGAGCGCGGTCGAGAAGACCCAGTTGCCGGTGTTGTGGAGCTGACCGCCGCCGGGGAGGCGCCAGGGACCTTCGCCGGGATGCGGGCCGCCGCGGTGGGTATGGCCGGTGATCACGTGGCCGCCGTCGACGCCGAGCCGGCGCGCCATCTCGGCCGCGCCGTCGACGCCGCTGCGAAAGATCGAGTCGCCGCTGATTTCGCTCTCGAACTCGGCGTGGAGGAGGCGGTTGACGCCGGCGACGACCAGCGGGAACGCCGCCCTTGCCGCGCGCACCTCCATCTGCCGCCGCCGGGTGCGCCCGGGGCGCTCGCCGGCGAGCAGCTCCCAGGCTGCCTCCGAGGGGCCGCGGTCGCGGCGCCGCGGGCGGCGGGGGAGGGACTGGGCGACGCCGTAGCCGAGCCCGTAGAGGGGGCGGACGATGCGCTCGTAGTCGGCCGGCCGGGCCGGGTCGGGGAGCGGGCGGGCGAGCCGGCGGATCGCGGCGAGCGCGACGCACTCGGCGCGCGGCAGGCTCAGGTGGAGGTCCATGTAATGACCGTGGGTGGCGTAGACGTCGTCGCGCAGCCAGACCCCGGGATAGGCGATGCGCAGGCGGGCCGGGGCGAGGGCGGCGGCGATCTCCGCGGTCGGGCCGGGGGAGGGGTCGGCGGTCGCGTCCAGGGCAAGCGGCTCGTCGTCGATCGAGAGGCGGTCGAGCAGCGGCTCGGCAAGGCGGGAATCGTGGTTGCCGGGGACGAGGACCACCTCGATCTCGCCGACCACGGCGGCGAGGCCTTCGAGCGCCGGGCGAGCGTGGCGGAGGGCGGCCCCGACCGGGCGCTCGCGCAGCTCGATCGCGTCGCCGAGCAGGACGAGGCGGTCGGCGCCGCGCAGCTCGGCGGCGAGGACGGCGCGAATCTCGGGGTCGCGCAGCACGTCGCCGCCGCTGTTCGCGCCGAGGTGGAGATCGGAGACGATTGCCGTCTTCATCTGTGACCCTTCTACCGGACGAGCCTCTTGGCCGGCCGGCCAGGCCCGGCTATCCTGCCTGGATGTACTCCTTCGGCGACGAGCAGCTCGCCCCCGCCAACGGCATCGAGCTCTGCTATCAGGAGATCGGCGACCCCGACGGTGAGCCGCTGGTCCTGGTGATGGGCCTGGCGACCCAGATGATCGCCTGGTTCGACGACTTCTGCCGCCTGCTCGCCGAGCGCGGCTACCGCGTCATCCGCTTCGACAACCGCGACATCGGCCGCTCGACCAAGCTCACCTCGGCCGGGGTGCCGAGCAAGGTCGACCTGCTGCTCGGGCGCCGCGCCACCGCGCCCTACCTGCTCCGCGACATGGCCAAGGACACGGTCGGGCTGCTCGACTTCCTCGAGATCGACCAGGCCCACGTCGTCGGCGCCTCGATGGGCGGGATGATCGTCCAGCAGACCGCGATCGACCATCCGCGCCGGGTCCGCTCGATGGTCTCGATCATGTCGACGACCGGCGACCGCCGCAGCGGCCAGCCCAGCCTCAAAACCTATGGCCTCCTCCTCGGCAACCCGCCGAAGACCCGCGGCCAGGTCATCTCCCGCGCGGTCAAGACCTTCAAGATCATCGGCTCGCCCGGCTTCCCCTTCGAGGAAGACACGGTCCGCGAGATGGCCGCCCGCTCCTACGACCGCGGCCACTCGGCCGCCGGGGTGATGCGCCAGCTGCACGCCATCGTCGCCTCCGGCGACCGCACCGAGGCCCTCCACCGCGTCCAGGCCCCGACCACCGTCATCCACGGCACCCGCGACCCGCTGGTCAAACTGTCGGGCGGCAAGGCGACCGCGCGGGCGATCCCCAACGCACGCCTGATGATGATCGACGGCATGGGCCACGACCTGCCCCGCGACCTCTGGCCGACCTTCGCCGAAGCGATCGACAACAACGCCGCCCGCTCCCGCCGCTCGGCCGCGGACGCCGCGGCGGTCCGCGCCGAGCACTCGACCGACGCATCGAACCCGACCGATCACCCGAGCCCCCGCTCCGCGTAGCTGCCCAAGCGCCGACTTCGCTGGCCTGCCGGGTAGTGCGGATTCGAGGCTCTTCACTCCGACGCCCATCCTGGGCGTCGGAGTGCCCCTAGCGGGAGCACTCATAAACCACCATGACAAGCTCGTGCGCCTCGCCGAGCTTCATGGGCGGCTGCTCGCACAGGCGACCCGATCAACGCGACCACCGGCCCGGCTTCGTCCCCGTAGCGGGGCCATTCAAGACGCTGTGATCCAGGTTCTCGGCGCTACCGGAGCGCCGATGTCTGTAGGCGAGGTTCACGCTGCCGTGGAGCGCCACTTCAATATGCGAGTGTCTAGGGATTCGGTCAACAGTTGTCTCTCAACGGCTGCCAAGAAGGCGTCCATGAGGGTCGAACGGGTCTATCGGGGGCGCTACCGCCTGCGGAATCAGGAGGGCCGCTCGGATTAGCCTTGCGCCCGGCTTGTGAGGCCAATGTCGCTGGCTAGACGACCGCTTCCTTCGGCAGCAATACCTCGCGGTCAGGTGGCGGTGACACCGGATGGGCCGGATGCTCGATGTCAATGCCGCGCCGCCGCAGCTTCAGCGTGTAAATCGAGTTGGCAGTGAGTAGGTGGCTGAGGCCGGTGGCGACGACCACCGCCAGCATCAGCGGCAGGATGATCTTGTAATCGCCGGTCAACTCGAAGACGATCAGGACGGCGGTGATCGGCGCCCGACCGGCGGCGGCGAAGACTGCGGCCATGCCGACCAGGCCGTAGGCACCGGCGCTCGCCGTCATCCCCGGTAGCAGACCGTGGGCGCCGAGGCCGTAGGCGCTGCCGAGCATCGCCCCGATGAAGAGCGAGGGGGCGAAGACGCCGCCCGATCCTCCGATCGCCATCGTCAGGCTGGTCGCGATGATCTTGCCGCAGAGGAAGACAAGGAGTGCCCCAAGCACGTACTTGCCCCCGATCGCCCCTTCCAGCACCGGATAGCCGACCCCGTACATCTGCGGCAGGGCCAGTAGCACCAGGCCGAGCAGGATGCCGCCGACCGCTGGCCGCAGCCAGGCGGGTCCGCGCCAGAGCCGATCCGCCAGGTCCTCCATCCCGTAGAGCACGCGGATGAAGACGACCCCTACCACCGCGGCGACCAGCCCGAGCAGCGCGTAGAGCGGATACTCCCAGTCAGAAACGAGGTGGAAGGACGGCAGGGTGAGGAAGGCTTCGGCGCCGAAGGCGACCCGGCCGACCGCCGTGGCGACCAGCCCGGCGAGGATCACGTAACCGAACGAGTGCGTGTCCCACTTGCGCAGGATCAGCTCAAGCGCGAAGAAGACACCCGCGATCGGCGCGTTGAAAGTGGCGGCGATCCCGCCTGCCGCGCCACAGGCAACCAACAGCCGGGTGTTGTCCGCGGCCTGCCGGGAGAGCTGCCCGAGCGCGGAGCCGATCGCCGAGCCAATCTGGACGATCGGCCCCTCACGGCCGACCGAGCCACCCGTGCCGATGCAGATCGCCGAGGCGAAGGACTTCACGACCGGCACGCGACCTCGGATTTTCCCTTCGTTGGAGTGGACCGCAAGCATCACCTCGGGGACGCCGTGGCCGCGCGCCTCCGGTGCGAAGCGGTAGACGAGCGGCCCGTAGAGAAGGCCACCAACCACCGGCACCACCAGCACGACGAACGGCCCGAGAAAGGCGAGATGGGGGTTACTGAAGTGGCCGAGCGCGCTCGGGTCGGTATGCCCGGTAAAGACCCAGGTGAACCCCTCGATCAGGTAGCGAAAGCCGATCGCACCGAGTCCCGCGCCGACACCGACCGCGAGGCAGAGGCCGATCAGCGGCAGGTGCCCGCGAGCGCGGTCCCAGGTCAGCTCGACATCGAGGCGGTCCATGCCCCCAACCTAGGGAGCGAGTGACGCCACTCCCCCGCTGAACCGCCCGCAAGTGACCTGGCCTGTCAGATTTCTGACGACGCTACGATCGGCGGCGCCCGTGACCATAGGCGGCACTGTCGAAGTCCTTCGCGCCGATCCCGACCTCGCCGTAGGGATCGAGGCCGCGAGCCTTGAGGCGGCACAGGGCGTTTGTCTCGCCCCGCGCGTCGAGTTGCCCCGCGGCGACTGGGACTCTGCGACCGCCTTACGGGCCGAGGCGGACGGTTTCGGACTCCTCGTGCTCTCTGGCTTCCTGGTCCGGCGAGTGGGGCGCGATGACCGTTTCGGTGCCGAGCTGCTTGGTTCCGGCGACCTTCTCCGTCCCTGGCAGACGATCGGAGCCACCGCCAGCGATCCCTTCGAGCCGAGCTGGACGGTCGTTGCACCGACTGAACTCGCCGTTCTCGGCGCCGACTTCGTCGCCCGTGCCGCACCCTGGCCGAGCGTCGCTGTCGCGCTGGTTGATCGCGCAATGCTGCGCTCCCGCCACCTGGCGCTGACGATGGCCGCGGTCCAGCAGCCGCGAGTTGATCGCCGCCTCCACGCGCTGCTCTGGCAGCTCGCCGACCGCTGGGGGAGGATCGGCCCGGAGGGTGTGAGCATCGAAGCCCCGCTCACGCACGAGCTGCTCGCCGAGCTGGTCGCGGCGCGGCGGCCCTCAGTGACGACGGCGCTCTCGGCGCTCGCCGCCGCAGGCAAGATCGAGCGGGAGGGTGATCGCTGGCTCCTGCGCGACGGGCCGATCCTTCTCGGGTCCTAGCCTTCGTTCTGGCGCGAGTTCTGTAGTGCTGGTGATCCAGGATCAAGTCCTGGGTTCTGGCCCGTCCCCCGTCACCGCTTCCTTGACCTCACGCATATCGCGCCGCAGTCCTTGCAGTTCGCGCAATACCTGGCGCTCGAAGGACACACCGCCTACATCGCGGCCCGCCAGCCGCAGCAGCTCGTCGGTGTCGGCGTCGAGGACTTCGCCCAGCTTGACAATGACCTCATCACTCGGCGGGCCATGCTCGCCGTTCTCCAAGCGGGACAGGTTGCCTGAACTCATCGGCAGTTGTTCGGCGACCTGGCGCTGAGTCAGCTTCCGGTTGCGACGCAGGGCACGGATACGGGCGCCAAAGGCGTGGGCACGTTCGGCTTCTGATTCGGGGCGACGGCTCGGCATGTCCTGTGGTGTACCGGCGCCCTATGCCGCTCCCTCTTGCAGTTTGCACAAGTTGCATCATGCTTGCTAGTCTGCACGCCGCCACCAGCGGGTCTGACCCTGGCCACTCCAAGCCGGTGAGGCGCGCTGGTGGCAAATCTTCAAGGGCCTGAACTGAACGGAGGCGGGAGAGGGTGACGACAAATGGGCCGTGGTCTCGGTCTGCATGCCGGAAGTGTCGTCGTATGGCAGCAGGCACCCTGGCGCTGGTGTTCATGCTCGCGCTACTGCCGTCTAGCGCTTCGGCCAGTGGGCATCTCAACCTGTCGTGGACGTTGCCTCATCAGGCCAGCGAAGGCCAGGCGATCCCGTTCACCTGGCGGGGACGCCACCTGGGCCAGAGGCCCAAGTTGGTAATTCAGAAACCGGAGGGCACGGCCCATACCTGGCGGACCATTCTCCGGCTGCCGACCCGCAGCGGGTCGGGCCAGCTACCCGGTCTGCCACTCGGTAAGTACCGTCTGCGCATTGCCGACCTGGCCGGGCATTACGCGCTGGCCAAACAGGTGGCCGGGGTGGCGGTGTTCGGCGAAGTGCCGTTCTCGACCTTGTTCGGGATGGGTGGGGGCGGCGTGCTAACCACCGCCACTGCCAGCTTTCCCTATGTCTCCTCAATCTCTGGCGATACGCCCTTTACGGTGTCGCACAACCATTGCAGCTTCGTGCACCTGGCCTTTGTCGGGAATGCCTGGCTCAGCCAAGGACAGACCGGCCTCATCACGGCAACCGTCGTGCAGGAAAGCCGGGAGCCGGTGAGTGCGAGTGCGCCCCTCAAGGAAATTGGCGAGCTTGACGCTGAACTGGTGCCCGGCCAGACGTGGGCAATCAAGGCGTCGGGTGACGCGGAAGAACTCGGAATTGACATCAACGGCTACGCCGTGTGCGACAGCACCGAACCTCTCAACTAACACGAGGAAGCCATGCCTACCCGTATCCATGCCCTGGCCGCGTCTGCCGTTTTCCTCCTGACCCTGACCCTGCTGGCGTCAGGCGCCGGGGCGAGCAAGCCGACGTACGGCAAGCCGCCCATTCCCGGCAAATACGTTTTCCACCCGGATACCGGCCCGCGCAGTCTCGGGTCAGGATCGCTCGTACTCAAGAAGCATAAGCCACACGGGTACACGGTGGTCAATATGCGAATCACGCTTCCTGACAGTGAAGCTTGTGAAAGCTACGCCGGACAGGTGGCACGGGTGACTCAAGCGCTGCACATAAGGCGGTATGTCGCACACCGCACGGCGGAGAACGAAATTGGCTGGGGTATACCAGTCAAGAAGCACTCACGCGGCAGCGGCTATGTTCATGCCCCCAATGTGCGGGTCGTTATCGGGGGTCAGATCGTCCCGGCGCACCTTGACCTCGGGTTCTCTCGGGGGGTATCTCGGGACCTCAAGCCGGTGTCGGGGGATATATCGCTGCCGGAAGTGGACCCGGAATGCCTCCTGAGCTTTATGGGCCACCCGGGTGGGGTGACAGACAGCTCCGCTAAGCACCGCAGCCGCTACGTATCGGCCGGGGGTTCAAGGCCCATAACCTCGTAGTAGGCGGCGGGGAGTACGCTGGGCGGGACAAGCCGCGCAGTCATTAGAGCGAGCGCCTTCATGGCTTCCTGATAGCCGTCTTGTCCCTCAAACTCTCCGACACCGTGCCGCCACTCCGACCAACGCTGCAACAGGTCACGGCCGCGAACAGCCCTCCGCACGCCGTTGGTCATAAGCTCAAGCTCGGTGGTCTGAAGCAGCTCGGGCAGCGTGGGGACATCGGTTTTCGGGGGCGGGGCATTATCGCGAGATTTGAGGTGAAGCTTGTAGACAGCCACTCGTTCCTGCTCATCAAAGGGCAGCGCACCGTGCCATCGGTCTACGAAGTCATATAGGCCGTCTACTACTTCATCTGAGCCGCTGTTGGGCAGACCGAAGAAGCGCAGGTCCCCTTCAAGACTGAGGGCTACATGGAGGGTGGTGGCGTCGCTCGCAGACCATCCTCGCTCATCAGCAGGCGGCTGTGCCGCCATTATTTCAAGCCTCTCTAGGGTGTAAATGCCCCATTCATCGCGGTCTAGCCACCTCTGAGCTTCGTTCCACACTGAGCCGTCAGCGGTCACGTATTCGTTGCCTGCCACGGATGTTACCTCATTTAACGAGCTAATTGTACCATGAAACGTACAGTATGTCCACGCATTCAGAGTGGTCGTGTGACGCGAGTGGCAGACTGCGTACCTACCTACTAAGTCACGAGGGTTTTGCCTCTTTGCCAAGGTCGGCCTGCGTACGGTGAATGAAGGCGGTGATCCGGTCACGTAGCGAAGGGCCGCCAAAGAGCGGCGCCCACTCATCGAACAAGTAACAGGAAGCAATGTCCTTAAAGGCACGGGTGCGGGCCATATCATCAAACGGAAGCGCTAGGTCAACCTCACGCTCAATTAGATTGAACATCTCCATACTGCTCGCCGCGAAAAGCCGCAAGTTATTGGGCGTCGCCTGCGGTGCAAGCCCTACTTGTCGAGGCAGGTCTAGGTGCCTTTCAGGATCGGGGTACGCGATCTCTCCTTCATACCACGGACGCCAATGCTCGGAATATCCCGGCAACTCGATGACAGCTATCGAATCGAATTCTCTGGTGCTGAGATCGACAAGTTCTGCCCCGTCCATCTCAAGTACAAACGGCGGCCCACAGTTAACGGTGGCCTTGTATAAGGCGGCGAGCTGTTCTTGCGTGTGCTCGCTGAGTTCTTCCTCATTATCTAGCTTCAGAAAGTGATAGAAGCCTGCCCACTCCAAGTAGCGACCCAATACCCGTGCCGCACATGAGTGCCATGCTCCGTACCACGTCGGATAGTGGTTTTCACGGCCGAACGCGTCTGCGCGAGGAATACGAAGTGAGAAGTCATCGACAAACAATGCCACTAGTACGCTGTAGTGAAATTCGCACGACTTCCATGCAAGGCCATGTGCTGACGGGTGTGGTGGCGGCTCATCGAAATGTATAAGGGTGGTGGTGTCGCTTGGCGGCTCCGGGTAGCTACAGGGCGTCTCAGCTAGAGCGAGGATTGCGTCAGCGATGTCCCCCAGCAGGACACGCTTCTTCCGGCGCTCAAAGCTAGACTCAGCTACGCCTAGCGCCGACGCAGCCAGTGCGTACCTTCCGCCCGTGCTGCCTAGAGAAATGCGCGACCCATCGGCGCCAACGGAGGCCGGAGGACTGTCAATGTCTTCGACCCACAGGAGATAACAGGCAGCACTTCGCTTCTGTCCCGTAAGCGTGCGAATCGCTGGCAGCACTACCTCAGCGACTCGTCGTTCCGGCGAAAAGCTCGGCTTGACTCCCAGTGCGTCGGCAATGGACAGCAGGGGCGCGATAGCCGTCTCTGTGGATTCGTAAAGCGGGCGTCCGAGTCCGTTCTTCGCAACGTTCGCAAGAGCAGCGGCAATTTGCGACCGCGTTGGAAGAGCCTCGGTTGCCATGCCGGAAGTCTGCCACGCGCTTTCACGGCGAGTTCTTGTCGCTCTGTTGTCGCTCATTTGTCGCGCTTCTGCGCCTGTACAGGCAAGGAAAGGCGCCTCAGAATCGCGGGCAAATGCCCACGCTTGAAAGGAGTCGCCATGTCTAGAAGCCTCGCCCGCAGTAGGCCCGTTCAGCCGGATTACATTCAGCCGGATCGAGTCCTCAGCGCCCAGGTCGTAGCCGCCCAACGGCTAGGGATCAACAGCGCCGTCCGAATCCAGGGTGCTGCCTTTGCCAGCTCGGTCGCCATGCACCACGCCACCATGCTGTCGCGCAGCGCTGACGCAGCTTTCAGAGCCAGTCCGATGGGCGAGGACGCTTACCGCGCCATTGTCGGGGCCTTTGCTTCGGTGGCCGTCAATGAGATACAGAGCCTCAGCTTTCGGGGGTTTCAATGATGGCCGCAGTCGAGGCTGTACTTGCCGTAATCGGCGCGGGAGTTGTCGCCCTGATGGTCCTCGCTCTCATCGGCTCGGCGTTCAGTCCTGGTTCACCGAAGTCGCCGGAGTCCTCAGTAATTGAAGACCCAGCCCAGCCGTACCGCGAAGCCCTGTACACCGCAATTCGGATTCAGCAAGCGGCGCAGGAAGCGGAGCACCGGATTTTCACCGAGGCCGGGCTGCATACCGAGCCGGGTAAGCAACATGGGTCACGGTAGTCAGCCATCGTGGAGCCGGTTGGCTTTCTGGCTCATTGCCGCCACCGTCTGCCTTGAGCTGTTGGCCAATGTGCTGCCCCGCTTGGTTGTCCCCCTGGCGGTACTCGGTGCAGTTGTAGTGGTCCTACGCCTGGTCTTTTTCCACACCCGGAACTGGTGAGGCAATTGTCAATTCCACGTATTGACCATGTAACTGCAAGCAGGAGACAATGGATAGTTCGCGTTGGCACCTGAGCCCTCACCCTCATCCCCAAAGGCGTGACTCGTTTAGCGGCTTTAGGGAATGAAGGGAGGTACTGCCATGCCAGCAAAACGAAAACCCACACCACAAACTCACAAGCGAATCAGGGTGCGCTCAAAGCCCCTCGCCGAGATAGACGAGACCAAGTTGGCGCTGGCCTTTTGGCTCATGGCGAAGCGCCAGCTCGCCGAACAGGAAGCTGACGGCGACGACGCCGAGGACGCGCGATGAAGCGCGCTGCTCTCGCCTGGTACGACCTGCGCTTTCCCCACGACCTCGATGAAGCGGCGGTGCTGGCGGCGCTGTCCTCGCTATCGGGTCTTGCCCACCCCGGCCGCCTGCTGCTGACCCTGCGCGCCACCGAGGACGGCATAACGCACCATGTCGCCGTCCGGCCGGAAGCGACCGAGACTGTCACTGCCGCCCTGCGGGCGGCCATGCCGAGCCTGCGGGTAACGCGCCGTGACCACCAACTTGAAGTCTCCGGCCAGCGCTGGCTCTGGCAGTTCGCGCCCGCTGTTGGCGCGCTCAGAAGCGACGAACTCGGCCCTATCGCCACCAGCTTGCTGTCCAGCCTGCTGCCGCTGGGGTCCGGCGAGACGATCGCGCTCACCTGGACGCTGAAGCCATCACCGCACCCGCTCATGCCGCAGTCGCCGGACGCCGACCATGACGGAAAGGGCCGAGCGCTGCGTGCCAAGCTGGCGCTGCCCGGCTTTCATGCCACTGGCGAGTTGAGTATCAGCGCGCACCCCGCCGCTCGGCGGCGGCGCCTCATGCAGCGGACGGGCGCGGTACTTAGGAGCCTGGCTACCCCGCACGGCCGCCTGCTCAGTGACACGCCCTGGTATGGCCAGGCGGCCCGGCTACTGGGTCAACGTGGTCGCTATTTCAGCGTCCGTGAAGTCGCCGCCGTAATCGGCTGGCCGATTGGCGGGCCGGACATGCCGGGCCTCGACCTCGGCGCGGCGCGGCGGCTGGCACCGCACGCCAATCTGCCCCACACCGGCCGCGTCCTCGGTGTCAGCGACTACCCCGGACTGGCCCGGCCGGTGGCGCTGTCGGCGTCGGCGTCGACCAAAGGCCTGTACGTCCTCGGTCCGACCGGCACCGGCAAGACGAGCTTGCTCAAGAACCTCATTCGGGATGACCTGGAACAAGGTCGCGGCATGGTGGTAGTCGAGACGAACGGCGACCTGACCGCCGACCTCATCGACCTGATTCCGAAGCACCGAGTCGGCGACGTCATCCTGCTCGACCCGACCGATGACGCTTACGCGGTCGGCTTCAACCCGTTTGCGTCCGACGCCGACCCGTCGCTCATCGCCGACCAGCTCAGCGAGCTGTTTGAACGACTGTGGGCGTCATCCTGGGGTCCGCGCACGGCCCAGCTCACCCACATGGGCCTGCTGACGCTGGCGCGGCGGCCCGGCTCGACGCTGCTCGACTTGCCGCGCCTCTACCTCGACCCGGTGTTCCGCGCCAAGGTGTTGAAAGACCTCGATGACCCGGTGGGCCTCGGCCCGGACTGGCAGTGGTTTCAACACTTGAGTGAGCGCGAACAGCTTACGGTCGTCGCGCCGCTGCTGAACAAGGTGCGCGCGTTCACCGCCCGCCCGGCGATCCGGGCGGTGGTCGGGCAGCCGAAGCCTCGGCTCAACCTGCGCCGCGTCATAGAGGAGCAAAAGATTCTGCTCGTCCACTTGTCCAAGGGACTGCTCGGCGCGGAGACGGCGCAGCTCCTCGGCTGCCTGGTGCTGACCGCGACGTGGCAGACGTTCGCCGAACGGGTGCGCCTCGCGCCCTCGGCCCGGCACCCGTTCGGGCTGTACGTCGATGAGGTGCAGGACTTCGCCGCCGCCCCGGTGCCGTGGGACGAGCTGTTCGCGCAAGGGCGGAAGTACGGCGCGGCGGTGGCCGTGGCTCATCAGAACCTCACCCAGCTCCCCAAGGACTTGCGAGAAGTCATCCTCGCCAACGCCCGTTCCAAGGTCGTCTTTGCTCTCAGCGCGCTGGACGCGGAAAAGCTCGACAAGCAGTTCGCCCCGGCGCTAACCGCCAGCGACCTGACCGCGCTCGACCCGTTTGCCGTGGCCGCCCTGGTGGCCCTCGACAACGGCGGCATTGGCGGGCCGGTGACGCTCACCACGCCTCCGCCACCGCAACCGCTCGGTAGCGCCGCAGCGGTGCGGCGGGCTTCGCGTGAGCGCTACGCGCGGCTGCGTTCGGAAGTGGAGGCCAGCCTTCGCCGGGCGGCCACGATGACACCGCCGCCAGCCTCAGCGGTCGGTCGTCGCCGGCGAGGAGGCGGGGCATGAGTGCGCCGCTCGCCCGTCCGGTCGCGTCGAGTACGACGGGCCGCAAACCCTTTTGGCATCAGCCAACGCTGTCAAATTCGCCAATGACTATTACTTGCAATGGCAGGGTGAAATGAGCACGCGCTACGCGACGGTTGCCGCCCTCGCCCGACTCGAGCGCTCGCTCACCGACCGCGACGTAGCGTTGCTGCACTCGGTGAGCGAGCTGCGCTTTGTCAGTGGCTCCCAGCTCGCCCGCCTGCACTTCGCCGACCACGACGACCAGGCCCGCGCTCGGGCTACGCGCCGGGCGACTTTGCGCCTCGCTCGACTCGGTGCGCTGACCCGGCTGCCCCGGAGCGTCGGCGGGGTACGCGCTGGTTCGGCAGGCTTCGTCTACGGCCTGGGCTTGGTCGGCCAGCGCTTCGCCGCCGTGCATGGCTGGCAACCGCCCCGGCCGCCTCGGCGCTCCCATGTGCCGGGCATGATGTTCCTGGCCCACGTCCTGCAAGTCGCCGAGCTGCACACGCGGCTGACGGAAGCCGACCGGGCCGGACGCCTGGAGCTGTTGGAGCTGAGTGCTGAGCCTGCTTGCTGGCGTGCCTATGCGGGCGGGATCGGCGCTCAGGCTCCTACGACGCTCAAGCCGGACAGCTATGTCAAGCTCGGCGCTGGCGAGTACGAAGACAGCTACTTCATCGAGGTAGACATGGGGAGCGAGGGCAGCCGGACGCTGCTGACCAAGCTGCGGGCCTACCTGACCTACCAGGCCAGCGGTGTCGAGCAGGCCGAGCGCGGCGTCTTTCCTAAGACGCTCTGGCTGACGCCGGACGAGGCCCGCGCCGAGGTCGTACGCGGCTGCGTCCGGCGCTTGCCTGTGGCCTGCCGCGACCTGTTCGCGGTGGCCGAATTCGACGCACTTTTGACAACACTAAACACAACAGAAGTAACACACACCTAACCCTGTGGGTGTGACACAAGGAGTAAAATGAAAGTAACACATTGGAGAGGGAGGCGTTATGAATAACAAACCAAGGGACGGACGAAAACGGGCCGTCATCTACCTGCGTGTGTCGTCGGACAAGCAGGTCAACAAGGAGCTTGACCCGGAGGGCTTGAGCCTGCCGTCACAGCGCAAGCGCTGCGAGGCCGAGGCGCACAAGCTCGGCGCGGAAGTCGTCCGCGAGTACGTCGAGCCGGGGATTTCCGGCGGCTCCGTGCTGCGGCGTAAGGCGTTCAAGCAGATGCTCGCCGACATAGAAAAGCTGCAAGACGTTGACGTGGTGATCTTCTGGAAAGTCTCGCGCTGGGCGCGCGACGAGATCGACCAGTGGGCCGCCTACGGAATCTTGGAGAAACACGGCGTCGATGTCGCGTCGGCGTCTGAGCCAATAGACCGCAGCCCGACCGGAATGCTCGTCTTCGGGATCATGGGAGCGATTGCCGCCCATGAGCGCCGCCAGCTATCCATTGAAGTCAACCGGGGGCTGACGCAAAAGGTCGAAGTCGGCGGAACGCCTGGCCGGGCACCGCTCGGCTATCTCAATGCGGCGCAGGAGATTGACGGGCGCACCGTGCGGACGGTCGTATTGGACGAGAAGCGCGCGCCCCTCGTCCGCGAAGCGTTCAGCCTCTACGCCACTGGTGACTACTCCCTCTCCGAGCTGGCAACCATTTTGGAGGCTCGCGGCCTGCGCTCACGAGCAACGAAAAAAGCGCCGGAGCAGGCGCTCGGTATCAACCGCCTGTCGGGCATTCTGCGCAACCCCTACTACATCGGCCAGGTGCGCTACGCGGGCAAGACCTACAAGGGCCGTCACGCTCCTCTCATCGACGAGGCGACCTTTCAGGACGTGCAGGACATGCTGAAAGCGAAGCGCCAGAGCGGCGAGCGGGCATGGCGGCACTTTCACTATCTGCGCGGCAGCCTGTTCTGTGCGGAGTGTGGCGGCCGACTGTTCTACACCCGGCACAAAGGCAGGGGCGGCACATACCCGTATTTCTCCTGCTCGGGCCGATGCCGGAAAACCTGCTCGCAGGGCTTCCGCCGCGCCGAGGCAGTCGAAGCAGCCATTGAGCAGCATTACGTCGTCGTGCAGCTTTCGGCAGAGGATCGCGCCAGCATCCGGGCAAGAGTCGAGGCTTATGTCGGAGCTATCGCCAAAGAAGCCGACGAGCAGCTTGTCGAGATCAAGGCCGAGCTGACCGGGCTGAACAGCCAGGAACGCAAGCTACTCAAGGCCCATTACGCCGATCAAGTGAGCGAGGAGCTGTTCGCCGAGGAGCAAGCCCGCATTCGGCGAGAGCGAGGCGCTGCCGAGCGACGGACTGACGAGCTGAGCGTCGAGCATGAGCAAGTGCTTGACGCGCTGGACGTGGCGCTGGCGCTGACGGATTCCATGCAGGCCGCCTACTGCCAGGCCAAGCCGAGCGAGCGCCGCTTGCTCAACCAGGCATTCTTTGAGCGCATTGAAATCGAGGGCGAGGAGGTCGTCGGCTGTACGCTCGCCGCGCCATTCGATCAGCTCAAGGGGCTGCGGCAGCCAGCCGAGGCCGAGAAAGGCGCCCTCGCGGCTCGGCTCGGCGCGGGCTGGAACGAGACCGTCACGGCCGGGGTAGAAAGCCGCGCCGTAGAGCCGTTTGCTGGCTCTCGGGAAGCAAAAACCCCCGACCTCTCTTTTGAGGCCGAGGGTTTATACGTCGAAACTTTGGTGCGGCTGAAAGGAGTCGAACCTTCACGGGCGCTAGCCCACACGGACCTGAACCGTGCGCGTCTACCAGTTCCGCCACAGCCGCGCGAGTTTGCAAATCTACCGATCCGCGCCCCCCGGGCGCGCCCCGAGAGCGCCTTCCCGCTGAGTGACCGACGCCACGGTCCTCCCCTGCCCGCCCCGCTAAGATGCTCATCCCTCGCCGCTATCGTCTAGGGGACTAGGACGCCGGATTCTCAGTCCGGAAACCGGGGTTCGAATCCCCGTAGCGGTATGGCTTGATCAAGCCGATCTGGTCCGCGCAAGGGCCATTTTTTGCTTTCACGGCAACAGAGGCGGTAACAGTAGGTCGGGGTGAAGCAACAGCAAAGCCCGACCTCAACCTCGCGATTCCGGTCTGCCTGTTGCCGTCGTGTTGCCGTGAAACCACCCGGACCTGTTGCCGTGTTGCCGTCATCGAGAGCGATGGTAGCGCGCCATCTCGCTCACTCCGAGGCTCGACGGATTTACGCAGCTCCATCCGCGTCGGCCCTTGAAACACCTGAGGCGATCAGGCGCAGGCAGTCGGGCAGGGAGTCCTGACTTCCGGGCCGGGATCTTCGGGGCCGGGTGGAGCAGGCCAACCGCCGGGGAAGCTCCAGGCCAGTTTCGTGTATCGCCGACGGCGCGGCGCAGGTCTCGATCACGGAGACGACCACCTGAATCCGGACGGTTTGATCTTGCCAGCCTCGCAGTTGGGTTCGCAGTCGGAAACCTTGGCGCTTCCTTCGGCCCATGACAACGGTTTGCCCCAGTGATGCCATTCAATCTGACTGAGTCCGAATCCCATCCCGCAGGCGAGGACGAGCTCGGATGGATGTTCCTCGGCGGGCGCGCACCTTTCGCCCGCCCTGGTGGCGGCGGTGAGACGACCGGCTTGGTCGGCCGATCAGAGATCGCGACGGTCGTCGAACCGCCACCGCAGCCAGCAGGCAGGAAGCCCAGCGATGCTGCGGCGAGCAGGCCCAGGAGTCGGGTCGGGAAGGGCAGGTCGTCAAGCTACACGGGCCAGCGGATTCCGCTCCGATTCCGAACACGATCTTCGCCGATGCCGGACGAGGTCTCGCCTGCCGAGCCGCCACGCCCCCGACGGCGTCCGTGGGTTGGTACCCGGACCCGCTAGGGGCGAGAGAGCATCGGTTCTGGGACGGCGAGCGGTGGGCCAATAAGACTGCGGGGGAGGGTCGTCGCGACGCTCCTTCCCGTCACCGGCGATGATCGCTCTCTCGGGGGTCGTGCTCGCCGTTTCGCCGTTCGTCGTCTGGGTCAAGGTGCTCCTGCTCGGCAATCTCGATCTCCTCCAGCTGCTCGAAGCCGACGGACATCCGAAGCGCGTGGCTTCTCGTGCTGTTCGGTCTCGGCGCCGCCGTCTGGGGATGGTTCGGGGGTCGAACCTGGGCCATCGGCGCGATCGTGACCGGAGTCATGGCCAGCTTCCTGTCAGTGATCCTGCTGATCCACCTTCGCCATGAAGTCGGCGAGGTCCGCGAAGTCGCGGCGGTCGGAATCGGTGCGTGGCGTGCGCCGATCGCCTGCGTCGGGATGATCGTCGGCGGATTCATCGTGCCGAGCGCGCCTGACGCTTAGCCAGACGGGCTGCCAAGCCGGGCGAGGCCAGCCCATCATGGCTCGACCGTTGAGTGGTGACTATCCGGGCCGGCGGTGGTCATAGATCGGGGAGGGTTCGGCGGGGGAAGGTCAAAAAATCCCATCGTCGGGGCGCCCGGCCTCTATCTGGAGGCGCCGAAGGAAGGAGGCCGTCTTGACAGACGCCGTCCGTATTCATCCGCGGCGAGGAGAGCACGGCCAGAATTCGTCAGCCGCATCCCGATCGACACCGAATCCGATGACGACCCGGAGGCGACGTTCACCGATGAGGGCGTGGTGCTCTCCGCCAGATTGGCACCGCCGCCGAAACGGAACGGCCTGGCAGCCGAATCAGTGCGTTGGTCTTTGGGAGGGGTGGTGGAGCAGGAGGGCCGCGCTCGGCGGGTCGACGCGAGGCGGAGGCGATGGTGGCGGCTCACCTCTCGTGAGATGAGGTGGACCTACCGCTCTGGCGGGACCTGCTGGGCGCGATGGATGCTCGCGGGATGTGCGGCGCACCTCCGCGGGAGCGCCGAGGATTCGTGACCGCGAGCGCCGGGGCTGCTGCTCGGCCCGTGGCCATCAACAAGACGAAGAGCGACAACAGGGAAGTTTCGTACGCGTCTGACCTGTGCGCGGTCGGAGTCGTGGGGCCGGGCGGCGCGATCTACGAAACGGAAGCCTGTCACCGAGGCATCTATGTCTCGGAACTGATCGGGTTCCAGGTTGTCGCTCCGCGTGCCGTCTCGGTCTATGTCTCTGGCGAATTGGCAGCACGCGGGTCCAACCGCTACGTGGAACTGGATGCCAAGGTTCTCCTGTTCGTTGATGGCGTGAGAGTCGCCAGGAAGCCCCTCCATATCGTTCACGGCGGAAGGGTTGTCCACCTTCCGATCACCGGGACGGCGGAACTATCGAAGGGCCCGCACAGGGTCGAACTGAGCATCCGGCCGATCGAAGAAGAAGGTCTTGTAGGTATGACTCGCCGATTCTCAAAGCTGACCGTCTCGACCGAACCGCCGCGATCCCAATAAGGCAAGCGGTGGGGATCTACTTCGACAGGGAGGCCCGGATCGTTTACCTGCCGTTTCGCCCCGACGCGGACGGCGCGACACTAAAAAGCCAGGCGACTCGCTGGGGCCTGATCGACTACGACCGGCAGGGGCAGGCATGCGGGATGGAGATTCGGGACGCGGGAACGATCTTGCCGCCCGATCTTCTAGACGTCTTGCCAGAGCCGCCGCCTGCCGAGCCGGACCCGGGTGGGTAGCCCTTCTACATGGAATCGAGGCCACACCGCCGGAGGACTCTGCTGGTCACCGTGGCCACGGGACCCTGGACGTCGACTCCTTCGATCCTCCTCATCTCTTCCTCCTTTTGTTCGCGCTCGGACGTCCGCACGCCAGCCAGCTGATCAAGGGCTTCAACGTGGCGACGCTCTGGTCGGGCCAATGCACCTGTGGTCGCGTCGTGGGCGATGGCACGTATGGCGAAGTGAAGCGCGAAGCCGAAGAACACGAAACGCGGCGACGCTCCCCCGTGGATCATCAAGCCCGGCGAATCGCGTCGGCCGTGGCAACCGCGCGATGAGCCGACCTACTCAGGGGAAACGAGCGGCTCCCGCGCTTGATTTCTCCAGGATCATCGTCTCGCAGCTGGCAGCGGCCGCCAGCCGACGCCGCTCTGGGCGAGCGACGGCCTTTCAAACGGATAGTGCTTCGATCCGCGGACCCTCACCTTTGCGGCGGCCACGGTGCAACATGCGGCCGGCAACCCGAGACGGGGATCAAGTAAGTAGTCCGCCGGTAGGCGAGCTGCGCAAGTGTCCGCCACATCCGTTGGATTAGGCGCCCGAGCCATCACCAATAAAAGACAAGGGCGTCACCGGTCTACGCTGTGAGGCCACTCCAATGTGGACCCTGGACTTCGAAGAGGTAGCGCCGGTCCTCAAGGCCGTCGGGATGGCCGAGGCAAAGAGCGAGCCCCTCGATCTCCAGCGAGCATCCCGGGAGCTTGATGTGGACTTCGAGACCCTCGGCCTGGTCTGGGAAGAAGCCGAGAAGATCGGCCTCATCGAATTCGGCGGCTATCCGCCGGGGAAGCCCGCGATCCTGACCCGCGCGGGGAGGCAGTATCTCGCTCAACGCGGCCGGGTCGGAGACCCATCCCTTTTCTTCCTCGCCGAGGTGATCGGCGACCTGAACGCACGGGATGCGCTCATGCGCGCCGGGACGATCCTGGTCGACGAGTTCCGCACGGCAATGCCCGGAGGTTGGATGGTGGAGCACGCCGAAGAACTGGCCCCGCGGGCGTTCCGGACCGCCGTCGACGAGCGGCTCGCGATCGACCTCTTCGCCTCCTGCGTCGCATTGACCGCGCGCCTGTCCTCGGGCGACGCGGCCGGATGTCTGGCTGAGGAGATCGTCGCGGTCGAGCTCCTTCGGCGGGCGCGGTATTTGCTCGAGGAACGCCACGAGAACGGGGAGCTCGACAAAGGCGAGGCGGGCGCCGCAACGAACGCGCTACTGCAGCTCTTCGATCTCTTCGGCGATGACGACGTCCTCCTGATGTTCGAGATGGAGGAGCCGGCAGACGCCGCACTGGCCGGTCACTCCCCGATCAACCAGCGGCTGGGAACGGCAGACCAACGGCTCGAAGCCTGGTTCGAGCCGTTCACCCCTGCCGCCCCAACGGGACATCTCTCCGATCCGCCCTGACGGCGTCGAAGGTCTCGGTCTCCCTCGACCCCGACGCCCCGTCCGTTCCGAGCATTCGGTACCTGCGGCCACCGTCGTCCCTCGTCTCCGGGTCGCCATCAGGTCCGCACACCACCGCCGCGCCGCAGCCAGCCGTCCAGCTCGGAGCGATGCGCGATCAGGGCCGAGCCGTCGTGGTGGACCGGGATACGGTTCGCCGAGACGAGGGCGTAGACCCTCGAGCGAGGGGAGTCGATATAGGCGGCGATCTTGTCGGCGCCTCGCAGCCATCCGTCCTCGTCGTTCTGGCGTCCGGCGAGAAGCTCGGCGGCACGCTGTGCGATCCGCTCCACCAACTCGTCGTCGATTTCGATCTGCAGTGACATCAAACCGCTCGCTCTTGGACAGGGTTGATGTGGTAGGCGAGGTCGAAGAACGCGACGGCGGCAGTGGATGGCAGACCCGGGCCGGTAGAGCTCGGGGAGCCGCGGTCGGCAGGTGCGGATCGCCGCCCAACGGGAATTGCGGAGGGGCGGCGGACTGGGAAGAAAACCCGCCTGATCTTGAGTGTCGTCGGTCGCATCTCGGCCCTCGGATGGGTTGGTTTCTATGTCTTCCACATTCGTACGCCGTCGGGCGCCCCCACCCGTCCGCCAGGCGCTCCGAGGCGATGTCCGCCAGGGGCGGAAAGGCGTCCGGCAGGCCCGAAAAGGCGTCCGGCAGGTGTCCGTTTGGCCGCCTCTCGAGGCCGCACAGATCCGCGGATCAACCCCCAGACGGACACCTCCGGCAGCCCTCGATCCCAGCCGCAGAGCCAGATGCCGGAAGAAAGAAATCTCGGCCCCGACGAAGGCTGTTAGAGCTACAGGTACCCAGGCGAAGCCAGGCGGTCAGTTTCTTGACATCCCCAGGTGACGCCCTACTCTCTGCACCCTCATCTCTCAAGCCATTTCCCGGCAGTTCCCGCTCTCAGCGGCCCTCACATAGGCACTCGAACCAGAGTCCTCCAGCGATCGTCAAGACCAGCTTCTTGCGTCTTCTTCGATCCCTCGCCGTGCTCCACGCCATCTCCGTGAAGCTCCGCACCTAGGACCGCACCGAGCAGCAGGACCACAAGCCTCCTCACCCAGATCCATCGATCGACGACCCCGAGCACGACCTCCGTCGAGCCCGGCGAGCGATCCCGAGGCAGGCGCCGCCGTGATCGGCGAAACGAGGAGAAGCGCCCTGCGGCGCGGACCGGCGGACCCCGCGAGTGGGCGGCCCGGCGGAGTGACCAAGAAAGGGAGGACCGCCGGACGCGGCCCTCCCCTGAAAATCAGCGGGGCTACCGACCCCGCGGAAAGGATCAGCGATGTCTCATGCACACGCTGTCCCTGTACCGACCACGATAACCCATGGTGAGGTCCTCACCGAATCGCACGCGCACATGGTGGGCCGCCGCGAGGAAGCCCAGCGGGTCCTCGACCGCGAACTGAAAGCGGGGATGCCGCCGAAGTTCGCGTTGGCGATGGCCGGGCCCTTGATCAGGGCCGCCAACCGGGCGCGCATCAAGCACCTGGCCGAGCTCCCCTACGTCACCGCCTGAGCCGGGCGCCGACCACACATCCACGCGAGGCCCCGTCCCGCGGGGCCCCACGACCTGCTCACCGCCGCTGTCGAGGAAGCGGCGGCGGTGAGAGAGAGGACCACCATGAGCAGGGAAGCAAGTCGTATCCGTCGGATCATCTCCCGCCTCCGCGACCGCGAGGACATCGCCGAGATCGTGAAGATGGCGAGGCTCGAAGTCGCCAGGGGCGTCGTCTGCGGCGAAGTGCATCGCTATGACCGCGGCGTCGCGATCTATGAGGCCGCCAGGGAGGCACTCGGCAATGCGAGTGTCCGCGGTCAGCTGCCCCGCCATCCGCAGGCTGCCTGACGGTACGGCGTCCCATCGCCGCCCACTGACCGGGCCGTAGGAGCCCGCCACTGAGGTCGGCGCGAGAAGCACCGGCGCATTGGGTGGAGCACGCCTCAAGGCGCCGATCAAACGAACCCCTGTGGGGAGGCCGGCCCATGCCCGCGTGCCGGCCGGCTTCTCCGCCCAACCTCGCGCATCCGCGCGAAGGAGGACACCGATGACCGAGCACACGAACCCCGAGCCCCTCTGGTTCGGGATGGACGTCGACGCCGAGCTGGCCCGCTACGCGGAGGAGGATCGCGCCCGCGAGGTGACGGACACCCCGCAGACGGACCCCAGGCGCCTCCCCCGTCGGCGGGGCCTGCGCGCCCCGCTCTTCTCGCTGGGCCGGGGGGCGCCGCCGCCCCGGCTCGCGGCCTGATGGCCGGGTTCGAGGTCGACGTCTCCCACGCCGCGATCTCCCGCGCGCTCGCCATCCTCGGCGAGCGCGCGGGGGCGGCCGAGGTGTCGGGCGCGCTCGGCTGCGCCTGGGAGCCCTTCGAGGCGCAGATGCGCCGGCGCATGCGTTGCCGCGCACGCGAGAATCGCACCGCCTACCTCTGCCTCGCCCGCGCGGGCGCCGAGAAGGTCCGCTTCCATCTCGAAGCGACCGGCGTCATCCCAAGGCGGCCGGATTTTCCCGGGCGTAGGCGAGGGGTGACGATCAGGGCGAGCGATCGCCGTCGTCGAGGCGGCCGCCCGCCGGGCGCCCGGCGGGCGGGCTCGCAGGTGTCGCACCGGACCGCCCGTCGACGGGCCCGGGAGATGGCGGCGCCCACGGTGATCACCGGGGATCCGTGCCGCCGCCGCGATGTCCCGCCCCGCGACCCGGAGGCGCGCCGATGACGACGCTCGCACGCATCCTCCGGGCCGTGACCCTGCGGCGGGTCCTCGGCGCGCTCCTGATCGGCGCCTTCGCCAGGGAGATCGTCGCCGCGCTCTCCTGGCTGGCCGACACCGGCCGGCAACTGAAGGACGTCGCCGCCCTGCGCGGGCCCGCGGTGGCGGGTCTGCGTTTCGCGCTCCAGGGGGCGCTGATCTACCTGGCACTCCGAGCGGTCGCGGCGGCACTCGACCGGCGCCACGTCCGACCGATGCGCGGACTCGACGTGGGACCGGCAGACGAGCACGAGACAGCGACCGCCTTCGAGGGTGGAGGCCCGGCCGCGGACGGCCGGTCGCGGGAAGGAGGACGCGATGGCGACGGTCCCGACGAGGACCAATAGGGCAGAAGGGGACGTCGCGACGGTCGTCGATCAGACTGGGGGTGGCGCGGAGGCTCCCGTGGGCGTGCAGGGGGCGAGCGCGATGGCCGAGCGATGCGAGACTCCCGGTGCGGTGGCGATCGAGGGGATGTCCCTCGAACACCTGACGGCGGTCGGCGGGCCCCGATCGCCTCTGCCGCTCGCCGCGCTGCGGATCCGCGAGCGCGACCTGGTGATCTGCGACGGGGCCGGTCTCGTCCACTATCTCCTGCGGTTCGGCGCGGGGAGCGCCGGTTGGGAGCAGCGGACCCTCTCCTACCCGCCGCTGGCCGGGCTGCGGGCGATCCGCCGGCACCCGGACTGGCCCCGGTGGGCGAGACGGCTGTGCCTCGGCTCGCCGGAGGCCCGTTCCTGCCGGGTGGCGGTCGGAGTCGTCGCCGCAGAGGCCCGCGCGGCCGAGGAGGTGGGCGATCTCCACGACGGCGAGGGGTCCGTCCTGCGGCTCAGCGAGGCGGCGGCCGCGATCCTCCAAGGCTCGGGCAGGGAGGCGGCGAAGGCCGGGCGCCTCCTGATGGATGACGTCGATCGCGCCCGGCGACCGAGCCATGTGCCGCTCTTCCGTCTCCAGGCAGCCCTCGCCGAGGAGCTCGCGCTCGGTCACCTCCCGGCGGCGCTCTGTTCGCGCTCACCCGGGTTCAGCGACTGCGCCGACGAGAGCAAGGTGGTGAGCCTCCTCTGCCGCCGGCTCGGCCTGCAGGGCACGCGTGACAGCCACGGGCGCCTGCGCTACGCCCGCGTCGCCGGCGCCGAGGTGGCGACCCTGCTCTGTGAGGCGCTCGACCTGCCCCCCGGGCAGGTGGGACTGTGAGCGTGGCGAGCCCGCCGCGACCAGCTGCGGCGACCTCGGCTCTGGGGCGCCCGCCCGAGCCGGTCGCGATGCGCGACCGCCGAGGGCATCGGGTCGACCGGGTCCTCGCGGCCGACGCCCACGCGGCGCTCCTCACCGAGCTCCTCCACACCGGCCGCCCCGGCTTCGTCGAGGTCGCGGGCGCGCCGCGCCTGGCCGACGGAAGGCTCGGGTCCTTCCGCCGCAACGACCTCGGCAACTTCGTGCGCGCCGGTCGACGGGATGACTTCCTCGAGCGGGTGCGGGCGCTGCGCTCCGAGGAGCGCCGCGAAATCTATTTCACCCCCGCGACCCTGCGGGTGCCGGTCCCGGGCAACGACTCCGTCGACCGGGTGGCGGTCGCCTGGGTCGACATCGACGACGCCCGCCGGCTCGCGACGCTGCGCCGATTCGGCCACCGTCCACACGCGGTGGTCGCCTCGGGTTCGGGCGGCGCCCACGTCTATTGGCTCCTCTCCGAGGAGCTCCCCGGAGAGCGTTGCGAGGCACTCAACAGGATGCTGGCGGCGGCGCTCGGGGCCGATCCGGTGTCGGCGAACCGCGGCCGCTTCCTGCGGGTCCCCGGCACGCTGAACCAGAAGCCGACCCGCAGGGGCCTCGCTCCGACCTGGTGCCGGGTGGTGATGTGCGATCTGGCCAGGGCGCCCTACCGCCCCGCCGCCCTCGCGGCCGGGCTGCGCGACCCCAGGGCTCCCCGCCCCGCGCAGCGGACCTACTCCCCGGAGCTCGGCTGGGGCGAGGAGCCCTGGCGCGCCCTTGAGGCGCGCGAGTATTACCGCGCGATCGTCGGCAGCGAGCCACGCCGCGACGGCAAGGTCCGCTGCCCGAGCGCCGACCATCTCGACCGCCATCCCTCCGCCCAGCTCTACCGAGGGGTGGGGAGGGGCTGGTACTGCTTCTCGTGCGGTGCCGGCGGCGGTGCCGTCGACCTGGTGGCCGCCCTGCGTGGCTACCCGACCGGGCCGGCGCTCCGCCGCGAGGAGTTCAGGGAGTGCATCGCCGAGCTGCGGCGGATCTTCGGCGTTGGCGATCCGGCCACCCGGAGCCGGGGGCGACACCGATGACCGGCTGCCCGTACCGTCTCGCGCTCCTTCGCGCCGCGGAGCGTCCGCCCGCGGCCCTGCTGGGCGCCTCCGTCCTCGTCATCCTCGCTCTGGCGATCCTCCCCCTGCTCGGCTGCTCGCCCCCGGCGAGGGGGGACCGGCGCGCCCCGTCCCGTGGCCGGATCGTCGCGGTCGCCGACGGCGACACGGTCGACGTGCGCCTCGACTCCGGCGCCACCCGCAGGGTGAGGCTGCTGGGCAGATTATCCCGGAGAAGTACGCGACCCGCTACGGCAGTCCCGATGAGTGCGGCAGCATCGCGGCCTCCGCGTTCATGGAACGGTTCGACGGGCGCCGCGTTCGCCTCGTCTCCGACCCTGGCCAGGACCCGGTCGACGCCTACGGGCGCCTGCTGCGCTACGTGCAGCTGCCCGGCGGCGAGGACCTCGGCGCCGCCGAGGTCGCCCGTGGCCTGGCGATGCCCTATGTCTTCGACACCCCGGCCGGCCGCTACGCGCACTACCGCTCGCTGGCCGAGGGCGCCCGCGCCGCGGATCGCGGGAGCTGGGGCCCGCCATGTGACGGGGATTTCCACTCCTCGGTGCCCGGGGTCCAGGACGGACTCTGAGCGCCGCGCGATCGGGTGTCCTGGCCCGCTTCCAACACGGACTGTGAAGGAGGATTCAGATGGCCTATCGCATCTGCAGGAGGAGCGATGAGTAGTGCCGCAGCGCGGTTCTCGCCCCGCTTCTGCCGGGCGGCGGCCGCCGAGCGCAGACGGCTCTCGGCCCGGCTTGAGGGGGCGAAGGCGAAGGCCCGTGGGCGAAAGGGCGAGCTCGCCGCTGCCGAGGCGGAGGTCGACGAGCTCGAGGCGCGCCTCGCCGCGCTCGGATCCCTGCTCGAGGGCACGGTGTCCGAGCCGCCAAGGCCGGCCGGACCGCGTGGCGCCCTGCGTGGCAAGGCGATCCGCGAGGTCGCGGTCGAGATCCTGGTGGACCGGCTTCCCGATGGCGGCCGGATCCATTACCGCAGCTGGCTGGCGGCCGTCGAAGCCGAGGCTGGCCCGGTCGCGGGCAAGCGCCCCGAGGCCGTCTTCCTCAACCAGGTCACCCGCCACCCACTGATCCGCGCGACCACGAGGCGCGGCTTCTACCAGCTCGACCCGGATGCCGCCGGGCGCCTCGCGGCGCGGGTCGCGGAGTTGCGCGGGGCGCTGGCGGGTGCGAGGGCGGAGGAGGCGTCGGGCGTCGGGGACCGGCCGCGGTCGAGATCGATCGCGTCCGAGCTCGGAACAGCCGAGCGGCGGCTCGCCGAGGCGCGGGCGCCCCTGACCAGAGGCGGGGACGGGCCATGAGGTTCGCGATCGGGAGGCGCTGGCGGATCCACGTCGAGGCGAACCTCTGGCCACTGCCGCGCCCTTACCTCACCAGCGGCTGGGAAGGCCGGACGATGTGGCTCGGGCTGGTGTTCGGGAACCACCACACCGACGATCCATTCTCGTTCGTCGTCCATCGCGATCTCTCGCAGTTCGAGTTCGACTTGCTCGTGCGAGCTCTCGTACGGGCGCCGGAACGTTCCTAAGGGGGCGAACGGCTCCGACGGGGCCCCAGGGAGCAGATCGCGCGCCGCGCGGCCCGGTGCCTCCCGTCTCAGGGCGAAATCGCCGCAGTTCCCGGCCCCGACGTCACGGGCGCCTCCCTTGGGGGGCCGCTCCGCATGAGTCCCCCGGAACCCCCGCCGGCGAGCCGCCTCGACGGGCCCCCGGCATCGAAATACCCCGCGGCGGCCGCCGCCGGGCACCAGACTATGCCCGCGGCTGCGGGCAGGAAGGAGGGCGCCATGCGCGCCACCTACAAGATGATCAGCCAGATCGAGCGCCTCTCAGGAGGCCACGTGAGCGTCAACAGGGTGAGGCGGGCCATCGAGCTGGTCGGGACCCACTTCCCGATCGCCCTCTTGATGCACGATGTCGCCACCGACCCGTTCAGGCCGCACATGCTCGAGGCCGCCCAGAGCTCCCGCGAGGAGGAGGAGGGCCTCGCCTGGCTCACCCTGGCGGCGGCCGGTCCCGGCAGGACCCGCGGTGCCCTCGCCGACCGGGCTGCCGCCGTGCTCGACCCCGGCGTGCTGGAGGCGCTGCTCGACGAAGAGGATCGACGCGAGGTCTGCGCGGGGCGTGCGGAGGCCGCGAGGAGCGAGGAGGAGTGGGGTGCCTGGCTGCTGGTCTCGCGTCTCAGCCGGCGCCAGCTCGAGCGGGCGATCGAAGCTCATCCGCGTCGGTCCGCCCAGGGTGATTCGGGCCGCCGCCGCGGCGGCGGGATCAACCCGCGGATCCATGACCAGCTGGCCGCGCTCGGCCTCGTCTAGGTGGCCGAGGCGGCACAAGGGTGCGGCGGCCGTGATCGGCCGCCGCGGGAAGGAGTGGAGCTTGCACCAGATCAGACTGATCGAAGCGGCCGGGAGCACGCTGGCCGACCCGGAGACGGCAGCGGCCGAGATCCGCGCGGCGGCGCGCCTGCTCGAGGAGCGGCATGGGCTTGCGCCGGTGCTCGAGGCGGTCGTCGACCCCAGCCTGCTCGCCGCGAGGATTGGCGGGCGTTCGGACGCCGAGGCACGAGCCTGGTCGACGCTGGCCGCCGCCGGCGTGGGGCGGTCCGGGCGTTGCCTCGCCTGGCGCGCAGGGCGGGCGCTCGACGTGGAAGACCTGGCCGAGGCGATCGCCATGCCGCGGAACCCGCGCCGTGCCTGTCGGCGACGGGCCGGGAAGACCCGCGATCCCGAGGAGAGGGCCGCCTGGCATCTCCTGGCTTCGCTGCGGGTGACGGAGCTCCGACGGCTGGCCGCCGCGCACCCGGTGGTGGGCGCTCGGCGGATACGTCGCGCGGGAGGCGCAGGCGGTGGACGCGCCGCGGCGCGGGCCGCTGGTTAGGCGGCGTCCGCTCTGCGGTCGGATCGAGGCCGAGCTCGGCCGCGTGGCGCATCCATCACGAATGAGGAGGAATCGCCCATGAAGGCAATCCTGATCCCGCTCGACGGGGAGACCACCGTGGTCGAGCAGGACGGTCCCGATGACCTGCAGCGCATGGTCGACGGCGACCTGGAACTGGTCGACGTCCCAGGACGGGTCGACGCGGTCGCATACATAGACGAAGAGGGAAAGCTCTCGATGACCCCCAACGAGGCGGCGACCGCCCTCTTGCGCGCCTCGCTTCGCGACGACGACTGGATCGCCGGTGCATGCGTCCTCACCGGCTTCGACCCGCGCGACGGCGGCAACCGGGACGTGCCGGAGGATCTGATCCGTCGGATTGTGTGCGGAGATCCGGGACTCCCTCGGCCGGCGCCGGTTGGACCGAGGGGAGCAGCGGATGATCGGCGGGACGGGTGACCAGCCGGTCGTCCTCGCCACCTCGCTCGGCGACGCCGAGGGGGCACAGGCTGCGGCCGCGGCCCTCGCCTGTGCGGGGAGCGGTCCCGGTGGGGCGGCCCTCCTCGTGGACATCGGCGGGCCCCCGCACGCCCGACCCTGATGGCGAGCGTCGCGGCGGGGCGGCTCGAGGAGCGGCTGTCCGCCGCCCTGCCCGGGGTGGAGGTCGCGGCGCGCGGGCGCATATGCGTGATCGCCACCCGAGGCGACGGCGAGGGCCTCTCGACTCCGGGGCGCGCGATCGAGGCCGCGGGGTGTTCGCCCGTCGTCGTCCACGCGGATCCCTCCGACCTGGCCAGGCTGCTCGAGGATCCGGTCGCGTCGCGGTTCGCCGCGGCGCTGGTCCGCTGCGGTCCGGGGATCGACCGGGCGCTCGGCGCGCCCGCCATTCTCGACCTGCTCGCCCGCGGCCTCGCCGTCTCGCTGCTCGAGCGGCGACTGGACTGGGTCCGCGAGCGCAAGGCGCTCTTCGGCGCCCTCGACGCCTGGGAGCTCGAGGGACTCCCGCCGGCGCTCGTCTCCTGGCTCGCCATGTCCCGAGTGGAGGTACGGGGCCGCGCGGCTCGCGCCAGGCCCGCCGGGGATTGGCGACGACGAGGGGAGGCCTGAGATGGGAGGCCAGAGTGGGACCACCCGGTCCCGAGCGCGACCGCGTCCCCGCCTGGGCCATGCCGTGGTGTGGGCGGGAGCCCGGACCATGACCGCGAGGAAGTGGTGGTGGCCGCGCTGAAGACGATCGGCGAGGCCGCCCGCTTCTTCCTGACGCGCCATTGGGTCAGGACCCACGTGGGACCGTACGTCGTGACGACGGCCGAGGTGCGCCGGAGCACCTTTCATACCAGCGTGACCTGGGGCGAGGACGGCCCCGAGGTCGACGATTTCGGCTCGGGACTCGCCTTCGAGCTTCCCGACGCCAACGCCAACCACGAGGCGATCTGCGAGCGGGTCGAAGAGAGCGTCGGGCTGGTCCGCCTGCCGGCGCCGCGCCCGCCCGCGGCATGAGCCCACCCACCTGGCGCCAGCCTGCGGTCGGCGCCCGACGAAAGGAGTCCCGATGAGCACGCACATGATCGACAGACAGAGGGCGAGGAGGAGGCTCGAGAACCTCAAGGCCGCGATCGACAGGGAGGACCCGGCCGACGACGTGCACGATCCCGACGTGAGGGAGTTGCGTGAGCTCGCTGGCGACGAGGTCGCGTTCGAGGCCGGCGAGACGGTGGAGATCGGCCGTTATCTGGGTTGCGCCTCGGAGGGCCATTGGGAATCCTCGTTCCGGCAGAACCCAGACTTCCACGTGGGTACCGCGGAGGAGGTCGAGCGCTGGCTCGCCGACAACTACGTCGAAGGCTGGGCGGGTCGCTGGGTGATCGACCTGGACGACGGCACGGAGCTGTCGTGGACGACCCTCTGTGGGTTCGACCAGGACGTGGAGCGCTCCGTCGAACCGGGCTACACGGTCCTCGCGGCCTACCGAGAGGACGGCCAGCCCTACGCGACCGACGTCTACACCTGGGGTGGCACCGAGGCCGCCGAAGAGATCGCGCAGCGCGTGTGCCGCGAGGACAACGAGGCCGGGAGGGGGGACGACCTGCTGCGCATCGTCGGCGTGATCGAGGGAGTGCACGAGGTGCATGGCGGCGACATGGACGGCGACGGCTAGGTCGCCACGTGCCTCGCGTAATCGCATCAGCGGAAGGAGAACGCCATGACGACTTTCCTCGCCAACCTGCCTGGCACGCCGAGGGTCTACTCGGCCAGGTACCACCACGCCGACGGCGCCACCGAGTTCGTCACGGTGACGAGAATCGATCGCGGCGCCGGGAGGGCACACATCATCCGCGAGGGCGACGAGCACCCCCGCGACGACATCGTGCCGACCAAGGATCTTTCCTCGTTCGTCGCCCTGGAGACGAGGCCGATCGTCGTCGCCGAGGACGGCTCGGTGTCGGACTTCTTCGCCACCTCCGTCTACGACGTGCCGAGCAGGTGGGACCGCGACGCGGTCGACTACGCGATCGCCGTGCAGGCGCTCGAGGCCGCGGGCCGGGTCAGCCATCCGGAGGACGTGAACCGCGCGCGGATCGCGCTGATGCAGTGTCAGGAGATCGCCTACGACGCGATGGTCGAGATCGAGAACGCCGGCTCCCACACGACCCTGGGCGATCTGATCGACAAGGGGACCGAATCGCTGGGCGCGGTCAACCGGATCGCGGGATCGGGCTGCCCCACCGCCGAGTTCGCGGCGATGCTCGCGAGGACCCGGCGGGAGGAAGAGGAGGCCGAAGGAGCTTCCGAGCGCACGAAGCTGACGCCGCCCGAGGGCTGCACCGGGGAGGTCGCGTTCAGCCCGACCGGCAGAGCGTCGATCCTTCACGGCGGCCCGACGTGCCCGGTCCATGAGGACGCGACGCCGGCCGACCGAAGCGAGGAACTGCGTGAGCAGGCCGCGCGTGTGATCGAGAACTACCGCGCCGGCGAGGACGTGGGCGAGCCCGTGGAGGCGCTGGCGACGATCCTCCGCGCCTGGCGCGCCGTTCGTGACGGCTGGCGGCCGGACCGCGACGAGGAATGGATCGGCTGCGAGGTCGAATGCGACGACGACGTCGCCTTCACCGTGATCGAGACCGAACCCGCCCGTGACGGCGGGCGCGTGATCCTGCGAGGCGGGGGCAACTGCCGGGGATACGCGGACCGGGCGCGCGTCCTTCATCCGCCGCGGATCTCGCGCGAGGAGCCGACGCGGTCCGAGCGGGCGCAAGTTCCGTGCCGACATCCTCGGTCTCCTCGGCCCGACCAGGAGTGAGACGTGCGCTCGAGGTGGGGCCGGCGCTGCCGGGCCGACTGCCGGACCTCGCCTCGGTCGGCAGCGGCGTCCCGGTCGGGCTTCGAGTCGAGCGGCGGTGCCGGGTCGGAAAGGCCGTGCCCCGGTGGGGGGCTCCCCGCCGCCACATGAATCCCGGAAGCGCCGGGCCTGGAGGTCTGCGGTCCGACGTATCAGGAGGAAGGAGGAACCGGATGGATGAGTTCACGATGAGCGCCTTCGCGCTCTTCCCCGACGGCAGGAGCAGCGATGCCTTCGCCGAGGTCGCCGCACCCGCGCTGGCCGCCTGTTTCGCGAAGATGGCGGGCGAGGTGGCCGACTGGCTTCCTGTGGCACTCGCCCTCGGCGAGGGCGAGCCGCCCCAGGCGATCGAGCTGACGCTCGAGTGGAGCGGGGCTCCCGCCGCGGAGCCCGCTCCGGCGCGGCCCGCGGTCCCCGGCGGTCCGACGCGCCGCCGGC
>JAFDWF010000025.1 GCA_018268575.1 Actinomycetota bacterium
AGCTGGTTCAGCGTCTGCTCGCGCTCGTCGTGACCGCCGCCCATGCCGGCGCCGCGGTGGCGGCCGACGGCGTCGATCTCGTCCATGAAGATGATGCAGGGCGAGTTCTGCTTCGCCTGCTCGAAGAGGTCGCGGACGCGGCTGGCGCCGACGCCGACGAACATCTCGACGAAGTCGGAGCCGGAGATCGAGAAGAACGGCACCCCGGCCTCGCCGGCGACGGCACGGGCGAGCAGCGTCTTGCCGGTGCCGGGAGGGCCGTAGAGCAGGACGCCCTTCGGGATCCGCGCGCCGAGCGCCTGGAACTTCTTCGGGTTCTCGAGGAATTCTTTGATCTCCTCGAGCTCCTGGACCGCCTCGTCCACCCCGGCCACGTCGCGGAAGGTGATCTTGGGCGCGTCCACCGACATCCGCTTGGCTTTCGATTTGCCGAAGTTCATCACCCGGCTGCCGCCGCCCTGCATCTGGTTCATCAGGAAGATCCAGAAGCCGAAGAAGAGGACGAAGGGCAGGATGTAGGTGAGCAGCGAGAGGATGCTCGAGCTGCCGGTGCCGTTGACCTTCGTTTTGACGTTGTGTTCGTCGAGCAGGTTGAGCAGCGACTGCTCGGTGTTCGCCGGATAGCCGGTGGAGAAGCTTTCGCCGTTCTTCTCTTTGATGTCCAGCGAGAGGTCCTTGTTGTTGATCGTCGCTTCTTCGACCTTGCCTTCGGCGATCAGCCCGCTGGTCGGGTTGACGAGCGCCGTGTAGGAGGGCGCTTCCGTGCCCGGATCGTTGGTGATCACGCGCTGGGCGATGAAGGCCAGGATGACCACCAGCAGGATCGGAAATGCCGCGCTTTTGAAGAACCGTCTCATGCGAGAAAATTCAGCGTACCAGGGCGGTTTCGCCGCTCAATGAACCAACGCGGCGACGTAATCAAGGTTGCGGTAGCGCTGACCGTGGTCAAGGCCGTACCCGATCGCGAACTCGTTGGGTATCTCGAAGCCCACGTACTTGGCCGGGAGGTCGACACGAAGCCGCTCCGGCTTGGTCAAGAGCGAGCAGACCTCGAGCGAGGCCGGGTCGCGCGCCCCCAGGTTCCGCATCAGGTATTGGAGGGTGAGGCCGGAGTCGATGATGTCCTCGACGATCAGCACGTCGCGGCCCTGGATCGAGGCGTCGAGGTCCTTGAGGATGCGAACGACGCCGGAGCTGTCGGTCTGCGAGCCGTAGCTGGAGACGGCCATGAAGTCGATCTCGCAGGGGATGTCGATGTGGCGCATAAGGTCGGCGAGGAAGAGGACGGCGCCCTTCAACACTCCGACCATGACCAGGTCCTTGCCCTCGTAGTCGCGGCTGATCGTGACACCGAGCTCGGCGATGCGAGCCTGCAATTCCTCGCTGGAGACGAGGGTCGCGCCGATCGTCGGGTCGTCCACCGGCCGCAGTCTAGGGAGCGCCCCCGTGGCGGGCCCGCCGGCCCGACCGCCTACGGATCGCGCTCGGCTCGCAGGACCCCGCGCTCGAGCACGGCCCGGACACCGTCGCCGAGGTCGAGCCGCGAACCGCCGCGGGTGAGCCCGGCGACCTGGTCGGCAAAGCGGGCGGCGCCGGGGACCGGGCGGCCCGCGGCGACGTCGGCGAGGCGCTGGAGGACGAGGCGGCGGAGCGCCGCGGGCAGCGCCGCGAAGCGGGCATGGGCGATACGGCCGCGGGGCGCCTCGCCGGAGCCGTCGAGCTCGGCGGCGACGAGGGCGTCGAGCACCTCGGCCTCGTCGCGCAGCAGCGCCGCCGTGCGCAAGACGTTGGCGACCGCGGCCGGGTGGATCGCCGCCAGCTCCGGCAGGAGGCCGCGGCGGACCCGGTTGCGGGCGTAGTCGTCTTCCTCGTTGCTGGCGTCCTCGCGCCAGGCGAGCCCGCGCTCCTCGTCGTAGGCGGTGACTTCGGCGCGGGTGGTGCCGAGCAGCGGGCGGGCGAGCCGACCGTCGCGCTCCTTCATCCCCAGGAGCGCCCGCCGGCTGGGCGAGGAGGCGAGGCGGTAGAGGATCGTCTCGACCTGGTCGTCGGCGGTGTGGCCGGTGACGATCGTCGCCTCGCGTCCCTCGGCCAGCCGCGCCGCCGCCGCGTAGCGGACGTCGCGCGCCCAGGCCTGCAGGTTGCCGGGCCCCTCGGGCCGGACCGGTCGCTCAGTCGCCAGGTCGACCCCGGCGTCCCTACATAAGGAGGCGCAGAAGTCGGCGTCGTCGTGGGACTCGGGGCGCAAGCCGTAGTCGACGTGGAGGGCGCGGACCGCCGCCGCCCCGCGCGCCCGCACGGCGAGGTCGAGCATGCAGACCGAGTCGCGGCCGCCGGAGAGCATCACCAGGACGGCGCCCGGCGGCGCGACCAGGCCACCATCTTCGACCCGAGAGAGGAGGTCGGCGCCCACCGACCCGCCGCCGCCGGGCGCATCGGCCGCGGCCATCGCCTAGCCCTCCGCCGCGCGGACGGCGAACAGCTCGGTCGGCACCGGGAAGCCGCGCAGCGAGACCTCGCCGATCGGCTCGAGTCGCAACCCGGGTCGCGCTCCCAGCGTCGCCGCGACCACATCGGTGACCAGCACCTCCCCCGCCAGTGCCCGGTTGGCGATCCGGTGCGCCAGGTTGACCTGGCTGCCGAAGTAATCGCCGTCGCGGTAGACGGCGTCGCCGCTGTGGATGCCGACGCGCGGCTGCGGCCGGTGGTCGAAGCGGCCGAGGAAGGCGACCGCCCACTCGGTCAGCGCTGCCGCGTCGGGCGAGACCACCATCACCTCGTCGCCGATCGTCTTCACTATCGTCGCCTCGCGCGGCAGCGTCGCCTCGACCGTCTCGACGAAGTTCTCGACCACGTCCAGAGCCTCGATGTCGCCCTCCTCCTCGGTGAAGCGGGTGAAGCCGGTCAGGTCGATGAAGCAGAGCGTCACCCCGACGTGGCCGAGCTCCATTTCGGCGGTCGACTGCTCGACTCCGGTCTCCATGTGGCCGACCACGTCCTGCTCGATGTAGAAGCGCAGGTAGCGGTTGTGGAGATATTCGGTCAGCGGTGCCGCCAACGGCATGATTTCGGCGGCCAGGTCGCCCATCGCCTCGGCCATCTGGAGCTCGGGCACGCCGTCGCGGATCAGCGGTTCGTGCACGTAGAGGTGGAAGAGGCGGATCTCGGCCTCGGCGATCCGCCGCAGGCTCTGCACGTAGACGCGGACGAGCTGCAGGAAGGCGACCAGCGGCAGGCCGGCGGCGAGCACCTGAGCGCAGAGGCGGATCGCGACCGCGTCGGCGGCGGTGAGGTTGCGCTGGTGGCCGACCGGCGTCCCCATCATCACCAGGATCCGCTCGATCAACTCGACCTCGAGGCCGGTCTCCGCGGCGATCGCCTCGATCGTGACCTCGCCCTCACCCTCGGCGAAGAGCTCCTCGGTGAAGCCGAAGGCGAGCCGGCCCTCGCGCCCCGCCTCCTTCAGGTCCTCGAGCGAGTAGCCGCGCTCCCGCATACGGGCGACGACCCGCGCCTGGGCGGCGGCGGTGGCCGTCCAGCGCCCGCGCCGTACCCGCACGATCCTTTCCTTGGCCCAACGTTTCAGCGTCGACGCCGGAACCCCTGAACGCCGTGCCGCCTCGCCCAGACTGATCCGCTCGTCGGCCACGCGCTGAGGCTAGACGAGTAGCTCCGCAGGGGTGCGAGGGTGGCGTGGGTGGTCGGGCTGGCGGCTGGGTGGGGGCGCGGGCCGGAAGTGGTTCGGGCCTGATGAATCGGAGCCCAGGCGTCCCGGGCGTCCCGGAGGCGACCCGGGCAGGCTGTGGCCGCCTCCGGGACGCCCGGGACGGGAGGTCTTCGGGGGGAAGCCTGCGCAGGGACGGGTGCATCGCTCAAGAACCT
>JAFDWF010000026.1 GCA_018268575.1 Actinomycetota bacterium
CGTCACCGGCTCCGAGCGGGCGGGGGCGGCGGTCGCCGAGATCGCCGGCCGCAACCTGAAGAAGGTCGTGCTCGAGCTGGGCGGGTCGGACCCGTTCATCGTGCTCGGCACCGACGACCTCGACGCGGTTGTTCAGTCGGCTGCAGCGGCCCGGCTCGGAAACACCGGCCAGGCCTGCAACGCGGCGAAGCGCCTGATCATCAGCGACGAGTACTACGACGATTTCCTCGCCAAGCTGCAGGAGCAGATGGAAGCGGCGAAGCCCGGCGATCCGAGCAAGGAGGCCACCGCGGTCGGTCCGCTCTCCTCGAAGACCGCCGCCGACCGGCTCGAGGACCAGGTCAGGCGGGCGATCGAGAACGGCGCCGAGGTCGTGGTCGGTGGCAAGCGCGACGGCAACTACTTCGAACCGACGATCCTCACCGGGATCAAGCCGGGCGACGACGCAAGCCAGGAAGAGTTCTTCGGCCCGGTCGCCCAGGTCTACAAGGTCGGCTCCGAGGAGGAGGCGGTCAGCCTCGCCAACGACACCGCCTTCGGCCTCGGCTCCTACCTGATGACCAACGACGCCGAGCAGGCCGAGCGGGTCGCGAACGCGATCGAAGCGGGCATGGTCTTCATCAACGGGGCGGTCGCCGACGGTCCGGAGCTGCCCTTCGGCGGCTTCAAGCGCTCCGGCTTCGGGCGGGAGCTCGGCCGCTTCGGCGCCGACGAGTTCGTCAACAAGAAGCTGATCCGCAGCGCCTGAGCGGCCGGCGATCCTCAGTCCGATGGCGGGCCCGCGAGTGGCGAGAGCCGCTCGCGCAGTAGGCCGCGGAACCGCTCGGAGTCGGCGTCGACGGCGACCTCGAGCGGACGCGGCGCTCCGCCCTGATGCGGCGCTCCGTCCCAGGTGACGGCGGTGGCGCCGCGGCGGCGGCCGGTGCCGGTGTCGACCTCGATCGCGGCGGCGGGGCGGAGCGTGACGATCCCCGGCTCGAGCAGGCCCGCCACCACCATCGCATCGTGAAGCGGCCAGCCCAGTCCGGTGACCTGGTCGTCGTAGCCGAGGATCATCTCGGCGATCGTCGCGCCGACCGGCGACCAGGCTGCCAGCTCCAGTCGCTGCGACTCGTCGAGCGCCGCCTTGCGGGTCGCCGCCAGGGTAAAGAGCCGGGTCGGCACCTCGTTCGTGGCGAGCACCCGGTAGGCGGCCTCGGGATCCGCCCAGGTGTTGAACTCGGCGAACGGGGTGACGTTGCCACGGTCGATCGTCGCGCCCATCACCGCCAGCAGGCCGATCCGGTCGGCGAGGTCGGGACGCGTCGACAGCAACAACGCGATGTTGGTCAGCGGGGCCAGGGCGATCACCGTGACCTCCCCCGGCACGGCCGGCTCGAGCACCCGCTCGAAGGCGGCCAGCGCGGGCTCGGCCGAGGCCTCGCGCGCCGTCGCCGGCAGCTCGACGTCGCCGATCCCGTTCTCCCCGTGGATCGGCGGATAGGGCGGGTTGAGCCGCACCAGCGGCCGCGCCGCTCCCTGGCAGACGGGAACCTCCGCGCGACCGCAGGCGGCCAGGGTCCGGATTGCGTTGCGGGTCGAGTGGTCGACGGTGACGTTGCCGCATACGGTGGTGACGGCGTGGAGGTCGAACTCGGGGCTCGCCGCGACCAGGGCGAGCGCCAGCGCGTCGTCGATTCCGGGGTCACAGTCGACGATCGTCGGGATCGACCCCGGCTGCCGATCGGTCATCGGTCCGCGCCCACGATCATCGGTTTGACCGCGGTTCCGAACCGGTGTACGGTGAAAACGAATATGATCCCTGTATAAGACCCATTAAGACGATCCTAACCGACTTTTACAGAACCGTTTCGACCAGCTTCGACAGCCTTACCTAGCCCAAGACGTCAATCGACCAGAGCGAGGACACGTTGCCCGACCACGATCCCCAAGCAAAGAACGCCATGCGGTACCCCAAAGTGATCGACGAGGCGGAGATCGACTCGCTGCCGCGTCTCGAATTCAACACCGGGATCGACACCGCGATCTTCGTCTCGCGAGAGCGCGACGACGCCCGGTACTTCCGGCACGGCTACTGCTACATGGAGCCCGACCATGGCGACTACCACTGGGACCAGAGCAATTTCGACGAGTCCCACTTCTGCCTCGAAGGGCGGATCAAGCTGCGGGTCGAGGACGCCTCCGGCCGCCAGATCGTGCTCGAGGCGAAGGAGGGCGAGCACATCTTCCTGCCCGCCGGCTACAAGTACACGCTCGAAGCGACCGGCGTGAGATCGAAGTTCTTCTGGACCAGCGGGCCGTCGCCTCGGGTCGGCCTCGCCGACGCCAAGGAGTACTCGGAAAAGCTGACCGCACTGAGGGGGGAGTGAGATGGCCGACGTCAAGCCGGTGACCGCAAGCACCTTCGCGCCGTTGCGCGGGGCGAAGCGCTGGGAGTTCCTCGAGCGGGCGAGGACGATCCGCTTCGCGACCGCCAACGAGGACGGCTCGATCTACCTCTCGCCGCTCTGGCTGGTGGTCCACGAACGGCGGATCTTCATCCCGGTCGACGCCGCCTCCAAGCACGGCGCCAACTTCGAGGCGGGCCGGCCGCTGGCGGCCCTGGTCGACGGCGGCGACGAGTACGCGACCGTCCACGGGGTCCGGATCCACGGCACGATGGAGGTGGTCGAGGACGGGGCCCTCTTCGACCAGCTGCAGGAGCTGGTGCGGACGAAGTACTTCTACAAGAACCACCCCTACGCCGATGCCTACTTCGAGTTCGGCGAGTTCGCCGGCCGGCGCTACTTCGAGCTGGTGCCGGAGAAGATGATCGGCTGGGACATGCGCGAGCTGGCCGAGGTCCCGGCCAACGAGGCGCGGACCCTGCCCGACCACGTCGGCGATCGTCTGCTGGAGGCCGAGTGATGGCGGGCGCGAACGGCGGCTCCTCGGCCAAGGTCCTGCTCGCGGGCGAGTCGTGGGTCAAGCACACGGTCCACATGAAGGGGTTCGACCACTTCCACACGACCGAGTACGAGGAGGGCGGCACCCTCTTCATCGATGCCCTCGCCGGGACTGGGATCGAGGTCGACTACGTGCGCGCGCACGAGATCTCCACCCGCTTCCCGAGTGGCCGCGACGAGCTTGCCGCCTATGACGCGGTGATCCTCTCCGACGTCGGCGCCAACTCGTTCCTGCTCACCGACGACACCTTCCTGCGTTCCACGGTGACGACCAACCGGCTCGCCGAGCTTGCCGCCTACGTCGAGGGCGGCGGCGGCCTGGTGATGGTCGGCGGCTACCTCTCGTTCACCGGGATCGACGGCCGGGCCCGCTACGCGCAGAGCCCGCTTGCCGAGGTGCTGCCGGTGACGATGCTCGCCCACGACGACCGGGTCGAGGTGCCGCAGGGCGTAGCCCCGCTGGTCGCGGCCGCCGGCCACCCGGCGATCGGCCGCGTCGGCGAGGAGTGGCCCCGGCTGCTCGGCTACAACCGGCTGCTCGCCAAGGACGAGGCGACGGTGGTCGCCAGGGTCGGCGAGGACCCGCTGCTTGTCCTCGGCGAGTACGGCCAGGGACGAACGGTGGCCTTCGCCTCCGATTGCGCGCCGCACTGGGCGCCTCCGGAGTTCGTAGAGTGGCCCGACTACGCCGAGCTGTGGTCGTCGATCATCTTGTGGGCCGGCGGGAGAGTCACCGCGGACGTGTAGGGGGATTGATGGCGAAAAAGCGCCGGCCAACGATGAAAGATGTCGCTGCTCACGCCGGCGTTTCGCTGAGCACGGTCAGCTACGTAGTCAACGACTCGGGCCCGGTGGCCAGCGACCGCCGCTCCCGCGTTCTCGACGCGATTCGGATCCTCAACTACACGCCGAATGAGTCGGCCCGCAGCCTCAAGCGGCGCTCCGCCTCGACGATCGGCCTGATCCTCCCCGAACTCGCCAACCAGTACTTCGCGCTGGTCGCCGAGGGGATCGAGCGGGCGGCTTCCGACGCGGACGTCCTGGTCGTGCTCTGCGTGCCGCAGGCGACCGGCAAAAGCGACGACTTCTACGCCCAGTTGCTGCGCAGCCAGCGGCTCGACGGCGTCGTCTACCTCTCCGCGACCGGGACGCTGCCGTCGCTGATCCTGGAGCTGAGTCGCTCCGGCGCGGTGGTGCTGGTGGACGAGCAGATGCCCGGGTTCGAGCTGCCTGCGGTCGTCTCCGACAACCGCCGCGGGGCGCGTGAGATCGCCCAGCACGTGATCGAGGCGGGGCACCGGCAGATCGCCTTGATCGGCGGTCCGGCGCCGCTCTGGAGTGCCGACCAGCGGCTCGCCGGGTACCGCGAGGCGCTTGCCGCGGCGGGCCAGGACCCGGACGAGGTGCCGTTCTTCGGCGGCGACTACCGCCAGCGTGCGGGTTACGAGCAGGCCGCGAAGGCGCTCGAGGTCGCGCCCGCGGACCGGCCGACGGCGCTGATCTGCGCCAACGACCTGATGGCCTTCGGCGCGCTCGAGTACTGCAGGGCGAGCGGGATCGCGGTGCCGAGCGAGCTCAGCATCGTCGGCTTCGACGACATCCCCACCGCTTCGCTGGTGACGCCGCGGCTGACCACGGTCCGCCAGCCGGCCCACGACCTCGGCTTCGCCGCCGCCCGCCTCCTCTTCAGCTTGATCGACGACGAGGGGGAGGCGACGCCACCGATGCCCTTCCCGACCGCGCTGATGGTGCGAGACTCGGTGGCGCCGCCGCGGTGACGGGTCCGCCCCGCGGCCTCGCCGTCGTCGGCGCGATCAACGTCGACCTCGTCGTCAGCAGCGAGCGGCTGCCGCGGGCGGGGGAGACCGTGGTCGGCGAAGGGCCGCAGAGCTTTGGTGGCGGCAAGGGTGCCAATGCCGCGGTCGCGGCGGCGCGGGCCGCCGCCGACGTCGTCCTGGTCGGTGCCGTCGGCGCCGACCGGACCGGTGCCGAGACGCTCGATCGCCTCGCCGCCGAGGGCATCGACGTCGCTGCGGTGGCGCGGCTGGCGGACGAGCCGACCGGGGTTGCGCTGATCGTCGTCGATGCGGCGGGAGAGAATCAGATCGCGGTCGGCGCGGGCGCCAACGGGGCGCTCCGGGCGGACGCGGTGCGGGCGGCGCTCGAGCCACGCGTCGCGGCGCTCGGCTGCGTCCTCGTCTCCACCGAGATCCCCGACGAGGCAGTGCTGGCCGCGGTCGAGGTCGCTGCCGCGGCGGGGGTGCGCTGCGTCGTCAACCCGGCGCCGCCGACGCTCGCGGTCGAGCGCTCAGTCGGTCGCGGCGCCCTGCTCACGCCGAACGCGGGCGAGCTGGAGGACCTGCTCGGACGGCTCGGCCAAGGGAGCGAGGGGGGCGACGCCGATCGGGCGGCCGTCCTGTCGCGATCGAGCGGCGCGCCGGTGATCGTGACCCGCGGTGGTGATGGCGTCCTGATCGCAGCGGCCGGGGAGATCGCGGAGCTCCCCGCCCCGCCGGCGACCGTGGTCGACACGACCGGCGCCGGCGACACCTTCAACGGGGTCCTCGCCGCCCGCCTCGCCGCGGGTGACGAGCTCCGCCGGGCGGCCGAGCTGGCGGTTGCCGCCGCCTCGATCTCGGTCGGCACTCGGGGTGCCCGCGAGGGCATGCCGACGGCGGCCGAGATCGCCGCCGCCGTCGCCGCATAAGAGCCTCCGGGGGAGGTCCCAGGAGTACTCCAAGGGCCTCTGCGCACGAGCTCACAAAACGATTTCAGCGTCAGGCGAGAAAAGTGCCCTTGACGCCCAGGGTGGAATCGTTCATATTCCGCTACTAGCAAGTGTTTGGGCGAATTGGGAAAGCCTAATTGGGCATGTGCCAGAAAGGTTTCTAGATGACCGAGTTCAGCAACATCATCATCAATACCGACAACTACAAGCACTGCCACTACCCGTTGTATCCGCCCGGCACCGAATACGTCTCCAGCTACATCGAGTCGCGGGGCGGCGAGTTCCCGGTGCAGATGTTCGTCGGCCTGCAGGCCTTCATCCGCGAGTTCCTGATGCACCCGATCACCCTCGACGACATCGACGAGGCCGAGTACACCGAGCGCGAGCAGGGGATGCATTTCAACCGCGATAACTGGCTGGGCGTCCTCAACGACCACGGCGGCTTCCTGCCGGTGGAGATCGAGGCGGTCCCCGAGGGCACCGTGCTGCCGGTCAAGAACGTCCTCGTCCAGCTGATCAACACCGACCCCAAGTACTGGTGGGCGACGAGCTTCTTCGAGACCGCGCTGCTGCGGGCGGTCTGGTACCCGACCACGATCGGGACGATCAGCTGGCTGTCGCGGAAGGTGATCGAGGAGAGCTTGCGGCAGACCTCCGACCATCCGGAGTCGATCCGCCACATCCTCCACGACTACGGGGCCCGCGGCGTCTCCTCGCAGGAATCGGCGGCGCTCGGCGGATTGGCCCACCTGGTCAACTTCAGCCAGAGCGACACCGTGCCGGGAATCGTCGGCGCGAAGAAGTGGTACAACGCCGTCGACCCCTCCAACTCAGGCCCGAACTCTGAGCACGCGGGCTTCTGCGCCTGGGGGCGCGAGAACGAGGCGGAGGCGATGCTCAACATGCTCGACACGATGGAGCCGGACGGCTGCGCGCTGCTGTTGAGCGACACCTACGACCACGAGAACGCGGTCAAAAACATCATCGGCGGCGAGCTGAAGGAGCGGATCGAAAACTTCAAGGGCCTGGTCGGCGTCCGCCCCGACTCGGGCGACGTGGTCGACGTCACTTCCTCGACCACCGAGTGGCTGATGGACGCGTTCGGCTACACGACCAACTCCAAGGGCTACAAAGTTCTGCCCGATTTCGTCCGTACCGTCCAGGGGGACGGCGTCCGCCGTGAGACCCTGCCGAAGGTCTTCATGGAGATGGAGCGCCGTGGTCTCGCCACCGACAACGCGGTGTTCGGCATGGGCGGCGGCCTCCTGCAGCACTGCAACCGCGACACGATGGAGTTCGGGATGAAGGCCAACGCCGCCAAGGTGAACGGCGAATGGCGTGACATCGGCAAGAGCCCGACCGGCGACTCGATGAAGCTCTCGAAGAAGGGGCGGCTCGCCCTCAAGCTCGAGGACGGCGAATACACGACGGTCAAGCGGGAGGAGATCGCGCCGGAGGAGAACCAGCTGGTGCCGGTCTTCCGCAACGGCCAGCTGCTGAAGAAGTGGGACTTCAGCGAGCTGATCGAGCGCGCCGAGGCCGAGTACCCCGAGCACTACTACTCCGACTACGTCACGCCGCTGCGCGAGGCCGCCAAGGGCGGCGCGACCCCGGTCGGCGCCTAGCGCGCCGCCGGGTGGGGGCGGCGCCCCGGACCGATGGCAAAGCTCCACATCTTCGACATGGACGGCACGCTCCTGGCGGGCTCGGCCTGCCTGGAGCTGTCGCGCCGTGCAGGCCACCTCGACGACGTCGAAGAGATGGAGGAGCGCTGGGGGCGGGGCGAGATCGGCCACGTCGAGTTCTACGAGCTGCTGCTGCCGCTGTGGAAGGAGCTGGGCGAGGAGGACGTCGCTGGCGCCTTCGCCGAGATCGCCTGGCTGGAAGGGGTCGAGGAGGTCTGGCGCGACATCGACGCGCGCGGCGAGCGCAGCGTGGTGATTACGCTCTCGCCGCAGTTCTTCGCCGACAAGCTGCTGGCCTTGGGATTGCACGAGGCGTATGGGGCGGAGGTCATGGCCGGGGGCGAGGTCGTCCCCGAGCGGGTGCTGACCCCCGAATCGAAGGTCTACATCGCCACCGAGGTGCTCGAGCGGCTTGGCCTCGGCAGCGACGACACGGTCGCCTACGGAGACTCCTCCTCCGACGTGCCGCTGTTCGAAACCCTCGACAACACGGTCGCGGTGAACGGCTCCGAGAGCCTCGCCGAGCACGCCGCGGTCGCCTACCGCGGCAACGACCTGCGCGAGGCATATGCGCTCGGGCGGGGGCTGCTCGACGCCGGGGTCACCCGACCCTTGTCGCCCACCGGGCGACAAGGGTCGGGTGGGAGCAGGCCGTGAACACGGCAGAAGTCGTTGGCCGCGAGCAGTCGGCGTCGCGCCGGATGCGCCCGGGACGGCGGCTGATGCTGCTCGGCGGGCGCGGCAACCCGGCGCTGGCGGCGGCGATCGCGGCCGAGCTCGGAGTCGGCCTCGGCGCGGTGAAGCTGAAGACGTTCTCGAATTCCGAGGTCTACTGCCGGATCGAGGAGTCGATCCGCGGCGCCGACGTCTTCATCGTGCAGCCGACCTGCGCCAACCCGGAGCTGGGGATGAGCGCCAACGACACCCTGATGGAGCTGCTGGTGATGATCGACGCGGCGGTCGGGGCGAGCGCCCACCGGATCGTCGCCGTCGTCCCCTGGTTCGGCTACTCGCGCCAGGACAAGAAGAGCGCGCCGCGCGAGCCGATCTCGACCCGGCTGGTGGCCCGGGCGCTGGAGTCGGCGGGCGCCGACCGGGTGCTGACGATGGACCTCCACGCGGGGCAGGTCCAGGGCTTCTTCCACGTGCCGGTCGACCACATGACGGCGATGATGTTGCTGGTCGAGCAGGTGCGCGGCGAGGGCCGGCCGGGCGCCTCGCCGAAGGACGAGCTGGTCGTGGTCGCCCCCGACGCCGGGCGGGTGAAGCTCAACCGCAACTTCGCCAAGCGGCTCGGGGCGGGGCTGGCGCTGCTCGACAAGGACCGGCCCGAACAGCAGGTCGCCGAGATCGGGGCGGTGATCGGCGAGGTCGAGGGGAAGACCGCGATCATCGTCGACGACATGATCGACACCGCCGGCACGTTGTGCGCGGCGGGCGAGGCGGTGATGGCGGCGGGGGCGAAGGAGGTCTGCGCGGTCGCCACCCACGCGATCTTCAGCGGCGGTGCCTACGAGACCCTGGCCGCTTCGCCGTTCCGGCGGATCGTCGTCACCGACACGGTGCCGATCCGGCCCGCTGCACCAGACTGCGTCGAGGTCGTGTCGTGCGCAAGGCTGCTGGCCGATACCGTCGGCCGCATCTTCACCGAGGATTCGGTGAGCGAGGTCTTCGACGGACAGAACCAGGTCTTCTAGGAAAGGGCAGGATGGCGATACGGATCGGTTACAAGGCTTCGGCGGAGCAGTTCGGACCACGCGAGCTGCTTGACTTCTCGATCGAGGCGGAGCGCACGGGGCTCGACGTCGTCTCGGTCTCCGACCACTTCCAGCCCTGGCGCCACCAGGGCGGCCACGCCCCCAACGCCCTGGTCTGGCTCGGCGCCCTGGCTGCCTCGACCGAGCGGGTGGTGATCGGGACCTCGGTCCTCACCCCGACCCTCCGCTACAACCCTTCGATCGTCGCCCAGGCCTTCGGCACGCTCGGCGCGCTCGCTCCCGGCCGGGTCTTCCTCGGCGTCGGCACCGGCGAGTCGCTGAACGAGACCCCCGCCACCGGCGGCGAGTTCCCCGGGGCCAAAGAGCGGCGTCGGCGCCTCGCCGAGTCGGTCAAGCTGATCGAGCAGCTGTGGCGCGAGGAGCGGGTCGACTTCGAGGGCGAGTACTACGAAGCTCGGCGGGCGACGATCTACGACAAACCGGACGACCCGGTGCCGATCTTCATCGCCGCCTCCGGCCCGTTGGCGGCCAAGCTGGCCGGCCGCCGTGGCGACGGCTTCATCTCGACCAGCGGCAAAGACCCGAATCTCTACCGCGAACTGATCGCGAATCTCGCCGAGGGCGCGGAGAAAGCGGAACGGGACCCGAGCCAGATCCGCAAGATGATCGAGATCAAGGTCTCCTATGACCGCGATGGGGACGAGGCGTTCGAGTCCTGCAAGCTCTGGTCGGCGCTCGGCCTCTCGCACGAGCAGAAAGCCGGCATCGACGATCCGGTCGAGATGGAACGGGTCGCCGACGAGAACGCCGACAAGGCACATCACCGCTTCATCGTCTCCTCGGACCCCGACGAGGTGATCGAGAAGATCATGCCCTACGTCGACCTCGGCTTCGAAGACTTGATCCTGCACGCCCCCGGCGACGACCAGAAGCGCTTCCTCGACCAGTTCGCCGCCGACGTGCTGCCAGGGCTGCGCGAGGAGGCCGACAAGCACGCCGCCGGGTAGCCCGCCGCCCGCTGGTCGTAGGCGCGGCCGTCGCCACGGCCGCGTCCGCTGCGGGCGGTACGCGGCCGGCGCGTCCGCCCGAGTCAGGCGAGGGCGTCGAGAGCTACGGCGGGGGAGGTCTCGAAGCGGAGCAGGGCGCGAGCCTCGGGGCGGAGGAAGCCGTTGCCGACCATCGCGTCGAGCAGTGCCGCGAGCTCGGCCCAGCAGTCGGCAACGTCGAGCGCCACCACCGGCTTCTCGTGGACGCCGAGCTGGGTCCAGGTGACCATCTCGGTCAGCTCGTCGAGCGTGCCGAGCCCGCCGGGAAGGGCGACGAAGCCACCGGCGAGGTCGGCCATCAGCTGCTTGCGCTCGGCCAAGGTGTCGGCGAGGCGGATCTCGGCGGCAGGGTGGGGAGTGCCGACGTCGGCGAGGAATCGGGGGATGACGCCGATCGCCTCGCCGCCCGCCTCGGTGCATCCGTCGGCGACCGCGCCCATCAGCCCGCTCGCTTCGCCGCCGAAGACGAGGCCGAGGTCACGGGACGCGATCTCCCTGCCGAGCTCATGGGCGGCCGCGGCGAAGCGCGCGTCGTTGCCGACGCCGGACCCGGCGAAGACGCAGATCCGCGCCGGGTTCACCCGTCCTCCGGCAGCAGGGGCGGTGCGGTCCGGTAGGTCGCCGGGGACGCCGAGAGGCGGATCGGGTTGCGGGTGAGGGAGACGGTGCTGCCGTCCTCGCGCGCGATCGTCGTGGTGGGTTCGAGGCCGATCGATTCGGCGAAGGCGAAGGCGGCGCCGAGGTCGTTGACCTGACCGGCGGGGACGCGGCGGGCGAGCAGCTCGGCGCTCCACTCGGCGGCGGGCCGGGACGCCAGGTGGCGCTCCAGCTCCTCACCGAGTGATTTTCGATTTTCGACGCGGGCCGAGTTGGTGGCGAAGCGGGGGTCCGCGGGAAGGTCGGTCGCGCCGATCACCTCGCAGAGGGCGTCGAACTGGCGGTCGTTGCCGACGGCAAGGACGAGCTCGCCGTCGGCGGTCGCGTAGACCTGGTAGGGGGAGATGCTCGGGTGCTGGTTGCCGAGCCGCTTGGGCACGACGCCGGCGATCGTGAAGGCGGAGCCCTGGTTGACCATCGCCGCCAGCAGGGCCGAGTAGAGGTCGACCTCGACCAGCTGGCCCTCGCCGGTCGCGTCGCGGTGGCGCAGGGCGGTGAGGATCCCGACCGTGGCGAAGAGGCCGGCCAGCACGTCGACCAGGGCGACCCCGACCTTCATCGGTTCCCCTGCCGGGTCGCCGGTCACGCTCATCAGCCCGGCGAGCGCCTGGATTAGCAGGTCGTAGCCGGGCAGCTCGGCGCCGCCGCCGCTGCCGAAGCCGGTGATCGAGCAGTAGACGAGGCGCGGGTTCTCGGCCCGCAGGCTCTCGTAGTCGAGTCCCTTCTCGGCCATCAGGCCGGGGCGGAAGTTCTCCACCAGGACGTCGGCCTCGCGGGCGCGGCGGTGCAGCTCGGCGAGCCCCGCCTCGGTGCCCATGTCGATCGCGACGCTGGCCTTGTTGCGGTTGACCGACTGGAAGTAGGTGGCCTCGCCCCGCTCGTCATAGGGCGGGCCCCAGGAGCGAGTTTCGTCGCCGACCCCGGGGCGCTCGACCTTCGTCACCTCGGCACCGAAGTCGGCGAGCATCATCGTCGCGAACGGCCCGGCGAGCACCCGCGAGAAGTCGAGAATGCGGAGCGGGCCGAGGGCGGAGACGGGGTGTCGGGCAGCTTCTTCGATTTTCGAAACTTACCGGTTGGCGTCGGGGGACGGGTGGCGAACGGGTCAGATCGTGCTGGCGGGGCACGTCGGGCCGGGGCCGAGAAGGCCTTCGCCTAAAATGCCGCCACTGATGGCTCGCTTGCCGATCAGGCTCAGGGGACTTCTCGCGTTCGCCGCCGTGGCCGGCGTGATGGCGGCCTTCGCCGCGAGCGCCGGTGCCGCGCCGCTCCTGTGGAGCCTCAACGCGGCCAAAGACACCGTTTCGACTTTCGAAACGCCAGGCAACCAAGAAGTCGGCAAACCGATCGCCGCCGGGGATGGGCCGAACTCGATCGCGATCACTCCGAATGGCCGGCGCGCCCTCGTCCTCGACACCGTCAGTGAAACCGTGACCATCATCGACGTCGCCACCCGGACCCCGGTCGCGACGATCCCGGTCGCGTCGCACCCCGAGCGCGTCGCGATCTCGCCCGACGGCAAGACCGCCTACGTCACGGTTGAAGGCAACGAAAACGTCTTCCTGGTCAACCCGGAATCGAACGCGAGCTCCACCACGGGCTCGTACAAAGTCGGCCCCCAGGCCTTCGCCGTCGCCTTCACCCCCGACGGCAAATACGCCTACGTCGGGATCGAACCGGGAAGCGTGCAGGTGATCGAAACCGGGACCGGCAATCTGGTCGGTGGCCCGATCCCCGTCGGGGGCCCTCCGGAAGCGATCACCTTCGCGCCCGACGGCAAGACCGCCTACGTTTCAGAGGGCAGTGAAGTCGCGGTGATCGACGCCGCTCTCCGCATGACCACCCAGCACATCCCGGTCGGCGCAGTGGCCTCGGGTCTGGCGGTGACGCCGAACGGCCAGCGCCTCTACGCTGCCGCGAGCGGCGCCGGCACCGTAACGGCGATCGAAACGGCGACGAACAAAACGGTCGGATCGCCGATCAACGTCGGTACCGAACCCCGCGAAGTGGCGATCACCCCGGACGCCAAGACCGCTTACGTCGGTGTTCGTGGTCTCGACCAAATCAGGCCGATCATCATCGCCACCAACACTCCGGGCACCCCGCTGACCTTCACCGGCGCCGAAGTCGGGAACCTCGTCGTCGCCCCCGACCAGTCGCCTACCGCGATCTTCTCGCCGCCCGCCGTTACCACGGGCGTCCCGGCCAACTTCAACGGCACCGCGTCGACCGATCCCGACGGCAGCGTCGCCGCCTGGAGCTGGAGCTTCGGCGACGGCGCCACCGCGAGCGGCCCGGTCGTCAATCACACCTACGGCACCTCCGGCACCTACGACGCCTCGCTCAGCGTCACCGACGACGAAGGCTGCGGCGAAGCCGAGGTCTTCACCGGCCGCACCGCCTACTGCAGCGGCAACCCGCTGGCGAAGGTCGTCCAGCCGGTCGAAGCGAAGGTGCCGGGGCCGTTCCCCGTCTGCACCAGCCGCCTCCGCTTCGGCGCCGTCGTCCACAACCGCCGCAACGGCACCGTGCGGGTGCAGGTCAGGCTGCCCGCGGCCGGGGCGCTCTTCCTCTTCGGCAGGAAGATCCACGCGGTCGCCCGCAAATCGGTCAAGGCCGGGTCGACGTTCCTCACCCTGCACGCCCGGGTTCGGGTGAACAAACGGTTGAAGCGGATCCACCACACGCGGGTCAGCTACCGGCTCACCTTCTATCCGGTCGCGGGCTGCTCGCCGACCACCAGGCACCGCTCGGTCGCCCTGCTGCGGGCGCCGCACAAGAAGAAGCACCACCACCACCGCTGACAGCGGGCCGGCGCGGCCCTATGCTCGTCGTGGGACCACCACAACGAGGGGAGTGCGATGGATACCTACGTGATTCTGCGCCGCAGCGGCTGGCAGTCGCCCGCCGAGCTACAGGAGGCGGCGGCGCGGTCGAGTCAGGTCGGCGACGAGGAGATGTCGGACGACATCCGCTGGATCCGCAGCTACGTGCTCGAGGAGGGCGGCGAGACGGTCGGCACCGTCTGCATCTACCAGGCCTCGAGCCCGGAGAAGATCCACGAGCACGCCGAACGCGCCGACCTGCCGGTCGACGAGATCATCGCGGTCGCCGACACGGTGATCGTGCGGCCCGACCCGGAGGCTGCCGCCGCCTGAGGCCATGGCCGAGCGCGGGGAAGAGGCAGCCGGGGTCCGCCGCGCGGGAGCGGCGGACCTGCCGGCCCTGGCGCGGACGCTGACCCGCGCCTTGGGAGGTCTGGATGACGTCGCGCGGCGGCTCAGGCCGGGCGCGGTTGCTCGGTGAAGCGCAGTGGGTTGCCGAACGGGTCGCGGAGGGCGCAATCGGTGCCGTAGAAGCGCTCCATCGGCTCCTGGGTGAACTCGACCCCCTTTGCCCGCAGCGCCTCGTAGGTGCCGACGCAGTCGTCGGTCTCGAAGATCACCCCGCCGCCGGCGCCGCCCTTGGCGATCAGCTCGCGGACTTGCGCGGCGGTCGCCTCGTCGTGCAGCGGCGGGCCGGGGACGAGCAGGCCGATCTGCAGGCTGTCGTCGCCCGGCAGGGTGACGGTGAGCCAGCGCATCACGTCGATGTCGGCATCGGTGTGGACGACCAGGCCGAGCTTGCCGACGTAGAAGTCGAGCGCCTCGTCCTGGTCGAGGACGTAGAGGAAGGTATGGGAGATCTGTTTGAACATGGGCCCGACGCTAGAGCGCCGCGGCCGATCCCGCTTCTCCGCAACTGCTCTCTCGGGCGGGCGCGGCGGACGCCGGTGGCGAGGGCTGCGCCGCGGGCGCGCCGACCGGGCGGCGGAGCGCCTTCTCCCAGCAGGCCGGCGCGCGGGCCGAGGCGCGCTCCCTGGGCCCGGCGGCACGGGCCGCGAGCCACCGCTGGCGGTAGGCCGAGGGCGGTTCGCCGACCACCGCGGCGAAGGTGCGGCTGAAGCTGCCGAGGCTGGCGAAGCCGACGTCGAGGCAGACCTCGGTCACCGGCCGGTCGGTGTCGCGGAGCAGCTCCATCGCCCGCTCGATCCGCCGCCGCTGCAGGTAGCGGTGCGGGGCCTCGCCGAAGACGGCGCGGAACTGGCGGGCGAAGTGGGCTGGGGAGACGTGCGCGACCCGGGCGAGCGCGGCGACGTCGAGCGGCTCCGCGTAGGAGCGGTCGATCGTGTCGCGGGCGCGCAGCAGGCGCCGGTTGCGGTCCTCGGTCGCGCGCGACATCAGTTGCTCCCAGTGTCCCGCGTCATAAGGTGGTGCGGAACTTATGACGCGGGACACCAGCTCTCATCAGCAGCGGAACGGGGCGCTGGTGGCGCTCGCCCGGTGGACCCATTCGCCCTGCGGTCCCAGCGCTTCGCCGGTCGCGGTCGTCCGCCAGGTCCCCTTGACGCAGCCGGGAACGGCGACTTCGGCGCTCACCCGCTTGCCCGCGCCGGTGGCGGTCTGGCAGCGGACCGGGAAGGCGCGCCCGGCGAGCCGCTTCTGCAGGCAGACGGTGACCCGCAGTTCGGCGTGCCCCCGGGCGGTGGTGTAGGCGCCGCGGCCGGTCAGTTCGAGCGCGCTCGAGTCGTAGCTCGGCGCCTGTGCGCGGGCGGCGAAGGTGCCCGCCGCGGCGGCTCCGACCGCGGCGAGCGCCGCGCCCGCCCCGAGGGCGGCGAGCGCCAGGATGGCGCGGCGGCGGCACCTGATCAGGCGGGCGTTTCTCATCACGATCTCCAGGGATAGGAACAAAACAGGGCGTCGTTTGTCACGGTGCGCTCACCTCATGGATGCTGATTCCCCGGCCGACGTCCGGTTCACCGACACCCAGCTTGCCATTCTCGTCGCCCTCTGTCGCCCGATCGCGGCGGGCAACCACTTCGCCACCCCGGCGACCAACCAGGAGATCGCCGACGCGGTCTTCCTCAGCGTCGACGCGGTGAAGGGACATCTGCGGGCGCTCTACCGCAAGTTCGGGATCGAAGACCTCCCCCACAACCAGAAGCGGGCGCGCCTGGTCGAGCTGGCGATCGCGGGCGGCTACGTCGAGAAGGAGGAGCCCACCGGGCCGATGACCGAGGCGGAGCGGCTCGCTCGGATTCCGGCTCCCCCCGGCCAGAAGTCGCGGCGACCGTGGGGCCCGATCATCACCGCGGCGGTCCTGATCCTGATCGTGATCGGGGCGACGCTGGCGATCTCCGGCGCCTTCAACTCCGGCACCTCGGCTCCGAGCGCGCCGACCCCGGCCGCCTTCCGCACCGAGGTCGCGGGCTACTGCAAGCTCGCCCTCGCCGGTGCCCCCGCGCCGACCCCCGGCGACTCCCGCGCCGAAAAGGCGCGCGGCTACCTCGATGCGGGGCCGGCTCGAATCGCTGGTCCCGCCGACGACCACCGACGTCGCCCTCGAACGCTTCGGCGCCGGGCTCGCCAACGCCGCCAACTACACCAGCGACGTCGCCGAGCGCCCGCCCGCTCCCGGCTCCGCCGCCGAAGCCAAGGACGTCGCCGAGCTGACCTTCGCCGCGGGCCAGGTCCAGGCCGGCGCGATCGGCTACGGGCTCGGCCACCAGTGCATCGCGATCGGCGACCTCGTCGCCGACTCCGCCGCCAACGCCGCCGCGCCCTGAACTCGCCCTCGATCGCATCTCGGGACGATCCAAGCGACCGCGGTGGGGCCGCGCAAGGCACCCCGGGGCGGGGATGCACCCACCCTGGGTGTGGGACGGACGCCGACCCGCGTCGAGTCGGCCGGGGGCGGGCGTACCCTTTCGGCGATGGCCTACGACGAGCGCCTCGCCGACGAAATCCGCGAGCGCCTCGCCGGCGTCGACGGCGAGGTGGAGGAGAAGCGGATGTTCGGCGGGCTCGGCTTCATGGTCGACGGCAACCTGGCCGTCGCCGCCTCGCGCCGCGGCGGCCTCCTGGTTCGCACCGATCCCGAGGACGCCGAGGAGGTGCTCGCCCTGTCCGGCGCCGAGCCGATGGAGATGCGGGGGCGCAAGATGCCCGGCTGGGTCTTCGTCGCCCCCGATGCGCTCGCCGGCGAGGCCGAGCTCGACGCCTGGGTCGACCGCGCCCTCGCCTTCGTCGCCACGCTGCCCGCGAAGTAGCCGAGGTCGACGGGCCGAAAACTCAAGCCCTGCTTGAGTTTTCGGCCCGTCGACGTGTGGCTCAGGCCGGCGCCGCGTCGCTGTCGTCGCCGCGGCGCTTCAGCAGCCACCAGCCGATCCCGAAGACGACCGCGGCGGCGACCACGTAGTCGAGGTAGGCGAGGTTGTGGCGCCAGCTCTCCCAGTTGTCGCCGACGCCCTGGCCGACCAGGGCCAGCGCCAGCACCCAGGGGATCGAGCCGAGCGTGGTCAAGATCGAGAACCGCGCCAGCGGCATTTTCGCCACCCCGGCCGGCACCGAGACGAAGGTGCGCACGATCGGCAGCATCCGCGAGAAGAAGACGGTCGCGTCGCCGTAGCGCTCGAACCAGCCTTCGGCCTGGCGCAGGCGGGCGGGGCTGACGTGGAAGAGGCGGTGGCGTTCGAGCAGGTCGGTGCGGCCGAAGTAGCCGATCCCGTAGCCGACGAGCGAGCCGACCAGGTTGCCGAGCACCCCCGCGGCGACGATTCCGACCAGAGTCAGTTCGCCTTTCGAGACGGCAAAGCCGGCGAAGAGCATGATCGCCTCGCTCGGGATCGGGATGCAGGCCGACTCCAGCGCCATCAGCGCGAAGACGGCGGGGAGCCCGACCGAGCTGATGAATTCGGTCGCGACTTCCACGATCGGATTGAGGATGAAATCGGTGACGGTGGCGTATGGCATGCGCGACACCCTTACGGATTCTGGTTAACACTGGGTGAAGGTAGGCCCTTCGAATCCTCGGGTTGCTTTCATCTTTCCTTCATCTAGATGAGAGATTCTCTTCTCGATGAAGGTCCTGGTAGTCGAGGACGAGGTCAAGATGGCCGCCTTGCTGCGGCGCGGCCTGACCGAGGAGGGGCTCACCGTCGACCTCGCCGACAAGGGTGAGGAGGCGGTTGCGATGGCCTCCGCCGCCGACTACGACGCGGTCGTGCTCGATGTGATGCTGCCCGGCATCGACGGCTTCGAGACCTGCCGGCGGATGCGCCGCGACGGGGTCTGGGCGCCGGTCCTGATGCTGACCGCGCGCGGCGCCACCGACGACCGCGTCGCCGGCCTCGACGGCGGTGCCGACGACTACATGGTCAAGCCGTTCGCCTTCGCCGAGCTGCAGGCGCGCCTCCGCGCCCTGGTTCGCCGCGGCACGGTAGAGCGCCCCTCGGTGATCGAGGTCGGCGACCTGAAGCTGGACCCCGGCACCCACCAGGTCTGGCGCGGCGAGGCCGAGATCGAGCTCTCCTCCAAGGAGTTCACCCTGCTGGAGATCTTCATGCGGCACGCCGGTTACGTCCTCTCCCGCACCCAGTTGCTCGAGCAGGCGTGGGACTACGACTTCGAGCACCGTTCCAACGTTGTCGAGGTGTACGTGCGCTACCTGCGGCGGAAAGTCGACGTGCCCTTCGGGGTAACCTCGATCGAGACCGTGCGTGGCGCCGGCTATCGACTGCGAAAGGACGGAGGGCGCTGAGCCGCCTCTCGATTCGACTGCGCCTCACCCTCGTCTTCGCCGCGGTGATCGCCGTGGTGCTGGCCGCGACCGGCGTCTTCGTCTACTTCCAGTTCGAACACGAGGCCAAGACGACGGTCGACTCCGGGTTGCGCTCACGCGCCGGCGAACTCTCGGCGGTGATCCGCCGGACCGGCTCGAGGGCCACCGCCGGGCCCCCGCATCTGGTCGGCAGCAGCGGCGGCTTCTCCGAGGTACTCGCCCCGAGCGGCGCGGTGATCGCCTCCTCGCCCGGGGTCGGCGCGATCAGCCTGCTCGAGCCAGAGCAGCTGAAGGCGGCAAGCGAAGCCCCGGTCTACCTCGATCGCGGACCCCTGCCCGGCGCCCAGGCGGACGTTCGTCTCCTCGCGGTGCCGGTGAAGACCCAGGCCGGCAGCCGGATCCTCGTCGTCGGCACCTCCCGCGAAACCACTGAAGAGTCGTTCACCGACCTCAAGCAGCTGCTCCTGATCGGGCTGCCGGGGGCGCTGATCCTCGCCTCGATCGCGGGCTACGGGGTCGCCGCCGCGGCGCTCCGCCCGGTCGAGGCGATGCGCGCCCGCGCCAAGGAGATCTCGACCGCGGCACCGGAGGAGCGCCTGCCCGTTCCCGCCACCCGCGACGAGGTGGCGCGCCTGGGGGAGACGCTGAACGAGATGCTGGCCCGGATCGGCGAGGCGATGGCCCGCGAACGTGCCTTCGTCGCCGACGCCAGTCACGAGCTGCGGACGCCGCTGGCGATCCTCCGGGTGGAGCTCGACCTGGCGATGCAGGAAGGGCGCACGCCCGACGAACTGCGCGCCGCGCTCGCCTCGGCGGCGGAGGAGACCGACCGACTGACCCAGCTCTCCGAAGACCTGCTGACGATCGCCCAGACCGAGCGCGGCGAGCTGCCGCTGCGGGTCGAGTCGGTGCAGCTGGCGGACGTCTTCGAGGCGGTCGGGCGGCGCTTCGGCCGGCGGGCGGCGGAAGCGGGGCGGCGGATCGCGGTGGGGGAGGGCGGCGAGCTCGAGCTGCCCGGCGACATGCTGAGGCTCGACCAGGCGGTCGGCACCGTCGTCGACAATGCGCTCCGCTACGGCGCCGGGACGATCACGCTGTCGGCGCGGCGCGCCGCGGGCACCGTCGAGATCCACGTCACCGACGAAGGCCAGGGATTCTCACCCGACTTCGTCGCCCACGCCTTCGAGCGCTTCAGCCGTGGGCCTGGGGTGCACCAGGGCGGCAGCGGCCTCGGCCTCTCGATCGTCGCCACCGTCGCCGAGGCGCACGGCGGCGACGCCCACGCCGCCGATCGGCCGCAGGGTGGCGCCGACGTCTGGCTCGCGCTCCCCGCCTCCCCCGAATCCGGCGGCCGCCGGCGCGCCGCCGCGCGGACCTGACGTGAGCGGCGCGGAGCTGAGCTTGGCGCTGTCGGTGTTCCTCGCCTGCGCGGTCGAGGCGGTCGAGGCGTTCACGATCGTCCTCGCGGTGGGGACGACGCGGGGCTGGTCGGCGGCACTGGCCGGGACGGCAGCGGCGGCGCTGGCGCTGGCGGTGCTGGTCGCGGCGCTCGGCCCGGCGTTGACCGTGCTGCCGCTCGGGGTGCTGCGGGTGGTGGTCGGCGGGCTGCTCCTCACCTTCGGCCTGCAGTGGCTGCGCAAGGCGATCCTGCGCGCGGCGGGGGCCAAGGACAAGCACGACGAGGAGGCGATCTACCGCGAGGAGGCGGCCGAGGCCGCGGCGGTGCCGGTGGCCGCCGGCTTCGACGGCTACGCCTTCGCGATCTCCTTCAAAGCGGTGCTGCTGGAGGGCCTCGAGGTCGCCTTCATCGTCCTCACCTTCGGCGCCAACCAGCACGACGTCGGCCTCGCCGCCGCCGCGGCGGCGCTGGCGGTGCTGGTCGTGGTCGGAGCGGGCCTGTCGCTGCGCGCCCCGCTGGCGCGGGTGCCGGAGAACGGGATGAAGTTCGCGGTCGGCGTGATGCTGACCGCCTTCGGGATCTTCTGGGGCGCCGAGGGCGCGGGCGCGAGCTGGCCCGGGGGCGAGGCGAGCCTCGGCCCGTTGGTCGCGGTGATCCTCCTGGCGGCCCTGGCGATGGTCGCCGAGGTCCGCTCGCGGGGCGCCGAGCGGGTGAGTGCGGCATGACCCCACAACGCATCTTCGCAGCGGTCTGGGACTTCGTCGTCGGCGACGACTGGCGCCTGGCGTTGGCCGCGGTGCTCGCGATCGGCGCGACCGCCCTCGCCGGCGCCTGGTGGCTCGCCCCGCTGATCGCCCTCGGCGCCCTCTACTGGTCCCTCCGCGGCGCCAACCCTCTGTCCTTTGTCTCCCAGGGGGCGACAAAAGGAACGGGACCCCCGGCCTCGGGTGCTACTATTACGCAATGCGATACATCAGTGAGCGATCTACCGACCCAGGAACCCTCGTCCTCGCCAGCCTCGCCGAGGGGCCGAAGCACGGATACGCGATAACGCAGGACGTCGAGGAGGTGGCCGGGGTGAAGCTCGGGCCGGGGACCCTCTACGGGGCGTTGTCGCGGCTCGAGGGCCGCGACCTGATCGAGGCGTTGCCGAGCGAGGACCGCCGCCGCCCCTACAAGATCACTGCCGCCGGCTCGGCCGCGCTGGAGGAGCAGCTGCGGATGCTCGATCGGATCGTCGACACCGGCATGAGGCGCCTGCGCGCCGCGGGGGTCGCCTGATGAGCGCCCGGCTCGCGCGCCTCGCCCTGGCGCTCTACCCGCTCGCCTACCGGCGCCGTTACGGGGAGGAGATGGCGGTGCTGCTGGAGGACTCCGGCGCCTCGCCCGGCGCGGTCGCCGACCTGCTCCGCGGCGCCGTCCGCGCGCACCTACGGCCGGTCCCGTCGCTGCAGGCGGAGCTCGGCCGCGACGAGCGGCTGCGCCTCGGCCTCAGCTCGATCCTCCTCTGCTGGGTCGTCTTCTCGGTCGCCGGCCTGGCCCTCTACAAGACGACCGAGGACCATGCCTTCACCGTCGCCGCCGACGCCCACGGTCTGCTCGGCGCCGCCCACTTCGCGATCCAGGTCCTGGCGCTGGTGGCCGCCGCAGCCGTCGCCGTCGGTGCGCTGCCACTGATCGTGCTCGCCCTCCGCCAGGCCCGCGAGCGCCGCAAGGTCGAGCGCGCCGCCCTCCTCGCCGCCGCCTGCCTCCTCGTCTTCGGTCTGGCGAGCGCGGCCCTCGTCCTGGTCGCCAGCCTGCCGCCGGCGCCCGGTGATGCCCTCGCCGCCACCAGCCTCACGATCTGGGCCCTGATCGCGCTCGGTTGCGGGATCGGCTGCGCGCTGGCCGGGCGACGCGGATTGCTGGCGATCGAGGTGCCGCGCGGCACCCTGATCCTCGCCCGCGCCTGCGCGACTGCCCTCGCCGCGGCGATGGTCGGGATCGCGGCGCTCACCGCCGTTTACCTGGTCGACCTCGAAAGCATCGCGCCCGGTCTCGCCGGCGACGCGAACGGCCCGCTCGGCGTTCCCGACGTCGCCCTGACGCTCTCCTTCGTGCTGATCGCGATGGTTGCCCTCGCCGTCCCCGCGGCGCTCTCCGCGATCCGCGCCTGGCGTCGGCCCGTCGCCAGGTGAGAAAGTAGGCCCCGGAGGCAAACGAGGAGGGACCCATGCCGAGCGTCAGCGTCCGCTACATCGTCGACGAAGTCGACAGCGCGATCGACTTCTACACCGCACACCTCGGCTTCGAGGAGGTGATGCATCCGGCGCCGACCTTCGCGATGCTGCGCCGCGGCGAGCTCCGCTTCGTCCTCAGCGCCCCGGGTGGCGGGCCCGGCGGCGGCGCCGCGATGCCCGACGGCAGCGTGCCGACGCCGGGCGGCTGGAACCGGATCCAGATCGAGGTCGAGGACCTCGACGCGACGGTCGAGCGCCTGCGCGCGGCGGATGCCCACTTCCGCAACGAGGTGGTCGAGGGCGTCGGCGGCCGACAGGTGATCGTCGAGGACCCGGCCGGGAACCCGATCGAGCTCTTCCAGCCGACGATCGAGGAGGCTCGCCTCTGAGGGCCTCCGAGGCTCTCAGGCCGAGCCCGCGACCGGCGCGCTCCACCAGCGGTCGAACCAGCGCAGCGCCAGGAGCAGCGCCGCCGGGACGACGGCCAGCCCGGAGGCGAGCAGGAACCAGAGCTGCAGGGCATCGCTGCCAGAGCCGATCGTGTGGACGATCGCCAGCACCCAGAAGAGGGCGGTGAAGCGATGGGCCTTGCGCCAGAGGGCGGCGCCGATCCGGTCGCGCAGGTAGTAGGTGAGGCCGAGCGCCGCGAGGCCGTAGCCGGCGACGATCCCGAGCCCGGTCCAGAGCGGCCGGTAGAAGGAGACGAACGGGATCGCGATCCCGGTCAGGCCGGGGTTCAGGTAGGCGTCGCCGAGCAGCGCCAGCCCGTGCAGGGCGACCATCGCCAGCGTCGTCAGCGAGAGCGCCTCGTGGATCGCCCGCAGGTCGCGCTTGTTCGCGCTCTGGCGCCTGGTGCCGATCATCAGCCCGGCCGCGACGGCGGCGCTGGCGAGGATCAGAGCCGCTCCGCCCGCCGCGCGGCTGGTGATCCAGAAGAGGTGTTCGCCCGCGATCACGCCGCCAGGACCTCGGGGAGGGCCGCGCCGATCGCCTCGACCACCTGCACCGCGCCGCCCTCCTCGACGATCACGCCGCCGAAGGGCAGCTGCGCCGCCGCCCGCTCGGGCCCGACCAGGAGCGCCGCCTTCGCCTGCGTCTCGGCGAGCAGCCCGGTGGGGGCGACCGCCGTCGCCTGCACCACGCCGGTGAAGGCGGGGCGGCCGGTCGCCGGGTCGAGGATCTGATGCGCGGGTCGGCCCTCGTCGTCGGACCAGGCGCGCCTGGTGATGCCGCTGGTGGCGACCGCGCCGTCGGCGATCCGCAGCTCGTGCAGCGGCTCGCCGCCGCCGGGGTCGTCGACCAGGATCCGGCGCGCGCGGCCGCTCCTGCCGCCCACCCGCAGGTCGCCGCAGCAGTCGACCGCGTAGGACTCGAAGCCGCTCAGCGACTCGCCAACCAAGTCGGCGAGCAGGCCCTTGGCGATCCCGCCCGGGTCGAGCCGCAGGCCCGGCGGGCGGCTGACGGTCCCGGCGGCCTCGTCGACGGCGAGGAGGCACCAGCCGGCGCGCCGGCTCGGCCCGGCGGCGTGGGCGCCGGTGTGGGGGGCAGCGGCGACGGTCGCCTCGCGGGCAGCGTCGAAGTCGCGCGACTCGGTGTACCCGGCCGCCTCGATCCCCTCGACCAGGGTGGCGTCGACGAGGCCGCCGCTGCGCAGGCCGGCGAGCAGCGCCCCGGTGACGACGCGCCGCAGCAGCGGCGAAGCGGGGACCGTCTCGCGCGGATCGCGGTTGAGGCGTGAGAGCTCGCTCGCGGGGTCGAAGCGGGAGAGCGTCGCGTGCGCCGCGAGCAGGGTCCGCTTCGCCTCCCGCACCGCCGCGACGGCCTCGTGCTCGCCCTCGCCACCGACCCGCACCGCACAGCGGCCGCCGAAGCAGGGGAACGTGTCGACGGCCTCGCTCACGATTGGCTCGTCACCAACGGTTCCGGTTCGGCTTCGACTTCTTCGACTTGCGGTTCCGCTTCGACGAATTCTTCGGCTTCAGGTTCGGCTTCTTCGGTCGCCGGGGCGACTGCTTGCGCTTCGGCTTCGACCAGTTCCACTTCGGCTTCCGGTTCGGTTTCGCCCGCTTCTTCCGCCGCCCGCGCCTTCGCCCGCTGCGCACGGCGCTCCGCTTCCGGTTCGCGCGCGTCGGCAGCCTGGCCTTCGCGCCGCGCCCCCGCCGCCGCGCTGCGCACCGCCGCTTCCTTCGGCGCCAGCACGGGGTCGTTGCCGGTCGCCATCTGGACGAAGACGACCCCCCAGAGGAAGGCGAAGCAGACCAGCGAGATCACCACCACCCGCCCTCGCAGGAGTCCGGCGCGACGGCGCTGCGCCGACAGCCGCTGCCACGCCTGGCGCTTCAGCTCTCGTTTGCGGATTGGGTCCATGTTCAGGTTTCCTCCTCTCGCCGGAGCGAGGTCAGGGGACGCGGTGGGCTCTTAGAGCCATGGCCTGCCGGCCGCGAGGGCGAGGAAGCCGAGGGCGACGCCGAGCACGATCGCCCCGGCCAGGGCGCTCGCCCGCAGCCCGGGCCCGGCGAGGCGCGCCTCGGGTGGTCCGTCCCGACGCCAGTCGGCGCTCACCAGCCGCGGCAGCTCCAGCAGGTGGCCGAGCACGTGCAGCGACATGAAGGCGACCCAGGCGATGAAGCTGACCTTGTGGGCGAGGATCAGCGTGCTGCTCGGCGGGCCGGTGAAGAGCAGCGCGACGCCGGTGCCGAACACCGCGATCGTGGTGAGGACGACGCCGGGGGCAAGCACCCGCAGGAGGATCGGCGGCGGCCCCTTGCGCACGTAGCGCCCGTCGTGGGTGTAGTAGCGGGCGAAGCGGTAGCCGGTGCTGGCCAGCTTCAGCGCCACCGGCGGGATCAGCAGCAGGCCGATGAACATGTGCGGGCCGAGCCATTTGCCGATCAAGGGGATCGTCACCCCCTCGGCGGCGAGCAGGACGAGCAGGGCGACGGCGACCGCACCGGTCAGGCGGGCGTTGCCGGCGACCCCGCCGGAGCGGGTGGCGAGGCGGCGTCCGGCGCCGCCGATCGTGGCCGCATGGGAGTCGAGCATGGCGACGATGCTGGCGCCGCCGCATGGGTCCTCCCTAACGCGCCCGTGAGAGAACTCTCACGCTCCGGGTGCAGGACTATCGCCATGCCGGGCGACGTTGACGGCGCTATCGCGCCGGGCGCAGGCCGGGGAGGTCGAAGCTGACCCGTGCCCCGCCGAGCGGCGAGTCCTCGGCTCGGATCGCGCCGCCGTGCGCCTCGACGATCGTCCGCGCGATCGCCAGGCCGAGCCCGGCGCCGCCCGCGGCTCGGTCGCGGGCCGCGTCTGAGCGGTGGAAGCGGTCGAAGACGCGCTCGCGCTCGGCGGGCGCGATGCCCGGCCCGTCGTCGTCGACGGCGATCCGCAGCGAGCCGCCGACCGTCGCCGAGGAGACCGTCACCGTCCCCTCCGGCCCGGCGTGGCGGCGGGCGTTCTCGATCAGGTTGCGGATCGCCCGCGCGACCATCTCGGGGTCGGCGTCGATCCGCCCCCGCGCCAGCGCCCCGACCGCGGCGCCCCCCGGCGCCGCCCGCACGACGTCGCGCAGGTACGGCGCGACGTCCAGTTCGCGCCGCGCCGGCCCGACCCCCTCGTCGAGCCGGGCCAGCGCCAGCAGCTCCTCGACCAGCCTTTCGACCCGACCCAGCTCGGCCAGGGTCACCGCCTCGACCCGGCGCACGTCCTCGGCGCCCGGTTCCTCTTCCCGCGCCAGCACTTCGATCTGCCCGCGGATCGTGGTCAGCGGGCTGCGCAGCTCGTGGGAGGCGTCGGAGACGAAGCTGCGCTGGCGGGCGAAGGCGTCCTCGAGCCGGTCGAGCATGCGGTTGAAGGAGTCGGCAAGCGTGCGCAGCTCGGCCGGGGCGGAGGCGGCGATCTCCACCCGCGGGCTGAGCGCGCCGGCCTCGACCTCGGTCGCGGTGCCGGCGAAGCGCCGCAGCGGCGCCGCCGTCCGCGCCGCCAGCAGGTAGCCGGCGAGGAGCGCCGCGACCAGGGCCGCCGCGCCGACGACGATGAACGTCTTCTGCACGTCGGACTGGGCATCCTCGATCGGCGAGTCCTCTTCGGACCCGTGCCCTCCGTCCGGCGTCGCCCCCGGTTCGCGCGCCTCGCTCGCCTCCTCCTGGTGGATCACGGTCGCCTCGTGCGACATCTGCGCGCGCACGGTGACGAAGACGATGCCGAAGGCGACGATCACGATCGCGCCGAAGGAGAGCGTCAGCCGGCCGCGCAGGCCGAGCCGCGCCCAGCGCGCCCTCACCCGCGCTCTCGCAGCAGGTAGCCGACCGAGCGCACGGTCTCGATCGGCGCCGGCGACCCCGGCCGCGCCAGCTTGCGGCGTAGGTAGCCGACGTAGACCTGGACGATGTTGGTCCCCGGGTCGTGGTCGTAGCCCCAGACCGCCGAGAGCAGTTCCTCGCGGCTGCAGATCCGACCCTCGTTGCGCATCAGGTGGGCGAGCAGGTCGGCCTCGCGCTCCGGCAGGCGGGTCGACTCGCCGGCCCGGCGCGCTTCGCGGCCGATCAGATCGAGCCGGATCCCGGCCGCCTCGATCACCCGTTCGGAGTCGACCCCGGCGTCGCGCAGCCGCGCCCGGATCCGCGCCAGCAGCTCCTCGAAGGCGAACGGCTTGGTCAGGTAGTCGGTGGCGCCGCGGTCGAGGCCCTCGACCCGGTCGGCGACCTCGGCCTTCGCGGTCAGCATGATCACCGGCAGCGCCGGCCGCGCCTGGCGCACCCGGGCCAGCACCTCGAGCCCGTCGATCCCCGGCAGCATCCGGTCGAGCACCACCAGGTCGACCTCGGGATCGAGCGCGGCGCGGGCCCCCGCCTCGCCGTCGCCCTCGACCTCTACGTCGTAGCCCTCGGCGCGGAGGCCGCGGGCGATGAAATCGGCGATGCCGGTCTCGTCCTCGACGAGGAGGATCTCCATTGCAGCGATCCTAGGCGCAGCTTGTGAGGAGGTGGGGACGGCCTCGCCGGCGGGGAGGGTTCGGTCGGGGTGGGGGCAGACGGTCCCGGCCGTCCGCGATGCTGAGCCTCGCCGACCATCGCCGCGAGGACCAGCTCGTAGTGCTTGGTGTGGGACATGGGGGCGACGGTACGGTCGCTTCCTTCACGCCGCCTTTGGCGGGGCTAAAAAGTCGCGGAGAGCTCACCGCCGGTGCCCGCTCCTCACCGCCGTCGGCGTCGCAGGCCGCCTTCGATCAGGTACCAGGGGACGATGACCAGCGCGCCGAGCAGGCCGAGGAAGCCGACCACGCCGATCCCGGCGGCGGCGATCAGGACGACGATGCCGATCAGGATCCCGAGCGTCGCGTCGAGGAGCAGCGAGCGGCGCCGGGCGGCGGCGGGGGAGACGTTGCGCGGCGGCCTCACCAGGGCTGCCCCGGCTTCAGGTAGACGGCGAAGAAATCGCGTTCGTCGGGCGAGAGATAGCGTTCCGGCGAGCGGAACATTTCCGGCAGCAGGTTGCTCGGTTCGCTCCCGCCCGGATGGCGGTAGCTGATGAAGCTGGTCCAGTCTTCGTTGATGTCGAGCTCGATCGCCCGCACCGCGCCCGCCCGCTGCAGCACCTTCGCCAGCGATTCGACGGTCTGGTAGTTGGCCGCCGCGTACATCAGGTTGCCGTGCGCGTCGATGCCGAGGCCGGACCGCCATACCCGCGTCGCGTTGTTGACCGTTTCGCCCCATTCGGGCCCGTCGGAGAGGTTCGGGTTGAGCTTGCCTTCGTAGATGATCGGGGGCAGGTTCTGCTTCGCGAACCAGACGTTCGCGGGCACGGTGTTGCCGTAGTTCCAGCGGACGATGTTGAAGCCGCCGCCGTGGTACCCGACCACGGTGGCGATCCCGTTGACCATCGTTTCCTTGATCTTCCCGCGGTAGATCAGGCCCGCGTTCGAGGTTTCGAGCGGGAAGCCGCCGTTGAAGGTGGCGACCAGCCGTTTCCGCATGTTCGGCGGCACTTCGCCCGTGCCGCGGTCTTCGAGCGGTTCCGGCGGCTCGGCCAGGCCGGGGACGTAGGCGAGTTCGGTCCGTTCCTTGTCCATCCAGGCGACGCCGGCGACGAACTGCGGGTATTCAGGGTCGCTGCGGAAGGTGGTGAGCAGGACCGGCGGCTTCACTCCGACCTTGGCGCCCGCCTTCTGCCAGACCCCCTCGCCGTGCAGGACGGGATGGATCAGCGGATTCACGTTGGGCGGCTCGTAGTAGGCCAGCTTTTCTTCGCCTTCTTCGCCTTCTTCTTCGCTCGAGCCGGCGGCACCGTCGCCCACCTGCGGCAGCGACGTCAGGGCGGGCCCGCCCTTTTCCGGTTCGTTCAGTTCGTAGTACCAGTTCTCGATCTGGGAGGCGATCGGGTTGCCGCCGTGGCTGCGCAGCCACTCGACGCTGGCGACGGTGATGCCGAGATTGCGGCTCCCGGTCACCGCCGGGATCCATGAGAGTGCCGCGACGCCGAGGCAGAAGAGGCAGGCGGCAAGGAGGACGCGGCGCACTCGCCGCCACAGCGGGACCCTCTCGACTCGGGGCCGCCGCCGCGACCGGCGAGGCGGCGGGGCGGAGACCGTGGCCATCGCCCCCCAGCGTGGCGCGCCAAGATGAAGCGGAGATTGAAGGGTTGTGAGATTTCTCTCACTTCGCGTGATTTAGAGGGCGTTCATCGACGTCTCACGGCGTTCCAATCGGGCTCCCGCACAGTGCGCCGCATGACCACGACCCAACGCCGCATGCTCAACAAGGTCCCCGAGATCACCGTCTACTTCTGGGTGATCAAGGTGCTCTGCACCACGGTGGGCGAGACCTTCGCCGACAACCTCAACGAAAACCTGGGGCTCGGCCTCACCAACACCTCCTACATCATGGGGGCGGTCCTGATCGCCGTGATCGTCGCCCAGTTCCGCACCCGCCGCTACGTTCCCGGGATCTACTGGCTGGCGGTGGTGTTGATCAGCGTCGTCGGCACCTTGATCAGCGACAACCTGGTCGAAAACTACGGCGTGACCCTGGAAACGACGACCACCGCCTTCAGCATCTGCCTGATCGCGACCTTCGCCGCCTGGTACTGGAGCGAGCGCACCCTCTCCGTCCACACCATCGTCACCACCAGGCGCGAGGCCTTCTACTGGCTGACGATCCTCTTCACCTTCGCCCTCGGCACCTCGGCGGGCGACCTCCTCTCCGAGAAGCTCGCCCTCGGCTACCTGCCGACGCTGGGGATCTTCGCCGGGGCGATCGCAGTGATCGCCTTCCTCCACTTCGCCCTGCGGATGAACGCGATCCTCTCCTTCTGGCTCGCCTACATCCTCACCCGCCCGCTCGGCGCCTCGATCGGCGACTACCTGGCCTCACCGAAGGCCGAAGGGGGACTCGGGCTCGGCACCACCGTCACCTCGATCATCTTCCTCTCGACGATCCTCGCGCTGGTCATCTTCCTGGCGATCTCGAAGCGGGACGTGATCCGCAGCGGGCCGGTCGCCGCTGTCGCCGAGGCCGGCTCGGCGGTCCTCGTCGTGCTCAACAAGGCGCTCCCGACCGCGACCCTGATCGACGCGGTGCGGCGGCGGGCGGAGCAGGCTCCCGCCCGCTTCCACCTGCTGGTGCCCAACCCCGACCACGTCGCGCTCGACCGCTCGGCCGAGCCCGGCCCGGCGGCCGCGGCGCTGATCTCCGAGGCCGTCCCGAGGCTGGAAGCGGCGGCGGGCTCACCGGTCTCGGCCCGGGTGGCGAACAGCCCCAACGCCTACGACGACATCGTCGAAGAGCTCGACCTCGGCGCCTACACCGAGATCATCCTCGAGACGCCACCCGCCCACCTCTCGCACTGGCTGCACATCGACCTGCCGCAGCGGGTCTCCCAGCTCGGGCTGCCGACGGAGGCGGTCGCCGCCGCGCATGCGTGATCTCCCCGCCCGCTTCACTTCCACCCGGAGCACCTACTCGAAGGTGCCCGAAGTCACCGCCTGGTTCTGGGTGGTCAAGGCGCTGACCACGGCGATGGGGGAGTCGACCTCCGACTTCCTCGTCCACACGATGGTCCCGGAGATCGCCGTGATCCTCGGCGCGATCGCCTTTGCGGTGGCGATCTACATCCAGTTCGCGAGGGACCGCTACGTCCCCTGGTGCTACTGGTTCGCGGTGGCGATGGTGGGGGTGTTCGGGACGATGTGCGCCGACGTCCTGCACGTCGGCCTCGGCGTCCCCTACATCGCCTCGACGATCTTCTACGCGATCGTCCTCGCCGTCGTCTTCCGCTCCTGGTACCGGGTCGAGGGCACGCTCTCGATCCACAGCATCCACACGCCGCGGCGCGAGTGCTTCTACTGGGCGGCGGTCCTCGCCACCTTCGCCCTCGGCACCGCGGCCGGAGATCTGACCGCCTACACCTTCGGGCTCGGCTACTTCGGCTCGATCCTGCTCTTCGCGGCGATCATCGCGATCCCCGCGCTCGGCTACTTCGAGCTCGGGATGGGCTCGATCCTGTCGTTCTGGTTCGCCTACGTGGTGACCCGGCCGCTCGGCGCCTCGGTCGCCGACTGGTTGGCGAAACCCGAGGGCGTCGGCCTCGGCACCGGCCTCGTCAGCCTCGTCTTCGCCGCCGCGATCGTGGCGATCGTCCGACACCTGGCGCTGACCGGGAAGGACACTCCCTACGACCAGATGGCGGGGGATCGTCTGGCGACGGAGGTGGCCTAGGAGCTAGAGGCTCGTCACTGGTCCATCTGCATCAGCTGCCAGATGCCCCAGAGCACGCAGCCGATCGCACCGATACCGATCATCGTGTTGACCGCTTCGGCGGTCTCTGGTTCGATCGTCGCCAGGCCGCAGAGGCAGATCAGCACGGCGAGGATTCCCCACGCCCACTTCCACTCAAACGGCTTGAGGTGGTTCACGGTGAAAATGGTACGCCGATCCGAGCAACCTGATGCAGTCGAGATGGCATTCTCAGGCGATTCTCAGTCGGCCCCAATCGCGCGGTTCAGGCGCCGGCCACGGTGGCGCCGGCGGGTGGTGCTCGGGCTGCTCGCGATCGTCGCCGTCGCCGCGGCCCTCGCCGTCGCCGGGACCGTCTACCTGCTCACCCTGCCGGGAGTCGGTGACGCCGAGGCGCGGGTCGAAGCGCTGCTCGCCGAGCACGGCGGGCGCGCCTCGGCGCTGCCGCCGCCCGCCCGCCTGGCCGCCGCGGTCGTCTCGACCGAGGACGAGAAGTGCTAGGCCGACCCGCTCTTCAACGTCGCCGCGGGCGCAGGTCGCGCCGCGCTCGCCACCCTGGGGACGAGCGAAGACCCCGGCGGCAGCACCATCCCCCAGCAGCTGGCCAAGCGCCTCTACCCACACGGCGGCGGGGTGTGGGGGACGCTCGAAGAGATCGGGCTGGGGGTGAAGCTGGCGCTCTACTGGTCCCACGAACAGATCCTCGGCATGTACCTGAACTCGGTCTACTACGGCAACGGCTACTGGGGCGACGTCGCCGCCGCGCGCGGCTACTTCGGCGTCTCGCCGCGGCGGCTGAGCTGGGCCGAGGCGGCGATGCTCGCCGGGCTGCCGCAGGCGCCGAGCGCCTACGACCCGGAGGTCCACCTGAACCTCGCCCGCGAGCGCCAGCGCCACGTCCTCGACCAGCTGGTCGTCAACGGCCACCTCACCGAAGCCGGCGCCGATCGCGCCTTCAGCGAACCGCTGCCGCTGCGTTGACACTTTTGTAACGCGTCGCCGCCACGGCGGGCTAGATTCGCCGGGTCTTGTCGCCGCCGGAGGAAGAGCACCCGCCGCCGCGCGCGTCGCCGACGACGGTCGCCCGCGAGTGGACGCGGATCGGCGTCACCGGGTTCGGCGGCCCGCCGGCCCACATCGCGCTGCTGCGCAAGCTGGTCGTCGACCGCGAGGGGTGGATGGACCACCATGCCTTCGAGGACGCCAACGCCGCCTGCTCGCTCTTGCCGGGACCGTCCTCGACCCAGCTGGCGATCTTCTGCGCCTACCGGGTCGCGGGCTGGCCGGGGGCGATCGTCGGCGGGCTCGGCTTCGTCGTCCCGGCGGTGGCGATGATCTTGGCGCTCTCGCTGGTCTTCCTCGCCGGCTCGCCGCCCGACTGGATCCGCGGCGCCGGCGCGGGGGCCGGAGCGGCGGTCGCCGCGGTCGCGGTGCGGGCCGGGGGAGACCTCTTGCGGCCGAGCTGGGAGCGCGCCCGCCGCGAAGGCGGCTCGCGCCTGCGCTGGGCCGCCTACGGCCTCGCGGGCGGGGTCGCGGCGGCGACGATCGGGCCCTGGCTGGTCCTCGTCCTGCTCGGCTGCGGTGCGCTCGAGCTGCTGATCCGGAGGGCGACGGGGGAGGGGGCGGCGGCGCTCCTCGCGCCCCTGGCGCTGCTTCGCCCCGGCGCGCCGTCGGGACTGCCGCGGCCGCTTGCCGTCCTCGCCGGCGGCCTGCGCGACGCCACGTTGCCGGCCGCGATCATCGCGACCGGCAGCGTCGGCGACCTGGTCTGGACGGCGCTCAAGGTCGGCGGCCTCTCCTTCGGCGGCGGCTTCGTGATCGTGCCGCTGATGCAGGGCGACGCCGTCCACGCCTACCACTGGATGAGCAACTCGGAATTCCTCAACGCGGTGGCGCTCGGGCAGGTGACGCCGGGGCCGGTGGTGGCGACGGTGGCCGCGGTCGGCTACGGCGCCTACGGGATTGGCGGCGGCCTGCTGGCGGCGCTGGTCGCCTTCCTGCCCTCGTTCAGCTTCATCCTGCTCGGCGGCGGCCGCTTCGAGCGGCTGCGCGGCAACCCCTTCGCCCGCGCCTTCCTCGCCGGCGCCGGCCCGGCCGCGATCGGCGCGATCCTCGGCTCCGCGATCCCCCTCGCCGGCGCCCTCTCCTGCGCCTGGCAATACGCCCTCCTCGCCGCCGCCGCGGTCGCCCTGCTGGCGCTCCACCGCGGCGTCGTCCCGGTGCTGTTGGCCGCGGGCGCGATCGGTGCGATCGTCGCGCTCGCGGGCGGTCCGCTGCCGTAGCCGGGTGACTGCCCCGGCTTCGGAGCCCCGTTGAGGCGGGGTGGGGCGCTGCCGGCCGGCGCCCGGATGCCAAAAGGGACCCGGCCTTTTCGGAGGCGACCCTGGCAGGCTGTGGCCGCCTCCGAAAAGGCCGGGTCATGAGGGGACGGCAGAGGGTCCTACGCTCCGCTGTTCCTATGCCGGAATGGTGGGCATAAGGAACAGCGGAAGGCGGTTTCGCGGGGTCCGTCACGAAGACGCCGGGAACCAAGCGGGAGACGTGAGGGAGACGTCACGGGTTCCACTCTTCCTCCACCGTCACAGACACGTGACCACGGTTTTGGGCCCCCATGGGACCCAGATTCACTCAGCGCGAAAGGAGGGTCCGGAACCTCCGCAGGAAGGCATACGTCTTCCCTGCGATCGTGGGGCCTTCGTCACGGACAGGGCGGGGATCCTCGGAGATCTCCCGTATCCATGCATCTCCCCGACGGGACCCGCGCGGATCGCACGGTCTTCGTGGCGTCTTGCCTCGGCTCCGTCACGGAGACGTCGCATCCTCCGTCCCGTCACGGAGATGCCGGGATCCCCGGACCTCCCCCACCACGCACCCGTCCCTGCGCAAGCCTCCCCCCGAGAACCTCCTGTCCCGGGCGTCTCGGAGGCGGCCACAGCCTGCCCGGGTCGCCTCCGGGACGCCCGGGACGCATGAACTCCAATACCTCCGCCCCGAACCTCTCCCGACCCTTCCCTCTCGCCCTCTCCCGCCTCCCGGCTCTCATCCAACTCTTAGCTCCGCCTAACCGACGGTTTAGCGCCTCTCCCTAGCTTGGCGCGCCATGTCGATCACCTCCCCCCGCTCCTCCCTGGCCCCCGACACCCGCACCCGCGGCCCTCTCATCGCCAAGGTCCCCGAGATCATCGCCTTCTTCTGGCTCACGAAGGTGGCGACCACGGCGATGGGGGAGTCGACCTCTGACTTCCTCAACGGCTTCCTCGGCCCGGTGATCGCGATCCCCCTGATGCTGGTGCTGCTCGGCTGGACCCTGCGCCGCCAGTTCCGCGCCGATCGCTATGACGCTTGGACCTACTGGGGCGTCGTCGTGATGGTGGCGATCTTCGGCACCTCCGCCGCCGACGCCGTCCACATCGGGGCCGGCGTTCCCTATTCGGTCTCGACGATCTTCTACGCCGTCGTCCTCGCCGTCATCTTCTTCGCCTGGTATCGCAGCGAGGGCACGCTCTCGATCCACTCGATCTACACCCGCCGCCGCGAGGTCTTCTACTGGGCGACGGTCCTCGCTACCTTCGCCCTCGGCACCGCCGCCGGCGACATGACCGCGACCAGCCTCCACCTCGGCTACTTCGGCTCGATCTGGCTGTTTGCGGCGCTGATCGCGATCCCGGCGATCGGCTACCGCTGGTTCGGCATGAACGAGGTGCTCGCCTTCTGGGCCGCCTACGTGCTGACCCGCCCGCTCGGAGCTTCGGTCGCCGACTGGATGGCGATGGAACCGCATCGCGGCGGGCTCGGCTTCGGCACCGGTGGCGTCAGCCTGATCCTCGCCGTCGTCGTCTACCTGGCGGTGCGCCGGCTGGCGACGACGAAGATGGACGTCCGCGACGAGGACTCAGACCCGGATGCGGGCGGGTCAGACGTGAGCGGGCTCGGCCGCGGCCGAGCCCTCGGCCTCGACCTTGGGTAGAGCCTCGGGCAGTGTGTAGAAGTGCTCGGTGGCGCCGCGCACCGCGCGCTGGCGCACCAGCACGATCAGGCCCGCCTTGGCCAGCTCGGTGACGTGGTAGTTGGTGTTGCTGAGCGGGATCTGCAGCTCGCGGCTGAGGTCCGAGGGGGAGAGGACCCGGCCGCCGTCGATGCCGAGGATTTCCAGGATCGAGACCCGCAGCGGGTGGGCCGTCGCCCGCGCCAACCGCTCCCAGTCGACCGGGATCGCCTCGGTGCCAGGACGGGCGCCGTTTTTGCTCGCGCTCCCGCCGCCGGTGCCGCTTGCCCTGTTGCCTTCGGTGGTCGGTCTTCCCTTCGCCATGAGGTGCGTGACTCCGTTTCCGTTGCCGTCGTTCACGTGGTCAAGTACCCAATTTTTCCCGACCATGCGATCGACATTACCAAAAAATGTTGATTCATGTCATGATTTTCGGGTACTGTCACGCCTGGGATGCTCTTCTGGAGGAGAGATGCGGCGCTTGGCGGCGCCTCGATTACTGACGCCTGGCCCACCTTTCCTGGCCTTGCGGTGATCTGCGTCGTTGCGCTTGCCATCCTGCTCGCGCTACCCGCCATGGCCTTTGCGGACACCGCCTCGGTGATCGCGCCGAGCAATCCGCACGAACCGAAGGTCGATTCGGGCTGGCAGGCGGGCACCTGCAAGAAGGAACCGGCGATCACCGACCCGACCGCCGCCGACTTCTGCAACGTCGGCAGCAACCCGGGCGAATTCTTCTTTGAAGAAGCGGCCGCCCACCCGAACTACGGCTTCACCCAGTTCATCGTCGCCCACAGCGGCCCGCTCGAACGACCGAGCACCGAACTCGCCTATGTGCGGGTCGAGCTGCCGGTGGGCCTGGCGGTCAATCCGGGGGCGACCGCCCGCTGCCCGATCGAAGTCTTCGAAGCGGGCGCGACGGGCTGCGAAAGCCACGGATCGAAGGTAGGCGAAAGCGGCGTGACCGCGGCGGTGAGTGCGTTGGCGCCGATCCCGCCGTTCGCGGGGATCACCGCGGTCCCCGTCTACAACCTGGTCCCGAAACAGGGGCAGGCGGCGCGCTTCGGCCTCGAACTGCTCGGCAACGAAGTCTTCCTCGAAGGCGACATCGCCTCCAGCAGCGATTACCACGAGGGCTTCACCATCGCCGTGCCACACGCGCTGCCGCTCGAAACCTCGAAGATCCCGCTGCTCGGCGGGTTGCTCCAGTCGATCGTCCCCGGCCTGATCCTCAAGGACCGGCTGGTCTTCGACGGGCGCGCCGGCGACGGCACCTTCCTCACCACGCCGAGCACCTGCCGTGGCCGCGCCTTCCTCGAATCGGGCAGCGAATACTCGACCCTGCTGAAAGCGGCCTCCTACGAAGAGATCGCGGCGGGGGAGAGCTTCCCCGCCGGCGCGGGCGCCTACCTGGAGTCGCCGATCCCGCCCGGCACCTCGCCGAAGGGCTGCGACACGATCCCTTATGCGCCGAGCATCGCCGTCGCCCCCGGGACCGAAGAAACGAACTCCCCGGCCGCTGCCCAGGTGACCGTCGCCGTCCCCCACATCCAGAAAGAAACCGGGCAGGACGACTCGACCACGGAGGAAGCGACGCTGACGCTGCCGCCGGGGATGGGGATCAACCCCTCGGCCGCGGCCGCGGCGAACAACCTGAAGACCTGCGAAAACAGCCAGTTCGTGCTCCACTCGGCGCAGCCGATCACCTGCCCGGCCGAGTCGAAGATCGGCACCGCGACGATCGCCGCGGCGGCGCTGCCGGAAGGCAACCTCGAAGGCAACGTCTACATCGGCAAGCAGGAAAGCACCGACCCGCTCTCCGGCAACGAGTACCGGATCTTCATCGACGCCGCCTCGGCGCGATATGGGATCGACGTGCGGCTGCTCGGCCACGTCTTCGCCAACCCGACCACCGGGCAGCTGTCGACGACGATCTCAGAAGTGCCGCAGGTCCCGTTCACCAGCTTCGAGCTGAGCTTCGTCGGCGGCCAACGCTCGGTGCTGAGCAGCCCACCCACCTGCGGCCCCAACACGAGCGGCGCGAAGATGGTCCCCTACTCGGGCAACGCGGCGGCGACGCCGACCCAGGCCTTCGCGCTCCAGCATCTGCCCGGCGGGGGCGCCTGCCCGACCTCGATGGGGGCGCGGCCGTTCGCGCCCTCCCTCGCCGCGGCGCCGAAGAGCAACGCCGCCGGTGCCTACAGCCCGCTCCATATAACCCTCACCCGCCCGAACGGCCAGCAGGAGCTGAAGGGGGCGACGATCGCGCTGGCGCCGGGGATGATCGGCAAGCTGGCGGGGATCCCGTACTGCCCGGCGAGCTCGCTCGCCGCCGCGGCGCAGTCGAGCGGCGCCGCCGAGGCCGCCGACTCGAGCTGTCCGGCGAAGAGCGAAGTCGGCACCGCCACCGTGCAGGCGGGCACCGGCCCGACGCCGCTCTCGATCACCGGCAAGGTCTTCCTCTCGAGCCCCTACCGCGGCGCTCCCCTCTCCCTGGCGGTGATCACCCCCGCCACGGCCGGCCCGTTCGACCTCGGGACGGTCGTGGTGAGGGTGGCATTGCAAGTCGATCCCGAAACCGCCCAGGTGACGGCGATCTCCGACCCGATCCCCGATGTCTTCGGCGGCACCCAGCTGAGCATCCGGCAGGTGGTGATCGAACTGGACAGGAAGGAATTCACCCTCAACCCGACCAACTGCGGCAAGCTCTCGGTCGCCGCGACGCTCCGCGGCGGGGGAGGGGACCCGACCAACGAAGCGGCCTGGGGCACCTACTCCACCTCGGTCCCGTTCCAGACCTCCAACTGCCAGGCGCTGAAGTTCCGCCCGCGGCTGACCACCCGCTTCCTCGGCGGCAAGAAGCAGACCTTCCGCGCCGGCCACCCGGAGCTGCGGGCGACCCTGGTGGCGCGCCCCGGCGATGCCAACCTCGCCCGCGCGACGCTGACCCTGCCGCACTCGGAGCTGATCGACCAGGGCCACATCAAGACGATCTGCACGCGGCCGAAGCTGGCCGCCCACGAATGCCCGGCCGACTCGATCTACGGCTACGCGCGCGCCGAATCGTCCCTGCTCGAAAGCGAACTGGCGGGGCCGGTCTACCTGGTGCCCTCGACCCACACGCTGCCCGACCTGCTCGTCGACCTCCAGGGCCAGGTGGAGATCCAGCTGCACGGAGTGATCAAGTCGGTCAAAGGCGGCCGCATCCGCACCACCTTCGCGCCGATCCCCGACGTGCCGGTGAGCAAGTTCGTGCTGACGATGAAGGGCGGCAAGAAGGGCCTGCTGCAGAACTCCCGCAACCTCTGCATCCACAAGCAGTTCTCGACCCTCGACTTCCTCGCCCAGAACGGCAAGCACCTGCGCAAGCAGCGGCTGCCGCTGGGGGTCGCCGCATGCCACCGATAAACGCGTTGTTTTTCAGATCGAGACAGCTGGGTAAGGGATCGGCCCAATGAAGAGGAGTGCACGAAACTCTGCAGGCGTCGTCCTGGCCCTGGCCCTGATCGGGCTGCTGAGCGCCGCCTTCGGCGCGGGGTCGGCGGTGGCGGCCTTCGGGGTGAGCAAGTGGGAAGCGGGTACCTGCAACGCGGGAATCGGCGAATGCACCTACTCGAGTGAATTCAAACGTTTCGCGGCGACCGCGGCGACGCATCCGGCCGAAGGCCTCACCGACTTCGCCTTCAACACGGGCGGACTGCTCGGCACGCCGGAAGGCTCTGTCAAGGACGTCGTCGTCGACCTGCCGGAGGGCCTGAACGTCAACCCGCAGGCGGTGAAGTGGTGTCCGAAAGCCACCTTCGAAGCGAGCCCGGAAACCTGCCCGGCCGAAAGCGTGGTCGGCACCAGCACGATCAAATCGATCTCCAGCATCCTCACCGTGCCGCTGAGCCTGCCGGTCTACGACATCGAACCCGAAGCAGGCCACCCGGCCCTCTTCGGCTTCAACATCAACATCCCGCTGATCCTCCCCGACCACGACGTCTACCTGGTCACCACGATCGACTGGGCGGGCGACTACCACGAGAACTTCACCATCAGCGAAGTCCCGACCGCGGTGCCGCTGGTCGAGAACAGGCTCGTCTTCGACGGTCAGGCGGGCGGCTCGTTCCTGACCCTGCCGAGCCCCTGCAACGCGCCGACGACGACCACTCTGCACGTCGCCTCCTACGAAGCGCCGGGGGCCTTCCAGGAATACAAGACGACCCCGGCGTTACCGAAACAGGCGGTGCCGATCGTCGGCTGCGCCTCGGTGCCCTTCGCGCCGAACGTCACCGCTGCCGCCAACGGCCCGACCGACTCCTCGGCGCCGGTGTCGGTGTCGCTGAACATCCCGCAGGGTACCCAGCCGCAGGCGAACTCCACCGTCAAGACGGCCGCCGTAACCTTGCCCGCCTACACCGGGCTGAACCCCGCCACCGCGCCGGGCCTCAAGTTCTGCCCGGACAACGCGTTCCCGCTCCACTCCGAAGCGCCGACCAGCTGCCCGGCCGAATCGCAGGTCGGGACGATCGCGATCGAAACGCCGGAGCTGCCCGCGGGCTCGCTCAGCGGCCCCGTCTACCTGGCCGAACAGAAGAGCCGCGACCCGCTCTCGGGGCAGGAGTACCGGATCTTCTTCAACGCCGAATCCTCCCGCTACGGGGTGCAGGTGCGCGAGGAAGGAAGGATCAAGGCAAACCCGACCACCGGCCAGATCACCGGTGAATTCGCCGACCTGCCGCAGGTCGGGTTCAGCTCGGCGACGCTGACCTTCGGTCCACAGGCCAAGCATGCGATCCCGGTACTGAGCACGCCGCCGCTCTGCACCAACACCTCGACCTCGAGCGCGATCCCGTACTCGACCGGCGCGCCGACGGCGACCCCGACCACCGAACTGAAGCTGACCCAGGCGCCCGGCGGTCAGCCCTGTGCGAAGACGATGGCCGAACGCCCGTTCCAGCCGGGCTTCACGGCGAAGCCGGGGACGAGCAAGGTACTGGCCTACACGCCCTACCAGCTGAACATCACCCGGGGCGAAGGCCAGCAGGAGGTCAAAGGCTTCAACCTCACCCTGCCGCCGGGGGCGACCGCGAAGCTCGCCGGCGTCGCCTACTGCCAGCCGAACGAATTCGAAGTGGCGACGCGGACCTCCGGCGCCGAAGAGGAAAAGAAGTCGGCCTGCACGGCGAAGAGTGAGATCGGCGTCGCCACGATCGAGGCGGGCACCGGGCAGACCCCGCTCTCGATCAAGGGCAAGGTCTATCTCTCCGGTCCATATAAGGGAGCGCCGCTCTCGGTGGTCGTGATCACCCCGGCGGTGGCCGGTCCGTTCGACCTCGGCAACGTCGTCGTCCGCGCGCCGCTCAGCATCGATCCGGAAACCGGGCAGGCGAGCACGAGCGCCGAAATCCCCGACGTGTTCGGCGGGGTGAAGCTCGACATCCGCCAGATCAACGTCAACCTGAACCGCAAGGAATTCACCCTCAACGGGACCAACTGCAAGCAGTCGGCGGTCGAAGGGATGATCTCCGGCGGCGGCGCCGACCCGACCAACTCGAGCGCCTGGTCCTCGACCAAGGTCTCCGCTCCCTCGCAGGGCGAAGGCTGCAACGGGCTCAAGTTTAAGCCCCGCCTCAAGGTGCGGCTCTTCGGCCAGACCCACCGCGCCAAGCACCCGAAACTGAAGGCGACCCTGACCACCAAGCAGGGCCAAGCCAACACGGCGCTCGCCTCGGTCGCGTTGCCGCACGCGATCTTCCTCGATCAGTCGAGCCTCAGCGCCGTCTGCACGCGGCCCCAGTTCGCCGCCGAACAGTGCCCGAAGAAATCGATCTACGGCCACGCCCGCGCCTGGTCGCCGCTGCTGGCGAGTCCACTCGAAGGACCGGTCGTCCTGCGCTCCTCGAACAACACCCTGCCCGACATGGTCGCCCACCTGCGCGGCCAGGTGAACATCGACCTCGACGGCCGCATCGACAGCTTCAAGGGCGGCATCCGCACCACCTTCGCCCGCATCCCCGACCTGCCGGTGAGCAAATTCGTGCTCGTCCTGCCCGGCGGCAAGCACGGCCTGCTGCAGGCCTCGACCAACCTCTGCGCCAAGCCGGTGCGCGGGATCATCCGCCTGGTCGGCCAGAACGGCAAGAAGTCGAACCGTCACGTGAGGATCCAGACCCCTTGCGGGAAGAAGCACAAGGGCGGCAACAAGAAGGCCAAACAGCCCTAGCCGAAGTGGCCAACACGGTTCGGAAATCCGATCCAAAATGGCCCACCGGTTGACTTGACCTGGCCGGTCAGCCAGCTAGTGTCTTCCCTGGGAGAAGTGCCAGGGGGGAAGCAGGATCGCCACGCAGGGGCGGCGTTATCGCTTTTGGGGAATTGCGTTAACGGAGGAGGAAGAGATGGTCAAGCGTTTGATGCTTGTGCTCGCGGTAGGGGTCCTAGGTGCCATTGTCGTGGCGCCGGCCGCTCACGCTGCGTTCGGGATCGCCAAGTGGGAATCGGTTACCTGTAAAGAAAACGTCGACACGCCTCCGCTCGGCGAAAAATTGGTCGGCGCTCCGTTCCCGGCGCAGTCGGGGGAACAGTGCAAAGGGGCGACGACTGCCGGAAAACTCTTCACCCAGGCCGCGGGCCATCCGAATTTCGGGATCACCGACTTCACCATGAACACGCACCCCGAAAACGCCGGAGCGGGAGGATTCCCTGAAGGCTTCCTCCACAAGATCGTCGTCGACACGCCGGAAGGCCTGAGCGTCAATCCGGAAGCGGTACCGCAGTGCCCACTCTCGGAAATCGAAACCCCTCCGTTCACCTGCAAACCGGAAACGATCGTCGGTATCAACTACCTGACGGTCGCAGCCGAAACCCCGCCATGCCTCGAACCCTCGTTCCTTGGTAACTGCAAACAGGTCCGCGCCGCGGTTCCGGTCTATAACGTCGTGCCCTTCGAAGGCGCTCCCTCGATGGTCGGCTTCCCGACCGAAGCGGGGCCGACCTTCATCGTCGGCTCATTGAGCCCGGTCGATCAGCACGTCACCTTCACCATCAGCAACATCCATCCGCCATCGGTGACCAGCCCGCCGATCATCGGTTCGCGTTTGGTCTTCTTCGGCAACAAAGGTCTCGGCGGCAAAGGGGGTGCCTACCTGACGATGCCGAGCAACTGCGCCGGTGGGCAGGTCTCGGAACTCCACGTCGAATCACAGGGGCCGCCGATCGAAACCACGGCCTTCTCCGAAGCGTCCTACACCACGCCGACCGGCGCGACCGGCTGCGGCGAAGTGCCCTTCAACCCGGAAATCGCCGTGACCGCCGACGGGGCGAAATTCGTCGATAGCCCGGAAGCGACGACGGTGGACGTCGGGATTCCATACGACCCGTCGGCGCTGATCTCCAACTCATACCTGAAGGTCGCGAAGGTCATGCTGCCGGAAGGGATGGGCATCAACCCGTCGGCGAGCAACGGCCTTGCAGCCTGCACCGACGAACAGTTCCACTACCACACCAACGCGGCGGTCGAATGTCCCGACGCCTCGAAGATCGGAACGGTGGAGATCCAAACTCCGTCGCTGCCGCCCAACTCTTTGTTCGGGGACGTCTACGTCGGCGCGCCGCTCAAAAACGGACCGGGTGCCTTCGAATCCGGCGAACAGTTCCGGATCTTCATCCATGCGTTCTCGACCAGATACGGTGTCAACGTTCGGCTTGAGGGCAAGGTCTTCCCGAACGCGACCACCGGTCAGTTGACCGCGGTCGTGGCGGAAAACCCACAGGCGACGTTCCGTAACTTCCGCCTCCATTTCTTCGGCGGAGACAAGGGGATCCTCACCTCGCCGCCCACCTGCGGGACGAACACGACCACCACCGAATTCACCCCCTGGTCGGAAAACCCCGGCCAGAACAAACCGACCGCCAATACGGCACTCACCAGCGTCCCCGGTGGCGGCAGCTGCCCGACCAGTCTCGGGGCGCGGAAGTTCACGCCCAGCTACAGCGCGGCCTCGGAATCGAGTGCGGCCGGCCAGTACAGCACCTTCAAGGTGCACATCGGGAGGAACGACGGCGAACAGGAGCTGAAAGTCGTCAAGGTGACCCTGCCGAAGGGCCTCGTCGGGCGGCTGGCCGGGATCCCCTACTGCGGGGAAGCCGAACTCGCCGCTGCGGCGGCGAGCAGCGGCAAGGCGCAGCAGGCGAAACCGAGCTGCTCCTCGGAAAGCGCGATCGGCTCGACCACGACGCTCTCGGGCACCGGCAACTCGCCGCTCAGCCTGCCGGGCACCGCGTACCTCGGCGGCCCCTACAAGGGGGCGCCGCTGTCGATGGCGATCATCACCCCGGCCGTCTCGGGCCCGTTCGACCTCGGCACCGTGGTCGTCCGGGTGGCGCTCAACGTCAACCCGATGACCGCCCAGGTCAACGCCGTATCGGACCCGATCCCGAACGTGTTCGGCGGGGTCAAGCTGGACATCCGCTCGATCGACGTCAACGTCGACCGCCACAATTTCATGATCAACCCGACCAATTGCGCCGCGAGCGCGACGACCGGGACGATCAACGGCGGTGGCTCCAACCCGGCCAGCTCGGCCGCCTGGTCGAGCTATGCGGTCAGCTCGCCCTACCAGGCGACCGGCTGCGGCAAGCTGGGGTTCAAGCCGTCGTTCAACGCGCGGATCTCCGGCCCGACCACGCGGGCGAAGAACCCGCAGATCCGGGTCGTGGTCAAGGCGCGCAAGGGCGACGCCAACATCGCTCGCACGGCACTCAACCTGCCGCACTCGCTGTTCCTCGACCAAGGTCACATCAAGACCGTCTGCACGAGGGTCCAGCTGGCGGCGAGCGAATGTCCGCAGAACTCGATCTACGGGCACGCCGAAGCGAGCAGCCCGTTGCTGAAGAAGAAGTTGAAGGGCCCGGTCTACATGGTCTCCTCCAAGCACAAGCTTCCGGACCTCCTGGCGAACCTCAAAGGCCAGATCAACATCCAGCTGGACGGCGTCATCAGTTCCAAGCACGGGGGGCTGAAGACGGTGTTCAACAACACCCCGGACGTCCCGTTGAAGACGTTCGTCCTGAACATGAAGGGTGGCAAGAAGAGCCTCCTGCAGAATTCGACCAACCTCTGCAAGAGCCCACAGCTGGCGATCCTCAACATGAAAGGCCAGAACGGCAAGGTGGTGAAGACGAACAAGCTCCGTCTCAACATCGCCTCCTGCGGCGGGAAGAAGAAGTCCGGAGGCAAGAAGAAGTAGCCCTGGGGAGGGCACGGACGGGCGCCGGTGCGACGGGCTGACTAGCCTCCGCGCCGGTGCGCCCTTCCGTCTCCGTCCTGATCGTCGCCTGGAGCTCCGCCGAGGAGCTGCGCCGGACCCTGCCGCCGCTGCTCGCCGAGCTGCGCGAGGGCGACGAGCTGATCGTCGTCGACAACGACTCGCCCGGCGATGATGCGGCGGTGGTCGAGGAGCTGGCGCCGCAGGCGAAGCTGGTCCGCATGGGGCGCAACGGCGGCTTCGCCGGCGGCGTGAACGTGGGGGCGACGGCGGCGACCGGCGATCTGCTGGTGATCCTCAACCCCGACGCGATGCCGCTGCCGGGGTGGGGCGAGGCGATCCGCCGGCCTTGGCTCGAGGGCCGCGGCTGGTCGGCCTGGCAGGGACTTGTCGCGGGCGAGGACGCGACGACGATCAACTCGGCTCGCAATCCGATCCACTTCACCGGGATCGTCTGGTCCGGGATGCACGACGAGCCGATCGAGAAGGCGCCCGGGCCGTGCGAAGTGACGTCGCTCTCGGGTGCCTGCCTGGCGGTGCCGCTCGAGGTATGGCGGCGGTTCGGCGGCTTTGCCCCGCGCTTCTTCATGTACCACGAGGACGTCGACCTGGCCCTGCGGCTGCGGCTGGCGGGGGAGACGCCGGGGCTCGAGCCGACCGCGGTGGTCGCCCACGACTACGAGTTCACCGCCTCGGCTCAGAACAAGTGGCGCTGGCTGGAGCGCAACAGGCTGGCGGCTCTCGTCCGGGTCTACCCCGGGGCGCTGCTCCTGCTGCTGGCGCCGGCGCTGCTGGCGACCGAGATCGCGCTGATCGCGGCCTCGGTGGCGGGCGGCTGGGGTGGTCAGAAGCTGCGCGCGAACGCCGAATTCGTCGCCTGGCTGCCGCGCCTCCTGCGCGAGCGGAGGGAGATCCAGCGCACCCGCGCCGTCTCCGCCGGCGCCTTCGCCGCCGCCCTCACCCCGGACCTCGACAGTCCCTTCATCCCCGCCGTGGTCCGCTCCGCCCCGGCCCGCCTCGCGCTCCGCGCCTACTGGCGCCTCGTCCGCCTCTTGCTCAGCCGCTGAGCGCCCCGCCGCCCGCTGGTGCGTTCGCACTTTCCCTCACTACGTGTAGGAAAGTGCGAACGCACGCGGCGGTGTTGCCCGCTCAGCCCCGCTGCGCCGTCGGGCGGATCAGGATCTCGTTGATCTCGACGCCGGGCGGCGCGGTCAGGGCGTGGACCACCTCGCGGGCGATGTCCTCGTCGCGCAGCGCCCACTCGGCCGGCACCTGGTCGAAGAACTCGGTGGCGGTGATTCCCGGCTCGATCAGCGTCACCTTGATCTTGTCGTTCTCGTGCATCCCGCGCAGCTCCTGGCGCAGCCCTTCGCCGATGTTCGTCGCCGCGTGCTTGGTCGCCGAGTAGAGCGACCCCGGCAGCGACCGTCGTCCGGCCACCGAGCTGGTGATCACGTAGTGGCCGTCACCGCGCTCCAGCAGGTGGGGGAGGGTCGCGCGGATCGTCAGTGCCGGGCCGAGCACGTTGGTCAGCACCATCGACTCCCAGTGCTCGGGCGACTCCTCGAGGAAGCCGCGCGTCGCCCCGAACCCGGCGTTGGCGAAGACGGCGTCGATGCGGCCGAACTCGGCCAGCGCCCGCGCCGCCAGCGCCTCGACCTGGTCCCACTTGGTGACGTCGCAGCGGACCGGCAGGGCGCTGCCCGGCCCACCCAGCTCGGCCGCGAGGCCGTCGAGCGCCTCGCGCCGCCGCGCCGCCAGCACGAGCCGGTAGCGGTCGGCCGCCGCCCGCGCGGTCGCGGCGCCGATCCCGCTGCTCGCTCCGGTGATCAGCAGGACCGGCTTCGGCGGGGTCGGCTCGGCGGTCTCGGGATTTGGCTCCGCGTCTGGCATCGCTGGAATTTTAGGTGACCTTGATGTGTCAACCGGGCCCACTTGGAATAATGGGCCACGACGTGGATCCCTCACGCAAGCGCAAGATCCGGCTGGTTGTCGCCCTGTCGGTTGCCGTACTGCTGGCGGTGGCCCTGATCTACACCAGCTTCTCCGCCTCGACCGAGGCCAAGGAACCGTCCCAGATCCTCAGCTCGTCCCCCGGGATGAAGACCGAGATGACCGGCAAGGTCGTCCCTGGCTCGATCAGACAGGACGGCACCGGCATCACCTTCGAAGTCAAGGACCGGGAAGGGAACGCCGAGACGATGCCGGTCAGCTACCACGGCGCGGTCCCCGATCCCTTCCGGGGCGGCCGCGAGATCGTCCTCACCGGCGCGATGGAAAACGGCACCTTCGTCGGCGAACCGGAATCGTTGATCACCAAGTGCCCCTCCAAGTTCACCACCAACGCGACCGAATCCACGGCCGGCGGCGGCAGCAGCTACTCCGGCAGTAATGGCTGACGTCGGCCACGTCTTACTGGCGCTGGCCTTCTTCGTCGCCGCCGCCTCGGCGGTGACCGCCGTCGTCTGGCGTCACGACGACGGTCGCGTCGCCCTCGCCCGCCGCGGCGTCTACGCGGTCTTCGGCCTGCTCCTGGCCTGCATCGTGATCATCGAGGTCAGCTTCGCGACCAACGACTTCTCGCTCAACATCGTCGCCGAACACTCCTCGCTGGAGACGCCGATGTTCTACAAGCTGGCGGCGATGTGGTCGAGCCAGGAAGGCTCGCTGCTGCTGTGGTCGTTCGTGCTCTCGATCGCCGCCTCGCTCGCCCTCTACTCGACCCGCCACAAGCTGCGCGAGATCGTCCCCTGGGCGACCGCCGTGATGATGGCGATCGGCTCCTTCTTCATCGGGCTGATGCTGTTCGCGCCCGACGTCAACCCGTTCAAAACGATCCCCACGCCGCGGGACGGGATCGGCCTGAACCCGCTGCTCCAGCACCCGAGCATGATGATCCACCCGCCGATGCTCTACTCGGGGTACGTCGCCTGGACCATCCCCTTCGCCTTCGCGATCGGCGCGCTGATCACCCGCAAGGTCGACTCCGAGTGGATCCGCGCCACCCGCCGCTTCGCCCTGATCGCCTGGACCTTCCTCGGCTTCGGCCTCCTGCTCGGCGCGCGCTGGTCCTACTCGGAGCTCGGCTGGGGCGGCTACTGGGCCTGGGATCCGGTCGAGAACGCGGCGCTGATGCCGTGGCTGCTCGGCACCGCGTTCCTGCACTCGATCATGGTGCAGGAGAAGCGCTCGATGCTGAAGGTGTGGAACGCGACCCTGATCGTCGCGACCTTCTCGATGTGCCTGTTGGGGACGTTCCTGGTGCGCTCCGGGGTCCTGCAGTCGATTCACGCCTTCGGCAACGACACGGTCGGGCCGTACCTGCTCTGCGTGATCGGGATCGTCGTCATCGGCTCCACCCTCCTGCTCGTCTCGCGGCTCGACGACCTGCGCTCGCCGAAGCGGATCGACTCGCTGATCTCGCGAGAATCGGTCTTCCTGGTCAACAACCTGCTGCTGGTCGGGCTGACGGTGGTGATCGCCTGGGGGACGTTCTTCCCGCTGATCGCCGAACTCTTCACCGGCCAGAAGAGCTCGCTCGCGGCGCCCTGGTACGACAAGTACACGACGCCGCTGGCGGTCTTGCTGGTGCTGTTCACCGGGATCGGGCCGCTGCTCGCCTGGCGGCGGGTGACCTGGGCCTCGGCGAGGCGGGTCTTCCGCATCCCGCTGGCGGTGGCGCTGGTCACCCTGGGGGCGCTCTGGGCCTTCACCGACGCGGCGCACAGACCGTGGGCGCTGGCGCTCTTCACCTTCGCCGCCTTCGCGATCTCGGGCGTGCTGCAGGAGTTCTACAACGGCGCCCGCGGGCGGCAGAAGATCTCCGGCGGCAACTTCGGCGGCGCCCTGATCGCGATCATCGTCCGCAACCGGCGCCGCTACGGCGGCTACATCGCCCACATAGGCATCGCCGTGCTGCTGATCGGCATCGCCGCCTCCTCGAGCTTCCAGACCAACGAGAACGTGGCGATGAAGCCGGGCGAAGCGCGCGTCGTCGACGGGCGTGAATTCACCTACAAGCGGCCCTACGTCCTGGTCGACTCGGAGAAGTACACCTTCGGCGCCGAAGTCGAAGTGAAGGAAAACGGCAAGTTCCTGACGATGCTGCGCACCAGCCGCCGCTTCTTCCGGCCGACCGGCGCCGCGGCGACCGGTGGCCTGGCCGACTACTTCGCCGGCGAGGCGACCACCGAGGTCGGCCTCAAGACCGGCCCGCTCCACGACATCTGGGTGACCGTGGCGCCCAACGTGCAGAGCGTCCAACACCAGCTTGCCTTGGCCGAAAAAGGCTTCCAGAAATGCGTCGCCGCGGGTCCGGGGACGCCGCCCCAGTGCAAAGACCTGAACGCGCTGATGCGCACCGCCCAGGCGAACCCGCGCCTGCGCGCGGGGGCACTCGAACAGATCGAAAGCCTGCAGCTGCTCTCGGCGGAAAAGATCGCCCGCCAGTACATCCACAGCGAATCGGCGGCGACCTTCAAGGTGATCATCAACCCGCTGGTGATGTGGATGTGGATCGGCGGCATCATCGGCTTGATCGGCGCCCTGATCGCCGTCTGGCCGAGCCGCAGCCGCCGCAAGGGCGCGATGGTGCGGACCGAGGCCGACGAGCTGAAGGAAGGCAAATACCGCGAAATCCGCGACGCCGAACTCGACTACGCCTCCGGCAAGCTCTCCGACGAGGACTACGCGATCCTCGACGCCGAGCTGCGCAAGGAAGCGGTGGAGATCCTCGATGCGGTGGGGGTGGGAGCCGGCACCGCCGCGCCCCGTCCGGGCCGCGCGGGGCTGCCGAGCGACTGGGAAGGCGGCAACGGCAACGGCGCCCCGACCAACGGGAACGGGCACGCGAGCGGTAACGGGCACGCGAGCGGCAACGGAGCGAACGGCAACGGCGCGGCGACGGCCGAGCACACGAACGGGGCGCCGAACGGCAACGGGCACCGGAACGGCAACGGCAACGGGGCCTCCTCGGACCCGGCCGAACGCGATTAGCGGCGCGAACCCTCTACACTCAGCCCCGTGTACACCGTTCTAGGCGTCCTCCAGGTCATCGTCGCCGTCGTCTTGGTCTTCCTCGTGCTCCTGCACTCGGGCAAAGACGCGGGCCTTTCCGGTGCCTTCGGCATCGGCGGCGGAGGCAGCCAACTCGGCGGCGGCTCGATGGTCGAGCGCAATCTTGACCGCGCCACGGTGTTCTTCGCGATCGTGTTCGTGGTGAACACGATCGTGCTGCTGAAGATTTAGGTCTCCGGGGACGCTGAGGGACGGGGGGCGTCGCCGGCTGGCGCCCGGGAAGGGACGTGGGCGCTTCCGGGGGACGCCAGAGGGACCCGGCCTTCTCGGAGGCGACCCGGGCAGGCTGTGGCCGCCTCCGAGAAGGCCGGGATCCGAGGAGACGGCCAAGGGTCCGGGCGAGCACATCAGGCCTTGCCACGAGTGTGCACTTGAGCCGCCCATAGGCGGCTCAAGTGCACACTCGTGCTCGGAGGGGCGGGAAGTCACGAAGACGCCGGTAACCACGCGGGAGACGTGAGGGAGACGTCACGGATTTCACAGTTCTTCCACGGTCACAAACACGTGACCACGGTTCTGGGCCCCTATAGAGGCTGTCGCGTAAAGCCGCGGCAGCCGGGGCGTATCGCCCGCGACCGGCCGCGAACCGGCCCCCCTCACCCCGCGGCGAGGGCGAGGTTGTGCCGGTGGAGCTTCAGGAGGTTGTGGGTGGCGGTGAGGAGGCGCCATTCCGAGCGTACCGCCCCGAGGCCCCTGCGTCTGAAGCGCCCGGCACGGCGGTTGAACTTGATGTCGGCGAAGACCGGCTCGATCATCCACCTGCGCCTGCGGTAGAGCGCCGCCCCGGTCGGCGTCCGCAGCGCCCGCCGCATGAATTCGTCAGGGCCGACGCCCCCACCTGGATCGGGGGCGCCCCGGGAGTGGCCGTCGGGAGGGACCAGCGGGATCGCCCCGCCCTCGCGCACCCGGTCGACCTGCACGGCCGACCGGTAGCCGGCGTCGGCGAGCAGGATGCCCGGTCGCTCCGGGGAGCCGGCCCGGCCCAGTTCGGTGGTGGCCAGCTCCACCATCGGGGCCAGGGCCCCCGAATCGTTGCCCTCGGTCAGCACCTCGGCGGCGATCACCACCTGCGCCTCGTTGGTGAGGGCCTGGGCGTTATAGCCCTGCAGGAAGCCGTGGGGGGAGCGCATCTTCTGCGAGTCGGGATCGGTGGTGTTGACCCGGCCCTCGGGCCCCGCCGGCGGCTCGGCGGCCGTGGGCGGGCGGCCCCGGCGGGGGCCCTCGGCCTTTGCCTCCTCGTAGGCGCGGTGGGCCTCGACCACGGTGCGGTGATCGTCCTCGAGCCGCCTCCGGCAGAGCTCGAGGCGCTCCGCCCGCGCCCTCGGGACCGGCTCCGGGTCTTCCTCGCGCGCCTCCCTCTGGCGCCGCAGGGCCTCGCGGATCCACTCCTTGCGGCCGCCGTGGGTGGCGAGCTCCGCGGGCAGCTCGTCGCCACGGCGATCGCCGTATATCTCGTCCTCGGCCTCGTCGACCCGGCCCGCCTCGGCGAGGATCTCGCGGGCGATCTCCTCGTGATCCTCGTTCCGGTGCCCGGAGGCATCGGCGGCGACCTTGGTCCCGTCCACCGCCACCACCGCGGCCGAGGCGATCCCGGCCTCCACGCAGAGGCCGAGGATCTGGGTGAAGAGCGCCGCCAGGGCGCCCTGGTGGCGGGCGCGGAAGCGGGCGATCGTGGCGTGGTCGGGGACCCGGTTCGCGGCGATCACCCGGTAGGCGACGTCCTCGTGGCAGCGCCGCTCCATCCGCCTGGAGGAGCGCTCACCCGTGGCGTAGGCGTAGAGCAGCAGCGCGACCATCATCTGAGGATCGTGGGCAGAGCGCCCATGGCCGTCGGAGCGGTAGGCGGAATAGAAGTCGGCGAGGTCGAGTGCCTCGACCGATCCGATCACGAACCAGGCGAGGTGGTCCTCGGGGAGCCAGTCGCGCAGGTCGGGCGGCAACAGCAGGGGTTGGTCACGCTCGCAGCTGAGGAAGTTCTGGGGCATGGCCCGATGCTCGCCGCCGGGGCGGACGGAGTGGGAGGTTTGTGCGACAGCCTCTATAGGGGCCCGGATTCACTCAGCGCGAAGAGAGGGGTCTCAACCCTCGCAGGAAGGCATACGCCTTCCCTGCGATCGTGGACCCTTCCTCACGGAC
>JAFDWF010000027.1 GCA_018268575.1 Actinomycetota bacterium
CCACACAGACGCTCCTGAGCGATGCACCCGTCCCTGTGCAGGCTTCCCCCCGCAAGACCTCCCGTCCCGGGCGTCCCGGAGGCGGCCACAGCCTGCCCGGGTCGCCTCCGAGACGCCCGGGACGGGGGAACTCCGATTCATCAGGCCCGAACCCCCACCGCCCGGACCGAACCCCCGCCCGGGCGCCAGCTCGACACTAGGCGCAGCCGTATCCGCGGCGCGCCGACCAGGTCGCGGGGCTCGTGGAGCGCCTTTGAGGCGCTGGTCTCCTTGCAAGATCGCTAACGATTTTGCGAAATCTGCCGATAACAGCGGTAAACCTGCCGATCCGCTGTCAAGATTCGGCGCACTTATGCCGGGAATCCGCACCAACGCAGCTGCCGAAGTTCTGGGCGTCAGCCCCAACACCCTGAGGAGTTGGGAGCGCCGCTACGGCTTCCCGACCCCGAAGCGGACCGTCGGCAACCACCGCAATTACGACCTGATCGAGCTGCAGACGCTGCGCGACGCGCTCGCCCAGACGGGCAATATCTCCTCCGCGGTGGCCCTCGCCCGCCAGCGCCAGCAGGCGCCGGTCGGCGACGATTCGCTCATCGGCGCCTTCGAGAGCTTCGACGAGGCGGCCGCCGACCGCGCGATCGAGGAAAGCCTCGCCGTGCGGCCGCTGGAGCGGACGGTCGAGGAGCTGCTGCTGCCCGCCGTCGACCGCCTCGCCGGCGATCCGAGCGCCGAGGCCGAGCTCGAGTTCGCCGCTCGCTGGGCGACCGGCTGGCTGCACGGCGCCCGCCGCCTCGCCGCGGCCGCCTCGCGCCCGGCGGGGATCCTCTTGATCGACTCGAGCAAGGGTCTCGACGCCGAGGAGGTCCACACCCAGGCGCTCGACCTCTCGCTGCGGCGGGCCGGCTTCCGCGTCCTCGTCCTCTCCAACGAGCTCGGCGACGAGCGCCTCGAGCGGGCGCTCGGCGCGCTCGACCCGACCGCGATCGTGCTCTGCGGCCCCAACGCCGAGGCCCGTGACGCCGTCGCCTTGGTGCGCAAGATCCGTGACCTCGGCTTCGTCGCCCCGCTCTTCGGCTTCCGCGCCAGCGGCCTGATCGGCGCCGCGGTCCCCTCGGCGGGCGAGACGCCGAGCCAGGTCACCGGCATGCTGAACGCCGACCTCCGCCGCCGCGCCTCCCAAGCCTTCGCCTGATCCCTCCGGCGCTGAGCCTCCGTCTCCGCGGCGGGTCCGCTCCCCGAAGCGCCCCGTCTCTTCCAGCTACCGAGCCCCGAAGCGCCTGCGATCCCTCGGGCTGGCCCGAAGAGGGAGTCCTGACCCTCTCCGAACGGCTTGTAACGAGGGCCCGATCCGCACCTCGTTCGTCCGCCTCCACTCCTGCCCGAGTTTGAGAGAGAGAGAGAGTCAGGACTCCCTCTCCCGGAGCTCCCAAAAAAGAGCCGGCGCGAGGCCCGAAGGCCCCGCACCGGCTCTGACCAGCTAACGCCTCGCGGCGCCTGACCGACTCGCCTAGAGCGAGGCGATCGCCTTTTTGGCGGCGGTCACGACGACCTTCGGCAGCGGCGCGAAGTCGAGCGCGGCACCGTAGGCCTGTCCCTTCGTGATGGCGTAGTTCAGGAATTGCTGCAGGAACCCCTTCTGCGGCGCGCTGTGCGGCACGATCGCGTAGGTGAAGGTCGAGATCGGGTAGGCACCCGAGGCCTTCTTCGGCGGGTTCGTGATGCTGATCGTGTTGCTGGCCGGCAGCGACTTCACCGTCGAGGCGGCTTCTTCGATGTTTTTCAGGTTCGGGAACTCGAAGTTGCCGGCCTTGTTTTCGATCGCGGCGACGCCGAGCGAGCCGGCGGCGATCAGGTAGGACGCCGAGATGTAGCCGATCGAGCCCTGGGTCTTGGCGACCGTGGAGGTCACCCCGGAGTTGCCTTTGGCACCGACACCGGCTTTGAAGCCGACGGTGGTGGCGTAGCCGACTTCCGATTTCCAGGCGGGGCTGATTTTCGACAGGTAGTTGGTGAACGCGTAGGTGTCACCGGAGCCGTCGGAGCGGTAGATCGGAGTGATCGCCAGGTTCGGCAGCTTCGCCTTCGGGTTCAGCTTGGCGATCTTCGGGTCGTTCCAGCTGGTGATCTTGCCGAAGTAGATGCCGGCCAGGACCGCGCCACTCAGGTTCAGTTTCTTGATCCCGGGGACGTTGAAGCCGATGCCGGTGGCCGAGAGGGCCCACGGGATCGTCACGCAACCGCTGCACTTCGATTCCTGTTCAGGGGTCATCGGAGCGTCGGAGGCGCCGAAGTCGACGGTGCCGTTGCTGATCGCTTTGATGCCTTCGCCGGAGCCGACGGCAGAGTATTTGACCGGGATTCCTTCTTTGATTTCGAAGCCGTTGATCCAGTTCGTCATCAGCGGCGCAACCAGCGTCGAACCGGCGCCGGTAAGGCCTGCGGCCGAGGCACTCGCGGTCGAGACGGCTGCCATGCCTCCAACCGTTCCTCCGACCGCGATGAGGATTGCAAGCAACCTATTGCGAATCAAAAGCGTTTCCTTTCAACCAAGGGTGGGATTATCGGCGCGTAGGTTCTCCTCCCGGAAACGCGATTTTGTGTCATTCCCGTGAATAAGTTTGGTTACAACTCCGTAACATTCATCGTTAAAGAGATGTAACAAAACTGTGACAGTGACCAGGCGTGAGTTGGCTGCCGCCGTCGGTCACACAGTGAGATGTTTCAATCTTGTGAAAATCGCGGCGAGGCGGGTTCGCTTACCGATCCCCTCCTCTACATTGGCCCCGATGACGAGCGCCACCCCGCCCGCCGGCACCGCGCCGCTGAAGCTGGCGCGACGGAGCCGGCAGAGTGACTCCCGCAAGCGCGCCGACCGGGTCGGCGACCTCTCGCTGCGCCTGATTTGCGCCGGCGCGGCGGTGCTGGCCGCGATCGTCTTGATCCTGATCGCCAAGGAAGTGATCGAAGGCGCGCAGCCGGCCTTCTCGAAGTACGGCTTCAGCTTCGTCACCCACCAGGAATGGGCGCCGCCGCTGGAAAAATTCGGCGGCAGAGGGCTGATCTTCGGCACCCTGATCACCTCGGCGATGGCCCTCTTCATCGGTGCCCCGGTGGCGATCTCGATCGCGGTCTTCCTCGCCTTGCTCGCTCCGGCCGGCGTTCGCAACGTGATCTCGCCGCTGGTCGAAATGCTCGCCGCCATCCCCAGCGTGATCCTCGGCTTCTGGGGTCTCTTGATCCTCGGCCCGGTCCTTGCCAACACGGTCGAGCCGTTCCTCCACGACACCTTCGGCTTCATCCCGATCTTCGGCGCTCCCCAGACCACCGGGGCCAGCATCTTCAACGCCGGCCTGATCCTCACGATCATGGTGATCCCGATCATCGCCTCGGTCTCTCGCGACCTCTTCATGGCCGTGCCGCGTGACCTTCAGGACGGCGCCGCCGCCCTCGGCTCGACCCGCTGGGAGGTGATCCGCGGGGTCATCCTGCCGACCTGCCTTTCGGGGATCATCGCCGCCTGCCTGCTCGGCCTTGGCCGCGCGCTCGGTGAGGCGATCGCCGTCGCCCAGGTGGTCGGCGGCGGCACCGAATCGCATATCTCGCTGTTCAAGACCGGCGGCACGATGGCCTCGCTCATCGCCCTGCAGTTTCCGAGCGCGATTTCCGAACTTCACTTCGGCTCGCTTTACTACCTCGCCGCGCTCCTGCTGGTGATCGGCGTCGCCTCCAACCTGCTGGCCAGCTGGGTCGGCCACCGCTTCGGCAACGTCGGAGGGTGATGCGATGAGGATCAGGCGCGCGCAGGCCGTAGGGGAGTTCGACCCGACGCAGCCCTTGGTCGCCACCGGCAACCTCGGTCGCCGTCACCTCACCAGCCGCGTGATCCAGGGCCTCGCGATCGCGGCCGCGGTCGCCGCGGTCGCCGTGCTCGTGATCGTCGTCACCGCTGTCGTCGGTCACGGAGCCAAGGCGATCAATTGGGACTTCATCACCAAGGGGTCGCCGGAAGGCGTCGGGCCCGATCTGGTCGGCACGGCGATCATCGTCGGGATCGCGACCGCGATCGCGGCACCGATCGGGGTGCTGATCGCGCTCTTCCTGAGCGAGTACGCGGGTCGCCGCAGCACCCGCCCGGTCCAGCTTCTGCTCGACGTCATGAACGGGATGCCCTCGATCATCATCGCCGTTTTCGTCTACACCCTGATCGTCAAAGCGACGAAGACGGAGTCCGGCCTCGCCGGTGCGATCGCGCTCTCGATCATCATGGTGCCGTTGATCGCCCGCGGCACCCAGGAGGTGCTGAACCTCGTGCCGCGCCCACAGCGCGAAGCCGCCGACGCGCTCGGGGTCGCCCGCTGGCGCAGCGTGTTGACGATCATCCTCCCGGCCGCCGCCCCCGGGATCGTCACCTCGACCCTGCTCTCGGTCGCCCGCGCGGCCGGCGAGACGGCGCCGCTCCTCCTCTGCAGCTCCCTCTTCAAAGACGACACCTTCCAGTTCAACCCGCTTGAAGCGTTGCCGAACGTGCCGGTGCGTATCTTTCAGCTGTCGGAAGAAGCGAACCCGGAAGGCTTCACCAAAGCCTGGGGGCTCTCGCTGATCCTGATCGCAGTCATCCTTGCCCTCGGCCTCGGCTCCCGCGCCCTCCTCAACCGCAGCAAAAGGAAGATGACCCGATGAGCATCGACGACCAGACCTTCGAGGCCCCACTGACCAACGGCCACGCGCCCGCCGCTCCGGGCCGCGTGCGGCTGCGGACCGAGCCGCTGCCCGGCGTGATCGGCTCGCCCGCGGCGACCGAGAGCGCCGCCGAGAGCCACGTCCACATCGCCCCCGAGGCGGTCTTCGAGTCCGACGACGTGGGCATCTTCTACGGCCCCAAGCAGGCGCTGATCGACGTCACGATGCGGATCCGCCGCGGCCAGGTGACGGCGCTGATCGGCCCCTCCGGCTGCGGCAAGACGACCTTCCTGCGCAGCCTCAACCGGATGAACGACCCGGTGCCGGGCTTTCGCATCGAGGGCCAGATCCGCTACCACGGCCACGACATCTACGGCTCCAACGTCGACACCGTCGAGGTGCGGCGGCGGATCGGCATGGTGTTCCAGAAACCGAACCCCTTCCCGAAGTCGATCTTCGACAACATCGCCTGGGCGCCGCGCAACCTCGGCATGCGCCAGGGGCTGCACGAGCGGGTCGAGAAAGCGCTGCACGGGGCGGCGCTCTGGGACGAGGTCAAGGACCGGCTGAAGGACTCGGCGCTCGGCCTCTCCGGCGGTCAGCAGCAGCGACTCTGCATCGCTCGCGCGATCGCGATCGAACCCGACGTCCTCCTCCTCGACGAGCCCGCCTCGGCGCTCGACCCGATCGCCACCGGCGCGATCGAGGACCTGATCCACAGCCTCAAAGGCCGCTTCACGATCGTCATCGTCACCCACAACATGCAGCAGGCGGCGCGCGTCGCCGACCGCACCGCGTTCTTCAGCCTCGAGACCCGCGGCGAGAAGCCGATCGGCACGCTGATCGAGTTCGACGAGACGGAGAAGATCTTCGGCTCGCCGAGGGATCCGCGGACGCGGGACTACGTGACGGGCCGCTTCGGCTAGCTGTCAAAGAGGGCGCACACCTCCTGGCGGCGACCGATGGTGAGAGGGTACCGACCCTCTCCGAACGGCTTGTAAGGAGGGCCCGAAGCGCACCTCGTTCGTCTGCGAGGTCTCCAGCCCGAGTTTGAGAGAGGAGAGGGTCGGTACCCTCTCCTCGGAGCTCTACCGCCGCAGGATCGTGTCGCCGGAGACTTGCTCCAGCAGCGGCTTGCCGCATTGCCAGCAGAAGGTGGCGCCGCTCGAGTGGGGGGCGCCGCAGGAGGGGCACGATCCGGCGGTCGCCGACTCCTCCATGCGGAGGATCCGTTCGACCTCGTTCAGTTCGGCGTCGGCGTCTTGGAGCTCGGCTGCCCGCTTGACCAGCACCTCGACCCGGATGCTGTTGCGGATCGCCATCTCGTAGGTGAGCCCGCCGAGGTCCCACTGCAGCTCGGCGACGCGGGCGACCAGCTGCTCGCGGCGCCGCTTGAGGTCGATGACGAACTCCTCGCCGTAGGCGGAGTTGAGCGACCTGCCGGGCGGCGGGCCGCCCGCGCGGACGGTGCCGCCGGCAGGCGGAGCGGCCCCAGGGAAGGAGGCCGGGCGCGCGCCGGGCGGCGGAGCGCCGGGAGGCGGCGGCGATCTACGCGCACCGTTGGCGGAGGGCTTCGGTTTCGATCCGGGAAGTCTCATCTGGTTCGTTCCTATTCGCCGAAGAAGTTGCCGGTGAATTCTTCGCCTTCGCAGCCGGGGGTGCCTTTTTCACAGGTTTCGCCGACTTTGGCCGTGGGCTTGGCGAGGGGGCCTTCGGCGTGAAGGGTTTCGGCGGTTTTTTCCGCGGCGATCTTTTCTTCCTGCTTCGAGCCTTCCTTCACTTCCGAGGGCTTGGCGTTCTTCGCGGCCTTGCCGCCCGACTTGCCGCCCTTGCCCTTGCTCGATTCCTTGCCACCGCCGCCCGTTTCTTCGCTTGCGGTTGCTTCGCTCGCTTCGCTGCCGCCGCCGCTGCCACCACCACCGACTTCGATCACCTTGATCGGCGCCTGCGCCGCGGCGTTGTTCGAGCCTTCGTGGCCGGAGCGGCCGATCAGGAAGCCGACGCCGATCGCCAGCACCAGGGTCGCGACGCCGGCGATCAGGGCCGCGTTGGCGTTCATGCGATTGGAAGGCTTCTTTTCCGCGGGCGGCGGCGGGGGCGCGCCGGCGGCACCACGGGGCGAGCTCATCGACTCCATGAACACGACCGCGTCCATGAAGGGCAGGCGCGGGTCGCCGCGGCGGTGGCCGCAGGTCAGGCAGTAGCGCTGGTCGGCCGCCATCCGCGCGCCGCAGTTCGGGCACGAGTCGTTGCCGCCGAAGGCGGCCATCGAGGGACCTACCGCGGGCTCGGTGGGCGGTTGGGGAGGAGGGTCCGCGGGGCCTGCCGCCGGCCGGAGGGGAGTCGTGGGCGGATCGGCCGCCGGATCGGTGGGCGGCTGAGAGGGAGGCGTGGAAGGGGCCGGGGTCTCCGGCTCGTATCGCTCGGGACCGACACTCACGTCGGGAATGATCAGATGGTGCCATCCCGGGGGTGTTTAAGAGTTGTGAATAAGAACCAGAAAGGCGCTTCCCGAGCGGGCTCGGCTCGATGCAAAATCTTTACATCCGGCCCGTGGGGCGGCCCGATAATCGCGCCCAAACGTGGCCGAGCGAAAAGACGATCAGACCCCCGGGCCGACGGGGCCGCGCGGCGACGACGTCCCCGGACGGTCGCGTGAGGCCTGCCGCGAGTGCGGCTCCCCCCTCGCACCGGACCAGCGCTACTGCGTGAGCTGCGGCCACCGGTGCGGCGCCCTGCCGGGTGCGGTGGCAGGGGCGATCGGCGCCCTCTCCTCGAAAGGCAAGGCGCTCGCCGCCGCGGCAGGCGCCAAGGTGCCGAAGCCGCAGGGAGAGGAGGAGGGCTGGGCCTGGATGCCCTCGCCGCAGGCGATCGCGATCGCGGTGATCGGGATGCTGGCGCTGGGGGTCGGGCTCGGCTCGGCGATGAGCGAAATCGCCGACTCGGCGCCGCTGCAGACGATCCTGCTCGAGTATCCCCACCACGCCGAAGAAGGCCCGGCGCCCGCGGCGGAACCGGAAGAAGCGGTGGAAGAAGAAGCGCCGGTGGTGGCCGTGGCGCCGGAAGAAGTCGCAGCGCCGGAAGCAACCGAAGCCGTCCCCTTGCCCGAAGAAACGACTGAATTCCCACCGGAAGGCGAAGCAGCGCCGGAAGAAGAAAGCGCGCTCGAAAAATCGATCAGGGAATTGGAAGAACAAGAAAAGGAACAGGAAGAAGAAGGTGCCGGAGGCACGCTGCCGGAAATCAAGCACGCGTGGCTGATCGTGCTCGGTGAAAACAGCTACGAAGGCACCTACGGCGCCACCGCCGAAGCGCCCTACCTGACCCAGGTGCTGCCGAAGAAGGGCGAGCTGATCCCCAACTACTACGGCGTCACCACGGGGGTGCTGGCGAACGAGATCGCGCTCTTGAGCGGCCAGGGACCGACCGCGGAAACCGCCCTCGACTGTCCCAACTACACGGCGATCACTCCCGGAACCGTCTCCCCGACGGCCGCGCAGGTCGAAGGCGCCGGCTGCGTCTATCCCAAGGAAGTGGAATCGCTGCCGACCCAGCTGGAAGCGAAGGGGCTGGAATGGCGCGCCTACGTCGAGGAGATGGAAAACGGGGGCGCTGTCGGCCAGCCGTGGCGCTGTCGCAAGCCGACGCTCGGCGCCGCCGACACGACGCTCGCGACTCCCGGCGACCAGTACGTGAACTGGCGCAACCCGGTCGTCTACTTCAGCGCGATCGCCGAAGGGGCCGAATGCGAAAAGCACGACGTCGGCTTCGAAATCCTGACCAAGGACCTGCGGGCGAAGAAGAAGACGCCGGCGCTGTCGCTGATCTTCCCCGACGCCTGCCACGCGGGCGGCGAAACCGAATGCGAACCGGGAGCGCCGAAGGGCGCCAAGGGCGCGGCCCAGTTGCTGAAGACGCTGGTGCCGGCGATCATGGCCTCGCCCGCCTACGAAGAAGGCGGCGGCCTGATCATGATCACCTCGGCGCAGGCGCCGCAGGCGGGCGAACACCCTGATCCGAGCGCCTGTTGCCTGGCGCCGACCTACCCGAACGTGCCCGCCCCCGCGGGGACCACCGCGACTGCCACGACGCCGTACAGCGAAGAATCGGTGCGCGCCGGCGGCGGTGGCGGCAAGGTCGGCCTGCTGCTGATCTCGCCGCTGGTCCTCCCTGGCGCGGTCGAAGAAGCCGAATACGCCAACCACTTCACCCTGCTGAAGACGCTGGAGACGATGTTCGGGGTCGAACCGCTTGGCTACGCCGCTGAAGGTGAAATGCCGACGCTGAGCCCGGGGCTCTTCGTCGAAGAAGAAGCCGCCGAAGCGGGCGAAGAAGAAACCGCAGCGGCCGCTCAGAGCGCCGCGACCAGCAGCCGCACCGCCAGCCCCAACAGCGCCACCCCGAGGAACTTGCGGATCGTCGGGCCGGTGAAGCGGCGCGACAGGCGGGCGCCGAGCTGGGCCCCGGGCAGGACGCCGATCGAGAGCGCGATCGCCCGCCTCAGGCCGTGACCGACGGTGAGCGTGCCGCCGATCAGGTGCGTCGCGCTCGCCGTCCCTGACATGAAGACCAGCACGAAGTGCGAGGTCGCGGTGGCGATGTGGGTGGGGAAGCCGAGTGCCCCCGCCATCAGCGGCACGTGGATGACGCCGCCGCCGATGCCGAGGAAGCTGGAGAGGAAGCCGACCCCGGCGCTGTAGAGGGTGCCGCGGCCGAGCGGCACGCGGTAGCGGTAGCGCTCGCCGTGCGCGTCGACCAGTTCGCGGACCTTGGTCTGGCCGCGCGGGAGCGCCCGCTCGGCATGGGGCCGCAGGCGGATCACGGCGACCGAGAGGGTCGCCAGCACCACCGCCATGATCAGGTCGAAGACGCGGGTCGGCACCAGGTGGACGGCGAGCGCGCCGAGGATCGAGCCGGGGATCCCGGCGGCGGCGAAGCGCAGGCCGGAGCGGTAGTCGATGCGCTTCAGGCGGGCGTAGGCGATCGAGCCCGAGAGGGCGTTGAAGAAGACGACCAGGAGGCTGACCCCGGTGATCTGCGCGGGCGTCAGTTCGGGATAGACGACCAGCAGGACCGGGGTGAGGATGAAGCCGCCGCCCGCCCCGACCAGGGTTCCGAAGGTGCCGACCGCGAGGCCGAGGAGGGCTAGCCAGAAGTAGTGCAGATGAATAACCGTACTTCAGGTCAACAATGGCCGAAGTCGATCAGGATGCTGGGAAATCAGGCGCGCGCAGCCTCGGCCTCGGCCGGCGCCTCGCTGATTCCGATCCGTTCGTGCAAGCGGCGCAGCGGGGCGGGCGCCCACCAGTTCCACTTGCCGAGCAGCTCCATCAACGCGGGCACCAGGAGGGCGCGGACGATCGAGGCGTCGATCAGCACCGCCAGCGCCGTGCCGACCCCGTTCTCCTTGATGAAGATGATCTTCGAGGTGGCGAAGGCGAGCATCGCAACGGCGAAGAGCACCGCCGCGGCGGTGACGATGCGGCCGGTCCGCTCGAGGCCGATCGCCACGCACTCGGAGTCCGAGGCGCCCGCGTCGCGCGCCTCCTTGATCCGCGAGAGCAGGAAGACGGCGTAGTCGGTGGAGAGCCCGAAGGCGACGGCGAACATCAGGATCGGCATCGTCTGCTCGAGCGCCCCCGGGCTCGAATACGACAGCAGCCCTTCGAGCCGACCGTCCTGGAAGATCAGCACGAGGAGGCCGAAGACGGCGCTCAGGTTGAGCACGTTCATCAAGAGCGACTTGACCGGCAGCACCACCGAGCCGGTCATCAGGAAGAGGATCACCAGGGTGGCGATGACGATGATCGCCAGCGCGATCGGCAGGTGGGAGGCGAGGCTCGCCTGGAAGTCGACGAAATCCGCGGTGGCGCCGCCGACCAGCGCGGTCGCGCCGCCCGCCACCGGCAGGTCGCGGATCGCCCGCACCGTTTCCTGGCTGGCGTCGGTGGAGAAGGGGCTGGTGGAGACCGCTTCGATCGCGTAGACGCCGCCTTCCAGCCGCTGCGGCGGCGTCACCGCGGCGATCCCGTCGACGCGCCCCATCTCGGCGGCGAAGGCGCGCGCCCCGGCCGGCGTGCCGCCCGCGTAGGAGACGACGATCGGCGTTTCGCGGTAGGGCGGGAATTCGGCGCTGATCCGTTCGTAGGCGATCCGGGCGCCGGCGCTCTTCGGCAGCACGGTCGGATCGACGGTGTTGAACTTGATCCCGAGGAAGGGGAGGCCGAGCAGGATCAGGAAGGCGGCGGAGAGCGTCGCCACCGGCACCGGTCGGCGCATGACGAAGCGCGAGAGCCGGTACCAGAAGCCACTCTCGGTCGGACGCGCGTCGGCGTTGGCGCGGCGCTTCAGGAAGGCGGGCGCGCCCGCGTTGACGCGCGGCCCGAGCAGGGTGAGGATCGCGGGCAGGACGGTGAGCGAGATCAGCGCCGCGAAGAGGACGACCAGGGCACCGCCGAGCCCCATCGAGTAGAGGAAGCGCTGCGGGAAGACGAGCAGCGAGGCGAGCGCCGCGGCAACGGTCAGCGCAGAGAAGAAGACGGTGCGGCCGGAGGTCTGAAGCACGCGCCGCATCGCTGCCGCGCCGGGGCCGGACTTGGCGATCTCCTCGCGGTAGCGGGAGACGACGAAGAGGCTGTAGTCGATCGCCAGGCCGAGCCCGAGCGCCGTGGTCAGGTTGAGGGCGAAGACCGAGATCGAGGCGAATTCGCTGGCGATCCGGAGGATCAGGAAGGTGCCGACGATCGCCAGGCCGCCGATCAAGAGTGGCAGGACCGAGGCGACGAGGCTGCGGAAGAAGAGCAGCGAGAGCAGGAAGAGGAGCGGGAAGGCGAGCAGCTCGGCGTGCTGCAGGTCCTGCTCGACCTGCTTGTTGACCTGTTCCTGGGCGACCGCGCTGCCGCCGACGATCACGCCCGGGTGGGCGGAGAGCGATGCGGCGATTTCGCCGCCGACGTCCTGCGTTTCCTTGTCGCCGGTCGGCTTCAGGGTGACGACGAAGTAGGTCGAGTCGCCGTCTTCGGAGACGAAGGCGCGCGAGTGCGTGTCGTAGTAGCCGACCACCCGATCGACTTCGGGGTTGCGGCGCACCTCCCGCTCGAGCGCCTCGACCCGGGCGCGGGTCGCGGGTCGGGCGACCGGCGCGCCTTCGACCAGGGCGACGACGTCGGGGAAGCGGTAGCCCGCTTCCTCCAGCTGGTCCTGCGCCTTGACCGACTCGGTCGCCGGATCTTCGGCCCCGTAGGGATCGAGCCGGTTCGCCACCGAGCCGCCGAGCGCGCCGGCGCCGATCGCGAAGAGGACGGCGACGATCACCACCGCCCGCGCGTGGCGCTGGGCGAGCCTGGCCAGCGCCATGAACATCAGGCCACCCGCCCGGTCGGCGCCGCGCGCATCAGGCCTTCGCCCCCCTGCCCCCTGACCCGCCCCGTGCCGCGAGGATCCGCTGCTCGACCCGCTCGCACCAGTCGGCGAACCACTCGGTGAACTCGAGCCCGCCTTCCAGCACCAGCAGGGGGTAGGAGGCGTCCTTCTCTTCGGCGATCGGCTTCATCGCCCGCAACTGCGCGTTGGTGGCAAGCCGGTGGGCGCGCATCGCGCGCAGGATCTCGACCGCCTCGCCCGGCTCGAGTGCCGCCGCGAAGAAGAGCTTCAGGAGGCCTTCCTCGCGCATCTCGTAGGTCTCCGGCGGCCGTCGCAGCCAGGCCTTCAGCTCCTCCTCGCCGTCGGCGGTGATCTCGTAGACGGTCCGCCGCCGGCCGCCGGTCGGCGCGTCCGAGCCGACCACCAGCCCCTGCTCGGCAAGCCGTTTCAGCTCCGGGTAGATCTGCCCGTAGCTGGCCGCCCAGAAGAAGCGGGTGGTGCCGTCGACGGTCGCTTTGATCTCGTAGCCCGAGCGGGGCTGCTCGCGGACCAGGCCGAGGATCACGTAGGCGGTGGAGCTGAGCGACTCCATGTCTCGGCCGAATATATCAGGCCGATATATTCGGGTGCCCACGGGGAGACCGGGACCCGATCACCTATCGTCAACGCCGGAACCGGCGAAACGGACAGGAGGATTGATGCTCGACCAGAGCAAGATCGGGAAAGTGGTGGCGGAGCAGATGGAGGCGATCGAGGCCGACTACGGCGACGATTGCGAGATCGGCGACGTCTGCACGATCGTCGAGGTGATCGGGCCGCACGGCTCCCACGTCCGCGTCCGCTCCAGCGACATGCGCCCGCACAGCGGCCTCGGCCTGATCCGGATGGCCGAACAGGCGATGCTGGGGAACCTCGGCGGGAACTAGTGGGCTAGCGCCGCGCCCTCACACGGCACCCGAGGGCGGTCGTCCGGCGGCGAGGCGACGGGCCTCGACCGCTCTCTATCCTCAATGGCGATGCCTGATCGAGGAGCGGACATAGTCGTGATGAAGTTCGGCGGCACCTCGGTCGCCGGCGCCGAGCAGATCAAGCGCGCCGCCGGTCGCATCGTCGCCGCCCGCGAAGCCGGCAACCGCGTCGTCGCGGTGCTCTCGGCGCGCGGCAAGACGACCGACGAGCTGGTCGCCCAGGCGCACGAGATCTCCGCCCGCCCGGTCGCCCGCGAGATGGACATGCTGCTCTCCACCGGCGAGCGGATCTCCTGCGCGCTCTGCGCGATGGCGATCCACGACATGGGCCACGAGGCGATCTCGCTGACCGGCTCGCAGGCGGGGATCGTCACCGACTCCTCCCACACCAAGGCGCGGATCATCGACGTGCGCGCCGACCGCATCCGCCAGGCGCTGGAGCAGGATCGGATCGTCCTCGTCGCGGGCTTCCAGGGGGTGTCGACCGCAAGCCGCGACGTGACCACGCTCGGGCGCGGCGGCTCCGACACCACCGCGGTGGCGCTCGCCGCGGCGCTTCACGCCGGCGTCTGCGAGATCTACACCGACGTCAGCGGGGTCTACTCGGCCGACCCGCGGATCGTCCCCGACGCGCGCAAGCTGGCGGTCGTCTCCTTCGAGGAGATGCTCGAGATGGCGGCCTCGGGGGCGCGCGTGCTGCAGCTGCGCTCGGTCGAGTACGCCCGCAACCACGGGGTCCGGATCCACTGCCGCAGCAGCTTCGAGGACGGTCCCGGTACCCTCGTCGTCTCGGAGGAAGAGACCATGGAGCAACCTTTCGTAACCGCAGTCACCCATTCCGACGCCGAGGCGCGCGTGACGCTGACCGGCGTCCGCGACGAGCCCGGCGTCGCCGGCCGCATCTTCACCGCGCTGGCCGAGGCCAACGTCAACGTCGACGTGATCATCCAGAACGAGCCGGTCGGCGACGACCAGCTGGCCGACCTCTCCTTCACCGTCGACCGCGACGATCTGCCCACCGCGCAGGACGAGATCGCCAAGCTCGGCGACATCGCGGTGCGGATCCGCGCCGTCGACCAGATCGGCAAGGTGTCGATCGTCGGCGCCGGGATGCGCTCGCACCCGGGCGTCGCCGCCAAGGTCTTCCAGGTGCTGGGCGAGGAGGGGATCAACATCGAGATGATCTCCACCTCGCCGATCAAGATCTCATGCGTCATCGCCGCCGACCGGGTCGCCGACGCGGTCCGCGCCCTGCACGCGGCCTTCGAACTGGGCGCCGACGCGGTCCGACCCGAAGACGCGGCGGGCTCCGACCACACTTCGACGGTAGCCGGCTAACCGCGTCCGAGAGCAATGGCGGGCGACGGCTACAGGGTCGGGGTGATGGGCGCGACCGGCGCGGTCGGGACGACGATCCTGGCCCTGCTGCACGAGCGGGGCTTCCCCGCGCGCGAGGTGGTGGCGTACGCCTCGGAGCGCTCGGCCGGGAGAGAACTGGAGTGGGGCGGCGGCACGCTCACGGTGCAGCCGCTTGACGAGGAGACGATCCAGGGGGTCGACGTCGTCCTCTCCTCGCCGGGCGGCGCGGTCAGCTCGGAGTGGTCGCCGCGCTTCACCCAGGCCGGCGCGACGGTGGTCGACAACACCAGCTTCTGGCGCATGTACGAGGAGGTGCCGCTGGTGGTCGCCGGGGTGAACGACGCCGCGGCCGAGGCCCACGAGGGCATCGTCGCCAACCCCAACTGCACGACGATGGTGATGATGATGGCGCTGGCGCCGATCCACCGCGCGGTCGGCCTGGAGCGCCTCGTCGTCTCCAGCTACCAGGCGGTCTCGGGCACCGGCCAGAAGGCGATCGAAGAGCTGCGCGCGCAGGCGAAGGCGATCCTCGCCGGCGGCGACCCGGCCGCGCCCGCCGTCTACCCGCACCAGATCGCCTTCAACGTGCTGCCGCAGGTGGAGAGCTTCAAGGACGGCGACGACTACACCACCGAGGAGCGCAAGGTGATGGCCGAGACGCGCAAGATCCTCGGCCTCGGCGGGGAGGTCGGCATCTCCGCCACCTGCGCCCGGGTGCCGGTCTTCGTCGGCCACTCGGAGTCGATCAACCTGCAGACCCGCGAGGACCTCTCGCCGGAGGACTGCCGCGCGCTGCTGGCCGAGGCGACCGGGGTGCAGGTCCTCGACGACCCGGCGAACGGCGGCTACCCGACCTCGATCCAGACCGCGGGCCAGGACGACGTCTTCGTCGGCAGGATCCGCCGCGACCCGAGCCAGGAGCGCACCCTGAACCTCTGGGTCTCCGGCGACAACCTGCGCAAGGGCGCCGCCACCAATGCCGTCCAGGTCGCCGAGATCCTGGTCGAGCGCGGCTGGCTCCTGAACCAGCGCTGAGCGGCGGGCTCGCCGGGCGCGGGGCGCCTTAACCCAAAAGTTCCACTTCCGCCACCATAGCCGCGCTCCGTCTGTCTAGCATCGCCTCGTGGCAGTCATGGATCGCGAGTGGACCGACAAGCGCATGGACGACTTCGCCGGCCGGGTCGACCGGTTCGAGGCCAACGTCGACAGGCGCTTCGACAAGGTCGACGAGCGGTTCGACAAGGTCGACGCTCGTTTCGACCAGATCGAAGCCAGGTTCGACGTCAAGTTCGACAAGGGCGACGCCAAAGTCGACGACCGGTTCGACAAGGTCGACGAGACTTTCAAAGGCGTGGCGACGAAAGAGGACATCGCCAGGATCGACGCGCGCCTCGACAATTGGGGCAAGGTCATGACCAGCGGCATGGCGGTGATCGTCGGTGGCGTGATCCTCAGATTGCTCGGCGCCTGAGCGCCAGAGGCAGAGGATCCGGTGCGCTCACGAAAAGCCCGGGGCCTTCGCCCCGGGCCGAGGTAGCGCTGATGACCTGCAGCTCTACGCCGGGACCGCGGTCAGGCGCTCCTCGACCCACTTGGTCGAGGCGATGTGCTTCTCCATGCCCAGTTCCTTCGGCGTCGCGCCGAGCGCCAGGCCGACCAGCTGGGGCAGGTGGAGGACCGCCAGGCCGAGGTCGCGGTTGACGACCTTGGCCGCCTCCGGCTGCTGCATGTCGAGGTTCAGGTGGCAGAGCGGGCAGGGGGTGACGAGGCAGTCGGCGCCGGCGTCGATCGCGTCGCCGACGTGGGTGCCCGCCTGGGTCAGGCTGGTCTCGCGGTTCATCGTGATCACCGGGAAGCCGCAGCACTTGCGTGCCCCGTCGTACTCGACGATCTGGCCGCCGAGCGTCTTGATCACCTTCTCCAGGTAGATGTCGCGGTCCGGGTAGGCGTCGTAGCCGAGCCGCTCCTTCGGCCGCACGATGTAACAGCCGTAGAAGGGGCCGATGCGGAGGCCGGAGAGGGGTCGCCTGACCTGGGCGGCGAGGCGGTCGAGGCCGTAGTCCTCGACCAGCAGCCAGAGGAAGTTTTTGTTGTTCCAGGAGCCGTCGGCCGACTTCTCGTAGGAGAGGCCCTGCCCGGCGAGCGCCTCGTTGACGTGGGCGCGGTACTGAGAGTCGGCGTCGAGCCGCTGCTGGCACTCCGACTGGGCGCCCTGGCAGGTCGAGCAGATGTTCATCATCGAGAGGCCGGTCTGCTGGGCGAGCGCGAAGGTGCGCGCGTTCAGGGTGTCGGCGAGCTCCTGGTTGTGCTCGGCGATGACGCCGGCGCCGCTGCAGTTGGCGCGGTCGAGTTCGACCAGCTCGATCCCCAGCTTCTGCGCGACCAGGGCCATCGAGCCGTGCAGCTCGGCGGTGAAGCCGCGCGAGACGCAGCCGGGCCAGTAGGCGACTTTGATCTGATCAGCCATTCGAGGCCTCCTTGTCGGCGCCGGTGGGCAAGTAGTCCGCCGCGTCGGGCTCGAGGCGCTCCTCGACCGCCGCCTCCGCGTCGCCCTCCTCACCCTTGATGTAGAGGTTGAATTCCTCGTTGTGCTCCTCGGCGTGCTTGTAGATCGCCTTCACCTCGTCCTGGGCACCGCCCGGGAGCTTGGGGTGGACGCCGGGGATCAGCTTCGGCAACGAGCGCATCTTGCCCGTCTTGATGCCGCGGATCGCCGTCGGCAGCGAGCCGATCATTTCCTTGATCGCCCGTTTCGTCGGCAGCAGCTTGCCCATCACGCCGGGGGCGAAGGACTCCTGCAGGAGCAGGGACTCGTCCAGGGTGCCCTTCTTCTCGATGATCTTGACGAAGGCCATCTCGTGCGAGTGGCCGCTGTTGGGATCCTCGATGCCGGCTTCGCCGGCCTTGCGGCGCAGGCGCATGATCTGGTCCATCGGCGCCACGCCCTTGGGGCAGGCGTCGACGCAGCTGAAGCAGTGGGTGCAGTCGTAGATCCCGTGCGGGTCATAGGCGAGGTCGGTGAGCCGCTCCGAGGTCTCGGCGTCGCGCGGGTCGCCGACGAAGCGGTAGGCCTTGGCCAGCGCCGCCGGGCCGATGAAGAGCGGGTCGGCTTCCATCGAGAGGCAGGAGGAGACGCAGGCGCCGCACTGGATGC
>JAFDWF010000028.1 GCA_018268575.1 Actinomycetota bacterium
CCGTGACGTCTCCCTCACGTCTCCCGCGCGGTTCCCGGCGTCTTCGTGACGGACCCCGCGACACCCTCCCTCCGCTGTTCCTTATGCCCACCATCCCGGCATAAGGAACAGCGGAGCGTAGGACCCTCCGCCGTTCCCTCCATGACCCGGCCTTCCCGGAGGCGGCCACAGCCTGCCCGGGTCGCCTCCGGGAAGGCCGGGTCCCTCTGGCCTCCGGGCGCCAGCCGCCGACGGCCCCGTCCCTCAAGCGTCCCTCGGAGCACCCCCGAGCCACTCGACTCAGGCCCGCCCCGAGGCCTGCGCCGGGGTTTCGGTCCCGAGCACGATCAGGGTCTTGGTGCCGACCACTTTGCCGCTGCGCCGCAGCAGGTCGATCACCCGGGTCAGGTCGGCGACGTCGCGGACCCTGAGGTGGACGAGCGCGTCGGGGTCGCCGGCGGTCGTGTAGACGGTGTCGACCTCTGGCAGGTCGGCGGCGATTCCGGCGATGTCGGCGACGCGCGTTTTGCCGGCGAAGCGAAGCTCGGTGAAGGCCTCGATCGGGCGGCCCAGCTTCTCGTGGTCGAGGACGGCGGTGAAGCCGCGGATCACGCCGGTGTCTTCGAGGCGGGCGAGGCGCCGCTTCACCGCCGGCGCCGAGAGGCTGATGGCGCTGCCGATCTCAGCCAGCGTGCGCCTGCCGTCGCGCACGAGGAGATCGATGATTTCGAGATCGGTGCCGTCGACGGCGATTTCATGATCCATGTCGAAGAATCATAAGTGAAAGCCAGGTTTGCATTCTGTTTCCATCGAGTTTGATTCAGAAATCGACATCGCGATGGTATTTGCCCGATACCGACCTAAGGTTTCGTGCATGGCCGCCGAGACCTCGACAGCGCCGTCGAGCACCGACCTCGAGCGCCTCGAGCTGCTCGGCCTCGTCCAGGACCGCGTGCTCTGGCTGGCGACCTCGATCATCCACCACGCCAACAAGGTCCGTGAGACCCCGTCGGGGGTGAAGGTGGGCGGCCACCAGGCGTCCTCCGCCTCCATGGTCGGGATCATGACCGCGCTCTGGTTCGAGCACCTGGCGGCCGCGGATCGCGTCTCGGTGAAGCCCCACGCGGCGCCCGTACTGCATGCGATCAACTATCTGCTCGGCACGCTCGACGCCGCCTACCTGACCGAGCTGCGCGCCTACAAGGGCCTGCAGAGCTACCCGAGCCGGATCAAGGACCCCGACCCGGTCGACTTCTCCACCGGCTCGGTGGGGATCGGCGCCACCGCGACGATCTGGAGCGCGATCGCCAACCGCTACGTCGCCGACCACTTCGAGGCGCCCCGGGCCGGCCGCGAGATCGCCCTGATCGGCGACGCCGAGCTCGACGAGGGGGCGATCTGGGAGTCGCTGGTCGACCCGATGGTGCCGTCGCTGGGTGAGCTGATGTGGGTCGTCGACCTGAACCGCCAGTCGCTCGACCGGATCGTCCCCGACATCGCCGCCGGCCGGATCCGGTCGATGTTCGAGGCCGCCGGCTGGCAGACGATCACGGTCAAGTACGGGCGCTTCCTGCGCGAGCTGTTCGGGCGCAGGGGCGGCGAGGCGCTGCGCCGGCGGATCGACGGGATGCCCAACGAGGAGTACCAGCGGCCGCTGCGCGGCTCCGCCGCGGCGCTCCGCGCGCGCCTGCCCGGCGGCGGCCGGGGCCGGCGCGAGCTGGAGAAGCTGGTCGGCGAGCTCGACGACGCCGAGCTGGCGCGGGCGGTCCGCGACCTCGGCGGCCACGACCTGGTCGACCTGACCCGGGCCTTCCGCGCCTGCGACGCCGACGAGCGCCCCTCGGTCGTCTTCGCCTACACGATCAAGGCCCGCGGCCTCGCCACCGAAGGCCACCCGGCCAACCACTCGGCGCTGCTCTCGGCCGCGGAGTGGAGCGAGCTGGCGGGCAGGCTCGGCGCCGACCCCGCCGATCCCTGGGCGCGCTTCCCCGAGGGCTCACCGGAGGCGGCGTTCTGCGCGGCCACCGCCGGGCGGCTGCACCGCGAGCCGGTGGAGTCGCCGGCCCCGCCGCCGGTCCCCGCCGACGTCGGTCGCGCCCACCGCGGCAGGGCCTCGACCCAGCAGGCCTTCGGGCGCTTCTTCGTCGACCTCGGCCACCGGGCGCCGGAGGTGGCCGAGCACGTGGTCACGGTCAGCCCCGACGTCGGCACCTCGACCAACCTCGGCGGCTGGATCAACCACGCCGGGATCTGGAACCCGCACGAGCGCCTCGACTGGTTCGCCGACGACACCAACACCCTGGTGCGCTGGCGGGAGGGCCGCCAGGGCCGCCACATCGAGCTCGGGATCGCCGAGTTGAACCTGGTCGGGCTGCTCGGCGAGCTGGGCGCGACCTGGTCGCGCGACGGCCGGCCGCTGCTGCCGATCGGGACGATCTACGACCCCTTCGTCAACCGCGCGCTCGAGCCCTGGAGCTTCGGCATCTACGCGGGCGGCCAGTCGATCCTGGTCGGCACCCCCTCCGGCGTCACCCTCGCCCCCGAGGGCGGCGCCCACCAGTCCATATACACGCCCTCGGTGGGGATCGGCCAGCCCGGTTGCGTCGCCTGGGAGCCCGCCTTCGGCCAGGACCTCGAGTGGGCGCTGCTGGACGCGCTCTCGAAGCTGGGACGCAAGGGTGGCGAATCGGCCTACCTGCGGCTCTCGACCCGCCCGATCGACCAATCCTTGGCGGCGGTCCCCGAGGACCCCGACGCCCGTGAGGCCCGCCGCCGAGACGCCCTCGGCGGCGGCTACCTCCTCCGCGCCGCCGCCGAGGCCCCCCAGGTCACGCTGGTGGCGACGGGGGTGACCGTGCCCGAGGCCTGCGCCGCCCACGACGAGCTGACCGCCGCGGGGATAGCCGCCGACCTCGTCGTCCTCACCTCGGCCGACCTCCTCTTCCGCGCCCTGCGCGCCCGCCGGGGCCTGGCCGCCGGCGATCCCGCGATCCTCGACCGGATCCTCCCCGCCGAGCGGGCGGCGCCGCTGGTGAGCGTGCTCGACGGCCACCCGCACGCGCTCGCCTTCCTCGCCGCCGTCAACGACACCCCGCAGGCCCCGCTCGGGGTCGACGACTTCGGCCAGTCCGGCGACGTCGGCGACCTCTACCGCCACTTCGGCATCGACGCCGAGACGATCGTCGGCGCCGCCGCCGACCTTCTGACCTGACCCGTCCACCGAAGGAGCACGATGAGCGCCGCCGCCGCAACCGAGATCTTGATGCCGAAGCTGTCGGACTCGATGGAGGAGGGGACGATCCTCTCCTGGCTCCTCGCCGCGGGCGCCGAGGTCGTCCCCGGCCAGGACCTGCTCGAGGTCGAGACCGACAAGGCGAACATGACGGTCGAGGCCGAAGGCTCGGGCGCGCTCCAGATCCTGGTCGCGGAGGGGGAGACTGTCGCCGTCGGGACCCCGATCGCGAGGCTCGGCGCCGGGGAGGATGCCGCCCCGCCACCTGCCCCGTCGCCTCCCGCCGCAGCCGCGGCCGCGGCCCCGGCCGCCGCTTCGAGCAACGGCGCCGCGGCTGCGGGCGATACGCGACGCAGCACCCCGCTCGCCCGTCGCCTCGCCCGCGTCCACCGCGTCGCGATCGACTCGATCGGCAGCGGCAGCGGCGTCGGCGGCCGGATCGTCAAGGCCGACGTCCTGGCGGCTGCGGGGGTTGCCGCTCCATCACCCAAGCCCGCTCCGGTCGAGGTTGTGCAGGCGGCCCCGGTCGAGACCGCGAAGGGGGGATCGAGCACCGTCGAGCTCTCCCGCCTGCAGGCGGTGATCGCCCGCCGGATGGCCGAGGCGAAGGCGACCGTGCCCCACTTCCAGGTCGAGACCGAGGTGCGGATGGACGCGGCGATCCGGCTGCGGGCGGAGCTGAAGGCCCTCGCCGGCGAGGGCCCGGTGCCCTCCTTCAACGACATGGTCGTGCGGGCCGCCGCGCTCGCCCTGCGCGAGCACCCGAAGGCCAACGGCTCCTATGTGGACGGCGCCTTCGAGCTCCACGACCGGGTCAACGTCGGGATCGCCGTCGCCGCCCAGGACGCCCTCGTGGTGCCGACGATCTTCGACGCCGACCGCAGATCCCTCGGCGAGATCGGGCGCGACGCCCGCCGGCTCGCGGCGCGGGTGCGCGAGGGCACGGTGACTCCGCCCGAGCTGGCCGGCGGCACCTTCACCGTCTCCAACCTGGGGATGTTCGGGATGACCGCGATCCAGCCGGTGATCAACCCACCGCAGGCGGCGATCCTCGGGGTCGGCAAGGCGCGCGCGGTGCTGCGGCGAGGCGAGGACGGGGAGATCGAGGACACCTCCCTGATGACCCTCACCTTGAGCTGCGACCACCGCATCCTCTACGGCGCCGAGGCGGCCGAATTCCTCGCCGCGGTCCGCGACCTGCTCGAGTCGCCGTTGCGGGTGGCGCTGTGAGGTCGGCACCGAGTTGGGCGGCCTCGGCGGCTGAGGAGCGGCGCTCTTCAGGCGGGCTCGAGTAGCCCGCTGCGCTCGGCGACGAGCTCGAACGCCTCGACCACCCGTGGATCGAACTGGCTGCCCGCCCCACGCCGCAGCTCTTCCAGCGCCCGCGCCGGACGCATCGCCACCGAGTGGGGGCGCTCGGAGACCATCGCCGCGTAGGCGCCGCAGACGGCGACCACGCGCGAGCCGAGCGGGATCTGCTCGCTCGCCAACCCGTCGGGATAGCCGCCGCCGTCCCAGCGCTCGCCGACCGAGCGCACCAGGCGCGCGACCGGCACGAGTGCCGCCGCCGAGGCGATGATCCGCTCGCCGATCAGCGGGTGGCGGCGGACGAACTCCCACTCGGGGTCCTCGAGTGGTCCCGCCTTGTGCAGGATCGCGTCGGGGATCGCCATCTTGCCGACCTCGTGGAGCTGGGCGGCGCGGCAGGTCTCGTCGCGCTCCTCGGCGGACATGTCGAGCTCCTCGGCGACCGCCAACGCCAGGCCGCCGACGTCGAGCGCCTGCTCGGCGAGGAGCGGCTGGCGTTCGCGCAGCGCCGTCAGCAGGACGTCGCGCGACTGCGATCCGGCCGAGGTCCGCTCGCTCACCTTGTCCGCGTACATCCGCCGGTCGGCGAGCTGCATCGCATCTTTGACCGTGGTCGCCTCGGCGGGGATCAGGACGCTGCCCTGCGAGGCGGAGATGTCGAAACCTTCGCCCCGCTCGGAAAGCGCGGCGAGAGCGCCGGCGAGGATCGGGTCGACCTCGGCGGGGTTACATTCGCAGAGCAGGCAGAACTCGTCGCCGCCGAGCCGGTAGGCCCGCCCGTAGGGGGCGAGGAAGCCCTCGAGCCGCGCGCCGAGGCGGCTCAGCAGCGCGTCGCCGGTCGGGTGGCCGAAAGTGTCGTTGTAGATCTTGAAGCCGTCGAGATCGAACATCGCCATCAGGTGGGCCTTGCCCGGCTCGGGTGCTCGCGCCACCGCCTCGGCCAGGCCGCCCATCAGGGCGCGGCGGTTGGCGAGCCCGGTCAGCTCGTCGGTCGAGGCCTCGCGCTCGGAGCTCTGGAGCCGCTCGCCCGCGCGCCGCAGCGAGAGGCCGAGCCGGGCGATGACCAGGAGCAGGGTGGCGAACGCCAGGGCTTCGGCCGCCGCCGGGAGGCGCCCCATCCTTTCCCCGGCCAGCACCCCCATCGCCACCAGCGCCGCGGCCACCGGTACCGCCGAGACCCGCATCCCGCGGGGGACCACGCGCTGTCGCCGCGGCGCGTGCGCCCAGGCGGCGCCGGAGATCAAGAGCGCGCCGAGCGGCCAGGCGGCGTCGAGGATGCCGCCTTCGACGTAGGTGCCCTGGGCGACCTCCAGCAGGTAGGCGACGTCGGAGACCGCGAGCACGATCATCCCGGCGCCGAGCAGCGACCAGGTGGCGCCCGGGCGCCAGCCGGTGAAGGCGGCGGCGGTGACGACGAGCGTCAGCAGCGTCAGGTCGCAGATCGGGTAGGCGAGGTTGGTCGCGGTTTCGATGCTCGATCCGCTGGTCGACGCGGCGGCGATCGGGCCGAGCGCCAGGGCGGCGGTCAGCGCCGCGACCGCGGACCCGGCGATCAGGCCGTCGAGCCAGCGGGTGAAGGGGAAGGCGCCGATCCGCTCGCGCAGGAGGACGATCAGGCCCGCGTAGGTGAGCGGGTAGAAGAGCAGGTAGCCGGCGTCGGCGGGGGAGGGGATCGGCACCGAGCCCGAGATCGAGACCGCGGCCTCGTAATAGATTTCGCCGCCGGTCCAGATCAGGAGGCCGCCGCCGATCAGGAGCCAGGCGGCGCGCTCGTGGCGGACCAGGACGGCGCGGGTCAGGCAGGAGGCGGCGGCGCCGAGCATGACGGCGCAATAGATCCAGGTGCCGAAGAGGGTTTCGCCGCCGAGGCCGGTGGCGACGTGGAAGGTGAAGGCAAGGAAGCCGAGGACCACCAGCGCACCCGCGGCGCGCAAGGCCAGGCGTTGTCTCGATGCGAGCTTGAGCATTGCTGTCACATACATCGAACCGAACGGCGCTGAACTTGACCGTTGACCGCGAATCATGAGATGCGAGGTTCCGGCCCACAGCCGCGCACGCCGGCGCCGCGCCCGATCTGGCCTCGACGATGAAAAGATCCTCTGTGTGCCGGGCTTCGCCTTCGCTTCCGACCCCCCCCGTCTAGTGCGCGAGTACGAGGAGATCGAGCACGACGGCGGCGTGGACGCGGTCGCGATCGAGGAGCCACTCGAGGTCCGGGTCGACGGCAGGCCGCTCAGCGTCACCATGCGGACGCCGGGACACGACGAGGAGCTGGCGCTCGGCTTCCTCTACGGCGAGGGGCTGATCGACGGCCCGCGCGCCGCCGGCCTGACCGCGGACTTCGCCGCCAACACGATCGAGGTCTCCGGCCCGCTCCTCCGCGACCCCGGCGAGCGCCGCTTCTACACCACGTCCTCGTGTGGGGTCTGCGGCAAGGGGGCGCTGGAGGAGGTCGCGGTGGCGAGCGCGCCGCTCGGGCCCGGCCCGACCGTCGACCGGGCCCTGCTGGCGGCGCTCCCCGATCGCCTCGTGCAGCCGACCTTCGAGCGGACCGGCGGCGTGCACGCGACCGGGCTCTTCGACGCCGACGGCGCACTGCTCTTCGCCCGCGAGGACGTCGGCCGCCACAACGCGATGGACAAGGTCGTCGGACGGGCGCTGCTCGACGGCCTGGTGCCGCTCGGCGACCGGATCCTCTGCGTCAGCGGCCGCCTCTCCTTCGAGCTGGTGCAGAAGGCCGCGGTGGCAGGGGCGCCGATCCTGGTCGGCGTCGGCGCCCCGAGCACGCTGGCGATCGACCTTGCCGCCGACCGCGGCCTGACCCTCTGCGGCTTCACCCGCGAGGGCCGCACGACCGTCTACGCCGGCTCCCACCGGCTGCGGTCGTCCTGGCCTACCCCGGGTTGACTTCGCGGGCGATCTGGCGGAGCTCGCCGGGGTCGCGTCCCGTCTTGCCCGCCGCCCAGCAGGCGAGCGGCGCCGCCGGGCGCTCCGAGTCGTGGGCCGCGATCGCCGCCAGCTCGAGCAGCGCCTCGACCTCGCCTTCGCTCGGCGGCTCGACCCCGACCCGCTCGCAGAACGCCCGCAGCCACTCTTCCCGGGTCATCTCCGCCACCTTCAGCCCCCGATCGCGCTCATCGTCCGGGCCGGCGGCCGGAAGCCCGGCTCGTCGATCCGGTGCTTCAGCTCCTTGCGCCAGACCGCCTCGCGGACGATCCGCTCCAGCTCGCCGTCGTCGGCGCCCGCCCGGAGCGGGCCCCGGAGGTCGGTCTCGTGCAGGGAGAAGAGGCAGGTGCGCAGCTTCCCGTCGGCGGTCAGGCGGAGGCGGTTGCAGTCGGCGCAGAACGGTTCGGAGACCGGATTGATGAAGCCGATCTCCCCGCGCCCGTCGGCGAAGGCGAAGACGCGGGAGGTGGCGTGCGGCTCGCGCGGTAGCTCGCGCAGTGGGTGGACCGCTTCGATCAGCGCCTGCACCGCGGCGCCGGTCAGCACGTCCTCGGCGCGCCAGGCGCGATCGCCGTCGAGCGGCATGAACTCGATGAAGCGGACCTGGAAACCGCGCTCGCGGGCGAGGTCGCAGAAGCGCAGCACGTCGGCGCGGTCGAGGCCCGGCATCGGCACCGCGTTCACCTTCACCGGGCGCACCTCGGGATGGGCGGCGATCGCGTCGAGCCCGGCGAGCACCCGGTCGAGCGCGTCGCGGCGGGTGATCTCGAAGAAGCGGGCGCGGGCGAGGCTGTCGATCGAGACGTTGACGCGGTCGATCCCGGCGGCCACCAGTGCCGCCGCCTGCTCGGCGAGGAAGTAGCCGTTGGTGGTCAGCGAGAGGTCCTCGATCCCCTCGATCGCGGCGAGGCGCCCGACCAGCGTCGGGAACTCGCGTCGCACCAGTGGCTCGCCGCCGGTCAGCCGTACGTCGGTGACGCCGAGGTCGACGAGCAGGCGCACCAGCCGCTCGATCTCCTCGAAGCTGAGGATCTCCTCCCGTGGGATCCAATCCATGCCCTCGGCGGGCATGCAGTAGCGGCAGCGGAAGTTGCAGCGATCGGTGACCGAGACCCGCAGGTCGCCGATCACCCGGCCGTGTGCATCTTCGAGGGCCACACCCGAACGGTACCCCCTGCCGCCGCCCAGGCGACGGTCCGCTCCGATCCCGACGCGGGTCGGGGGGAGTTCGAGCTCGCTTAAGGCTCGGCGGGGGTGCAGGCCGGTGAGGGTTCGGGCCTGATGAATCGGAGTTCCCCCGTCCCGGGCGTCTCGGAGGCGACCCGGGCAGGCTGTGGCCGCCTCCGAGACGCCCGGGACGGGAGGTCTTGCGGGGGGAAGCCGGCACAGGGACGGGTGCATCGCTCAAGGGCGTCTGTGTGGAGTTTCGGTCCCACG
>JAFDWF010000029.1 GCA_018268575.1 Actinomycetota bacterium
AAGATGCATGATCCGGCGGGATCCCCGCCGGATCATGGTCGCTCCGTGACGAAGACCCCACGATCGCAGGGAAGGCGTGAGCCTTCACGGGAGGTTGAGACCCCCTATCTCGCGCTGCGTGGATTACCCGTGCCATGGCACGGGTCCTCCGTAGTCACGTCTTCGTGACCGCGGAGGAAGCGTGGAACCCGTGACGTCTCCGTCACGTCTCCTGCGCGGTTCCCGGCGTCTTCGTCACGGGCACGGCCCCCGCCGCGATGAGTTCGCACTTGGCCACGCCATGTGGGGGAAAGTGCGAACGCACCCCGCCGCGATCCCCGGTGCCCGCCGGACCCTCTGCCGTCCCCCCATGACCCGGCCTTTTCGGAGGCGGCCACAGCCTGCCCGGGTCGCCTCCGAAAAGGCCGCGTCCCTTTCAGCATCCGGGCGCCAGCCGGCGACGCCCCCGTCCCTTACCCCGCTCCGACCCCCTACCCCCGCTCGAGGCGATAGACGACGATCGACTCGCCGCTGCGGCCGGTGGTGGCGAAGTCGAACTCCATCCCCAGTGCCCGGGCTACCCCGATCGAGGCATCGTTCTCGGGTTGGATGCGGGCGATGATGCTGGGCATCTCGAGCACCTCGAAGGCCTCGTCGCGGAGGGCCGCGGCGCCTTCGCTGCCGAGCCCGCGCCCCCACGCGTCGGGCTCCAGCCACCAGCCGATCTCGCGCTCGCCGGGGTCCAGACCGGCGGTGCCCTCGCCCGCGTAGTTGAGCGAGACAAGGCCGATCCCGCGACCATCGGCACGGTCGATCGCGGCGCGCCAGCCGAAGCCATGCTCCTCCCAGTGGCGGCGCTCGGCGCGGGCGACGTCCTCGGCGAGGAGCGGTGGCCACGGGTCCCCGGTGCCGATGAAGCGCATCACCGCCGGCATCGCGGCGAGGCGCACGAGCAGGGGCGTGTGGCGGTCGTCCCAGCGCTCGAGGCGCAGGCGCTCGGTTTCGATCACGACGGCGGCGTCGATCGTCACCGCCCAAGTATTGCGCCGCCGCCGCTCGGGTTCACCGGGAGCTTGCGCGGCGCGGGCGCCCGGTCGGGCGCGATCGCGCGACCTGGGCGGGCGCCGCGTCCCGATCGGCGCCCGCACAGATCCGGTGCCGCGCCCTGGCTACTTCGCCAGCTTGATCGCGACCTTGGCCCCCGGGGCGAGCACGCGGCCGGCCCGCGGGTTCTGCTTGATCACCTTGCCCCGCCGCTTCTTCGGGCCCTTGACCTTGGTGACCGTGCCGACCGTGCAGCCCGCGCGGCGCAGCGAGGCCTTCGCCGGGCCGAGCTTCTGGCCGACCAGGTTCGGCACCGTGCAGCCGCGGTAGGCGTAGACGTCGGCGCCGCTGGTCGGGCTGGTGCCCGCCAGGGTCGAGGCGGTGATGTCCACGCTCGCCACCTTCGCCTGCGCCGGGGCCACAGCGGTGATCGTTTCTTCGTTCACCACGGTGAAGCTCGCCGCCGGCACTTCGCCGAAGGTCACCGAGCCGGCGCCGTTCAGGTTGGTGCCGGTGATCGTCACCTTTTCGCCGCCGAGGACCGAGCCTTCGGCCGGGCTCACCGCGGTGATCGCCGGAGCGGGCTGGACTTCGGCGGAGAGCTCGATCTCCTGCCCCGCCTTGGTCTGCGAGGGCGCGTTGGTTGCGCCTTCGAAGGGCAGTGAGGAGAAGATGCCGTAGCTCGCCCCGGTCACCGTGGCGACGCCGATTTCGTCGGTCGGGTTGCTCGAGTCGACCGCGATCAGGTCGCCGCTGCGGATCGGCAGCTGGGTGGAGAAGGTTTCGATCCCCGTCCCGTTCGGTTTCACCGACTGGCTGGAGCCGGTCGCGGTGTAGGCGCCGACACCGTTCGGGTGCAGCACCCGCAGGGTGAACGGTCCACCTTTGGCTCCCTGCACCTTCCAGCGGACGATCGCGCCGTTGACCGGTGAGGTCAGGTTCGCGCCGCTCTCCGGCAAGGTGGTGTTGAACTGCGTGCGCACCCCTTCGAACGGCGTCGAGGTGAAGGTCGGCGGCATCACGCTGCCCACCGTCACCGTCGTCGCCCCCGCGCTCACCGCGGCGACGAGCGCCCAGGCGGTGGCCAGCGCCATCGCCAGGATCGCGATGCGGGCGCCTCGACGGCGCCTGCCCCTGCCCTGTACTACATCCCTGCGTCCGGTTGCAGACATGCTTCTCCCCTCCCTCTAGGGGTCGGTAATCGGAATGTGGTGCCGCCCCAGCGGGCGGCACGTCAGATGCCGAAAGAACCCGCGCCGGTTCGGAAAGGTGCGGCGCGAATCCGAAGTTGGCTTGCGGCGGTCGCCGCGAGGGCGCGGAGCGTTACTCCGGGTTCGCCTCGAGCTGGCGCCGGCGCGCCTCCTCGATCGCCCGTTCGGCGTCGGCGAGCGGGTGCCACCCATCGGTCTCGACGGGCTTGTTTTCGAGGTTCTTGTAGACGTTGAAGAAGTGCTCGATTTCTTCCTGCAGCTGGTCGGGCACGTCGTCGAGGCTCTCGATGTGGGACCAGCGCGGGTCGCGGGTCGGCACGCAGATCACCTTGTCGTCGGCGCCCATCTCGTCGCGCATCTTGAACAGCGCGACCGGCTTCACCGGCGTCACGCAGCCGGGGAAGGTCGGCTCCGAGCCGACCACGAGGCAGTCGAGCGGGTCGCCGTCCTCGCCCAGGTGACCGGGCAGGAAGCCGTAGTCGGTCGGGTAGACGGTCGAGCCGGAGAGGAAGCGGTCGAAGACGACGCGGTCGAGGCCCTCGTCGTACTCGTACTTGTTGCGGCTTCCCTTCGGGATCTCGATGAAGGCGAGTAGTTGACTCTCTTTGACTGGCTCGTTCAAGGTCGCGGAACCTTAGTTCGTCGGACCGCTCGGCCCCTTTCCGCCCGCGCCGATCCCGGTCGGCCGCGGCGAAGTAGCGTTCGCGCGGTGGCCGGGATCGAGCTAGACCACGTCCAGATCGCCGCCCCGCCGGGCTGCGAGGCGGCGGCCCGCCACTTCTTCGGCGAGCTCGTGGGACTGGCGGAGATCGAGAAGCCGGCGCCGCTGCGGGCGCGCGGCGGCGCCTGGTTCGCGCTCGGGGACCGACAGCTCCACGTCGGCGTCGAGGTGGAGTTCGAGCCGACGCGGAAGGCTCACGTGGCGCTGCGCATGGGGGCGGCGGAGCTCGATGGCCTGGCGGAGCGCCTGGCCGCCGCGGGGGCCCCGGTCACCTGGGACGACGCCCTTCCCGGCGCGCGCCGCTTCTACTCGGCCGACCCGTGGGGCAATCGGATCGAGTTCCTCGCCGGCCGGTGAGCTGCCTTGCGCCGTGCTTAAGTCAACGCCCGTAGGCTGACGCCGTGCGCGCCTTCCTCCCCCTCGTCGCGATCCTCGCCGTCGCCCTCCTCCTCGCCGGCTGCGGGGGCAGCGGCGAAACGCTCGAATCGCTCGCCGGCACCCCGGCCGCGATCCACATCGTCAAGGACGTCGAAGCGATGGCCCACGCCTGCAAGCGGGGGACGAAGGAGGCCCGCGAGGCCGGCGTCAAAGCCTTCACCAACCTCGCGGGCATCACCGCAATCCATCCCAAGGCGACGTTCGGCCCCGAAGGGACCGACGTCACCATGCGCCAGCTGCTACGCCGTACCGTCGAAAAGACCGGTCACTGCATCGGCGTGTCAGTCGACGCCAAGGGTAAGTACGACACCTCCCATTAGGTCCTTAGCCGGTCACGCCGTGCACGACGGGGTAGTAACCGTCCGCATGACCGGTGACCTTCGGGTGGTAGCTTTCGCTCGTCGGGTTGGAGAGGCCGTTGATCCACTCCGTCGAGGAGCCGCTGCCACCGTCACAGACCGCGTGCCCGATGAACGCCGGGATCACGTCGCGGAAGACGAAGTTCGACCCCGCTCGGGTCGCCGCCGCGCTGATCACGCTCTTCAGCAGTTCGGCGGTTTCGTTCAGCCGCGCCTCCTCCGCCGAGGTGAAGAAGGTGAACAGGTTGCAGTTTTCGCCGTTGAACAGCTTCGGATAGTCGAGCACGACCACTTTCGCGTTCGGCGCCCGTGACTTGATCGCGTTGTTCACCGAGTCGAGTCGGCCCGGCAGCGTGTTTTTGATGATCGTCTGCGCTTCGTTGATCGCGCCGTTGCAGTCCGACGCCCACGAGGGCAGTGCACATTCGGTGATCACGTGCGAGAAGCCCGCGTCGTTGCCGCCAATCGTGTAGGTCACCCAGTTGGTTTCCGAGGTGACGCTCGACACCTGTTCGCTCAGCAGCGTCGAGGTCGTCGCGCCGGCGCATGCCGCGTCGACGAAGGTCCAGCTCGGATGCGCTTCGTGCAGCAGGTACGGATAGGCGTAAACCGACCGCTGACAGGTCGGTTCGTAGAAGGTCCGCGTCCCCGTCCCCGACGAGTACGAATCCCCCAGCGCCACGTACTTCGTCGCCATCGCCTGCGCGGCAAAGGCAAGGCACAATGCGACCACGGCCATCACCGCGGCGATACGAATCAACTTCATGAGGCTCTCCTCCCAAAGAGTCGCACCGAGGCCCTTTTCCTCGGCGGATCTGGGCACGCTACACGAATGCTACTTACTAATCAAGAACATCTAATACCATCGACCCCGGTACATCGATTGCGGCCAGGGCGTCAACTCCGGTCGAGGGTCAGAAGACCCGCCAACAACTCGTCGATCACCTCGGGCTCGAGGGTCAGCGGGCGGGTCTCCGGGCGGCCGGCGAGGCGTCTGATCACCGCCTTGCGGAGCCCTTTGACCACGTCGCTGCGGTGGCTCCAGCCGTCGAAGCCCGCGATGGACTCGTAATCGGCGGCCAGCTCCCTCGCCGCGTCGACCAGGACCTGGTCGACGACATCGAGGTCGGCGCGTCGAAGAACCGCCAAGGCGACAGCCCCCGCCGCAGCCAGCCCGAGCTGGTCCGCCTGCGACTGCTCCTCGACGTGCCGCCGAACGATGCCTTCCCACTCGGCCAGCAGCTCGATGGTCACCTGCGCTTCCCGTTCATGCTTCGCGCGCAGAAGCTGGAGGCGCTCGGCCAGCGTCTTGGCGAGGGGATCGTCTTCGCCCCGCACCGTGATCTCGTGCTCCACCGCCGCCTCGATTTCCGTCACCCTCTCCTCCGTCGTCAGATCTTCGGGACCCTTCTTCAGGGCCGATAGGAAGCTCACGTCGAGGGTGGCAGCGGGGAGCTCGTCACGGATCCGCCTCAACCCGATCGACTCCTGCACCATTCGGCGGGTCTTGTGGCGCAGCTCGTCCTGGCCGCGGCGATCGCGACGAGTGCCGCGCATCCAGACCGCCCAGAGTTCGACCACCGCCCCGTAGCGGTCGAGTTGATCGGCGAGACGCGGATCGGGCGCGAGGGCCTCGAAGATCGACTCAGCCTCGCGAACCAGCGCTTCGAAGCGCGCCGCCGCCACAGGATCGTCGGTGAGCCGGCGCACCAACCACAGCATGCGACGGCGCGGCGAGATGAGACCACCCTCCGAACGCTGCCTTTGGAGGCGCGGGTGCCCCGAAACAGGCCGCATCGAGGCGAGGGCGCGCTACCGTTTCCCCAATGGCTGCTTCCATCGACTTCACGATCTCCTTCGACGCACCCGACGAGCAGGGCTGGATCGTCGCCCGAGTGCTTGAGGTGCCCGGGGCGATGAGCCAAGGCCGGACGCGCGAGGAGGCTCGCGAGAATGTCCTTGATGCTCTGCAGACGGTGCTGACTCCCGACGAGGAGCTGGCAGGCAAGATGCCCGACGCCGACCGGGAGCATCTGCACTTCACCGCCGCGGCGTGAAACGTCGCGACCTCGAACGCCACCTGACCGCTCACGGCTGCCGCGCTGTCGGCGGGACGAACACGCGAAGTGGCGCGGGCCGATGAACGAGGTGTCCGCCCTGCCTCGCCACAAAGAGGTCGGTCCAGGCCTGGCGCGGGCGATCTGCAAACAGCTCGGCGTGCCAGCTCCCCGTAATCCCCGTTGATACGTCCGCAAGGTGAAGCCGGGGTCGGCGTGGCCGAGCCACTCTTGAACCTGCTTGATGTTCCGCCCGGCGAGATCCCGAGGGTCGAGGTCCGTGAACAGTTCTACCAAGGCAAGCGCCGTAAGTTGAAGAGCGGCGCCGCCCGGCGCGACATCCCTCTCGGCGACGCGATCGCCACCGGACTGATCGCGCTCGTCCACGATCTAGGGTCAGTGTCATGGCGGTCCTCCCCCGTAGCGCATCAGGAGGTGTGGAACAGCGGCTGTGAACCTATATCGAACGGCGTAGGAGTCGGAAGTAGCGTCACAAGTTGGCCCCCGGTCGCAGATCCGTCCGATCCGAGGTAGAGCGACGCCGAAAAGCAATAGAACGGACCCGTGGAATGTTCGCCCACCTCACACGCGACAGAAGCCTCTCGGATGAATTGATCGCGGACCGACGCGCCGAAGCAGAGGGCGAGGAGCGGGAGTCGGGGGAAGAAGCCCAGCGCTTGTGGGACAAGCGCTGACGGCATGCTCATCCTCGATGTCTCCGCCCCGCTCGTGTGGAACTCGACTAGAAGCCGAGCGACGTAGATGAGTAACGCGCGCCACATTCGGGATCCGCAGGGCAGGAACGTCTTGCTGGACGTGGAGCGCTGGGAGCACGTTGTCGACGGGCACCCAGAGCTGGGCCACCTGAGAGAGGAGGTCCTGCGCGCCGTGGAATCGCCGACCGAGGTCGTGGCGGGGCGAATGTCCGACGAAGCGTGGTTCTACCTGGAGGGAGCCGGACCGAGTCGCTGGCTCAAGCTCGTCGTAGTCTTCGATCGGCGTGGTAGCGGGCGTATCATCACTGCATTCGGACAACGAAGGAAGCCATGAGCGTGACGATTGCCGGCATTACCTTTGATCGCGTCGAGTACGACGCCGATGCGGATGTGCTCTATCTCCACGTCGGCGATCCCTCGACCGCAGTCAACTTCGACGAGACGCCCGAGGGTCACGCGCTCCGATTCGACGCAAAGGGCAATCTCGTTGGGATCACGCTGGTTCGTCCCAAGCATCTGCTCGATCAGAGCGGCGGACTGCGCATCACTTTGCCGGTCCCGAGCGACGTTTCCGCTCGCGAGCTGACCCCGGCTCTAAGCGCTTAGCCCATCTTCAGGAGTCGGCGTCGCTCCAAGGCTCCCCCGTATCTCTGCGCCCTTTTGTTGTCCTGATCGCTGCCGCCCAGAGGTCGGCGCGATCGAGTGGCCCGGTAGGCGCTGTGAGCCGCTTCGTGAAGCCCGACGCCGGGATCGAGCCGTCAGCTTCCTGGTCGCGACGCTCCAGTCCACCGCCTGCGCAGATGAGGTTCGGTCGGTCTTTCGATGGACCACCAAGTATCCGATCTGCATCGCCTTGACCCAGGCCTTGACCCGAGAACGAAAAAGACCGCCTCGCGGGCGACCATTTCGCTCTAGATCTGGAGTACCGCTACGGGGATTCGAACCCCGGTTTCCGGACTGAGAAAAGCCAGGATGCGTTACGGCCCTTTGCGGCTGTTCGGCGATTTCGCGGTCCGATCGGCAAAAGGCAGCAATCGGTGGTCGACAGGGCAACGATCGTTTGCGGCTGTCTGCGGCTGACAGATGACGTCCTGTTGCCTTCTTGTTGCCCTGTGGCGGGATGCTGTTGCCCTGAGGGGTGGCGCCCTGATCGAGCCGTCCGTGCAAGAGCCGACGGACGGCCAGCCGGGAAAGACCCGGCGCGAAAGGAGCAACCCATGTCGGAACTCAGCAAGACCTCGGTCCCGGGGATCTACCGAGCCCACAAGAAGGCCTGCGATCGAAAGGGGCGCTGCGACTGCCCCTACGTCATCGTCTGGCGACACCGCGGTCGCCAACACAAGGAACGCTGCAAGACCTTCAACGAGGCACGGGAGAAGAAGTCGATCCGCGACTCGGTCGACAGCAAACCTGTCGAGCGTGCACGCTTCGGCGAGTACTTCGCCAGTTGGATCGAGACCTATGCCGGTCGCACCCAGCGCGGCTTCTCGGAGACCACCCGGCCCGAGTACCGGCGGACGATCGCAAACCACGCGTTGCCACGGTGGAAGACCTGGAAGCTCGGCGACATCGAGACCCGGGACATCCGCGAGCTCCTCACGGCGATGCGCAACGAAGGCCTCAGCACGTCGATGATCAGAAAAACGAGGGCGTCGCTATCGACCCTCTTCGCCACCGCGCTCGAGGACGGCCTGATCGCCTCGAACCCGATCCGTGGCGTGCGCATCCCACCGCCGCTGGTCGACAACCGTCCCGAGAAGGAGCGGCCGAAGGCCCTGACCAAGGCCGAGCTCGCGACCCTGCTCTCCGCGATCCCCGAGAACCGGCATCTCTTCTTCGAGTTCCTGGTCCACACCGGGCTGCGGATCTCCGAGATGATCGGCCTCACCTGGGCCCACCTCGAGTTGGAGGGGTCGCCGAAGGTGAAGGTCCGCGAGCAGTTCTACCGAGGCGAAAGAAGGAAGCTGAAAAGCGGCGCCGGTCGCCGTGACATCCCGCTGGCGCCACGAATGACGGAGAGGCTGATCGCGCACAAGGAGGCGAACTACTCCGGGCCCGACGAGCCGGTGTTCACCTCCGACGTCGGGACGGAGCTGATCCGCGGCAAGGTCGCCGAAAAAGTCCTCAACCCGGCCCGGGACCTGGTGGGGATGCCGTGGGTGAGCTTCCACGCATTCCGCCACACCTGCGCCTCGCTGCTGTTCGCGAACGGCAAGAACATCAAACAGATCCAGACCTGGCTCGGCCATGCCGACCCGGCCTTCACCCTGCGTACCTACATCCATCTCCTTGACGATGGGGTCGGCAGCGCCGACTTCCTCGACGACGCGATCGAGATCGGGCGCGGTCCCTGGACTCGCGATCCGGAGGACTGATCGAGGCCTACGAAGCTGGCCACCCGGCGCCGGTCGCGTCGGGTGGCGCCGGGTCGGGACAGTCCTCCTCGATGGCGGCACCGCCGATCAACGGCCCGGCGGCGGCGTCGCCGTAGCCGAGTGCCGCGCAGCCTTCGCATTTGACGACCACCTCCTCCCCATCGTGGAGAGCGACCTTCACGGAGTGGCCATGCCGGTCGGCCCGGGTCTTGATCTCGTCCAGGAGACGGAAGTAACGGTCGTTTTCGGCCTGTTGGGCCTCCTGGATCGGACCGTGGACGAACGCCCAGAGGCGCGCTCCGGTCTGGCCGGTGCGGACCTTGATCCGATCGGACCTCGCCTGCCGCTTGATCTCGGCACGCCACCCGTCCGGGTCCTCGACGTCCGCGACCGAGCGGACCACGTCGCCGCGAGCCAGCAGCTTCCCGTAGTCGTCTCGTCGTCGGACCCGCCTGACGAGGCGCCCGATCCGCCGATTGATCTCGACCGGATCCTCCACTCCTCGATCCTACGCCCACATCGAGGTCCGGCTAGGAGAGAACCTCCACCACGCAGCGGACACCGCTTGCCTTCCCGATTCCACCATCCGCGGTCAACAGCGGTCCGCGAGGGCGACATAGGACGCGTCGTAGGCGGTGAGGTTGTCGCGGAGCCCCCAGACTCGATTGACGAGCGGCAGGTGCGATACGCGCCTCAGCGGGAGCGCCGTCAGATCTTCCAGGGCCTGACCGGCCCGCCGTCCCTCCAGTCGACCTCCACGGGCGGCGCGGCGAAGGGTGGAGAGCACCTCGAGGTCGACGAGCTCGGGCGCGACGAGCCTCTCGCCGCGCAGTCGATCCCGGGCGAGGTCGCCGTCGGCCCCATCGTCGGCCAGCGCCGTCGCCAGGACCGAGGCGTCGACGACGATCACGCCGCGCGCTTGCGGTCCGCCCTCAGCGTCTCCACCGAGAACGCAAGTCCGACCGACCCGCCGGCCCGACCGCCCGCGCGGTCAAGGACGTCATCGAGAGCCTCCTCTTCAGCCTGCCGGGTGAGCTGTGCGAGCAGGTACTCCTGCAGGGACTGGCCGGCGGCGGCTCGTTCGCGAAGGACGCGGTGTACGCCGGGGGGAACGTTCTTGATCTGGACGCTGGGCACGAATTCAGGATAGCGCCATTTTGGCGCCATGGCATGCTCGATGGCGGACGGTCTAACGTTACGGGGAGAATCGGCCCCATTCGCAGGCCAAGCATCGAACCAGCACGCCCCTAAACTGGCACGAACCTCCACAGGTGGCCGATGGCCGGAGCGGACCATCAGGAGCCGAGGCCGACGATCTTCCCGAGCTCGCGAACCTTCGCGATGCCCTCGGCGACAAGTTTCTTCGCGTGCTTCGTAGCCTTTGGGCTCAGGTAGCTGTCGGAGATCTGGACCCCAGCTGCGGCGATCGCCGGAACCTCGGCAGGCGTGAATTTGTAGGAGTGACGTCTGGAGTAGGCGGTCAGGGCTCGCCGCAGTTTCGCCTGGTGCTCATGTTCGGGACCGAGCCCTTCGCAGAGGACGAGTGCCACCCGGAGGTCTTCCTTCGGTCTTTTCCCACTGAACAGCTTGGTGATCAGACCCGCCAGATGGTCGGTTCCATTCTGGGTCCGTAACTGCAGCGTTCGCGCCACCCGCGCCATCTTTTCTCGTTCGCGCAGCCTGGTGCCACGTTCGAGCAATCTTTTGGAGAGTTTTCGCAGTACCGGCGCCTCGGCGTAGGGGACGCTACTGAGGGCCCTGGCCCACTCGGTTGCGTCAAACTGCGGATAGATCATCCGGACGAGGGCTTCGGACACGCGCTTGCGGTCGGAGCGCTCGGCCCACCGCACTACCGCACTCAGCGCCTCCTCGCCGGGGAAGGTGCCGAGATACCAGCCCAGCGTCCGCATCTGAGCCGGACCGGGCTGCAGATCTATCATCACGGTCGCCGCCTGCCTCCACTGTGAGCGGTATTCCACCCCGAGTTCGCGGAGTTCTTTGAGTTCTTTCATGTAGGTGCCGACCAGGTTGCGGCTTGCGCTCGGTCCACGTTCGCCGCGCTCAAGAAACACACGGGAGAGAACCCGCTCGGCAAAGAGTGCGGGCTGTTCCTGGGGATCGGCTTTCGGGATGCGCTGCCAGAGGTCGCTGTAGTTGCCGAACGACAGCTCGACAGCCAGTTCGTGCATCCCCGCCAGAGCCAAGGGAGAGTCGAGCGGCGCCCGCTCGATGTCTGCAAAACGGACGCCTTCCAAAACATGCCCGTCGCCCCTACTTTCATTTCCAGTCTCGGCGTTAGTACCTCGGTCGCGCTCGGCCGACCCGGCCCTTTGCAGGAGGGCGAGGCGCCCCCCGGCTCGCCGCCGTAGGTCCGTCCCGCCGCCGACCGCTCCTCCCGGTGTCTCCCAAATCTCAGGATCCACACCGCAACTCCACCATCGGCAGCTCGGTGCCGTCGGCGTCGATTCGGGCACCCAGGGTCTCCTCGAGGACGGGTCGCAGCGAGGACCAGGCCCGGGGGTGGGCGGCGGCGTAGCGGCGCAGGGCCGACACCGCATCCTCCCCTTCCAACGGTCGCGCCTCGGCGGCCGCCGGGCGTCGACTTCCGATGTAGACACGCACGTGTGGTTCCGCCTCGACGTTCCGGTACCACTGGGCCCGACGGCCGAAGCCGGAGACCACGATGTAGGTGCCCGCCTCGGGGTTGTCGACGACCTCGAGCACGACGAAGCGCCGGCGTCCGCTTCTCCGACCGACGTGCTCGAGCATCAGCAGGCGGCCGCCGAAGAGCGCGCCGAGCCGTGCCCGGTACAGCCAGATCGGCGCCCGCACGAACCAACGGATCCGCAACAGCCCGGCGGCCGCGCGCGTCAGACGGTCCTTGATCCCGGCGGGCGCGCTCACTCCCGATCTCCCGGCTCGGCGAGCCCCTCGTCTTCGAGGAACGAGCCGTCGGCGCCGATCGTGAACGTCAGCCAGCGGGTGGTGCCGCCCTTCGCGGGGATGGCACGGTACATGCCGGGCTCGAGGCCTCCGGCCAGAGAGGCGAGGTCATCGACCGCGCGTCGGAGACCGCCGGCGCCCTCCTCCTCGCCCTCGCCGGATCCGATCGATTGCCACCCGGCCGGGCCCTTGTACTGGATGTGGAAGAGCACCTGAATCCAGCTTAGGCGGGCGGAGGGTGGAGGCCGACCGGCAGGACCCCGCTGTCAGAGTTCTGACAGGCACGACCTCCCTGACCCCGCCTTTTCGGGGGGACAGGGGCGCGATCCCGGCGTCGCCGACGTGAAATCTTCCGACTGCCGCCTAGCTCGCGGTTCACCCGACAACGGCGCCCGACTCCACAACCGGGGAGTAGCGAATACGCTCCGTCCCGTGAACCGCGGGGAGAAGCGAAGCTGAAGCGCGCGGGCGCCGCGCTCCTCTCACTGGCCCTGGTCGGGGCGACGTTGACCGGCTGCGGCTCGATCTCCGCCTCGGCGGGCGAATTCACGCCGGGGCACCCGGGCGTCCTCACCGTCGCCACCTCGGCGGTCCCCAGCCCCGGCTTCTGGGAAGGGACCCCATCCCATCCGACCGGGGGCTTCGAGTACGAGCTCGCGCGGCAGATGGCGCAGCGCTTCGGCCTCGACCGGGTCGAGATCAAGATCGTCCACTTCCACCGCATCGTGCACGGCCACCTCGGCGGAGCCGACCTCGCCATCGACCTGATCACGCCGACCGCCGAACGCGAAGAAGTACTCGAGTTCTCGACCCCGTACCTCAGATCGGCACCGACGGTGGTGGTCCGCGAGGGCACCGATGTGCCAGACCTGAAGACCGCCCAGGAACTGCGCTGGGGGGCGATCCAGGCGACCACCTTCGTCGAAACGATCGAAGACCAAGTCGTGCCCGAAGCTGAACCGATCCTCTACGACGGCCAGCAGGAGGTGGTGGCGGCGCTCGAAACCGGGAAGATCGAAGCCACCCTGCTCGACCTCCCCCTCGCCGTCGCGGTCGCCGAACGGTCCGAAGGCAAGCTCGAAGCGGTCGCCCAGCTCCCCGACAAGGAGGCGCTCGCCATGGCGCTGCCGAAAGGCTCGCCGAACCGCCAGGCGGTCGACTCGGCGATCCGCGCGCTCACCGCCGACGGCACGATCGAAGATCTGCTCGAAGAATGGGTCGGCCCCGAAGCGGCCAACGCCGAATCGGAGATCCCCCTCCTCCACACCACCCTGCACTGATGCCCGCCACCCTCACACCGGCCCTCGCCGGGATCTCGCTCAAATCGCCCAGCGGTCCGGCCTGGGAGTTCCTGATCCTCTTCCTGGTGGTGATAGTCGGCCCGCCGCTGATGACGCGGGCGCGGGTCCCGGGGATCATCGGGCTGCTGATCGGCGGCTTCGTGATCGGCCCCTACGGGCTCAACCTGATCGGCGCAGGCAACACGACGGTGCCGGATCTCGGCCAGCTCGGCCTCCTCTACCTGATGTTCGTCGCCGGGGTCGAGCTCGACCTGTCGCTCGTCCGTGTCCACCGTCGCGCGGTACTCACCTACGGCGTACTCACGTTCGTCCTGCCGATGCTGTTCGGGACCGTGATCGGCCTGGCGCTCGGCTGGATCCTGCCGGCGGCGCTGCTCCTGGGCGCGCTGCTCTCCTCCCACACCCTGCTGCTCTACCCGACCGCCCGCGCGGCCGGGCTCTCGGCCGACCGCGGTGTCGCCACCGCGGTCGGCGCCACCGTCCTCACCGATACCGCGGCCCTGGTCGTCCTCGCCGCCGTCTCCGGCACCCAGGTCGCGGGTGGCTCGCCCGGCTCGATCGCGGCGCAGATCGTGCTCGGCCTCCTCGTCCTCGTGCTCTTCACCCTGCTGCTCCTGCCACGGTTTGCCCGCCTTGCGTTCCGGTACCTCGGCACCGACCGCGTGGTCCGCTACCTACTCGCCGTCGCCTCCTTTCTCGCCGCCGGTACGGTCGCGGACATCTTCGGCATCGAGCCGATCGTCGGCGCCTTCTTCGCCGGCCTCGCCCTCAACCGGCTGGTCCCCAACGAGGGCCCGCTGATGGACCGGATCGACTTCTTCGGCTCGGCGGTGTTCGTGCCGATCTTCCTCGTCTCGGTCGGCCTGCTGCTCGACCCGAAGGTGATGATCGAAGGCGAGACGCTGAAGCTCGCGGGGCTCTTCGTCGCCGCCAGTCTCGCCGGCAAGGCGGCCGCCTCGGGGATCGCCCGGCTCGCCCTCGGCTACAGCGGGCCACAGGCGACCCTGATGCTCGGCTTGACCGTACCGCAGGCCGCGGCGACCCTGGCGGCGACGATCGTCGGCTTCAACATCGGTCTCTTCGACCAGTCGGTGGTCAACGCCGCGCTTGTCCTGATCCTCGTCTCGATCGTGGTCGGCACCCTGCTGGTCGACCGCGCGGTACCGGCCGTGCCCTCGCCGCTGGAGGTCGGCCGGCGGGTCGGCGCGCGCATCCTCGTGGTCCTCGCCGACCCGGGGCAGGCCCCGCTCGCGCTCTCGCTGGCGGCGCGGATCGCGGCTGCCGACGGCGGCGTCGTGCGCGGCATGCTGGCCGCCCCCCCGGGCCGGGTGGAGGCGCTCGAGCCGCGCCTCGCGGAGCTGCAGGCGGCGGGATACGCGGTGGGGATCGACGCCGAGCCGCGGCTTCTCGTCCACCACGCCCTGCCCCACGCCGTCGTCGACATCGCCACCGCGAACCGCGCCTCGCTGGTCATCCTCGGCGCGTCGACCGCCGATGAGACCTCGCCGCTCGGCAGCGACGCCGAAGCGATCGCCGCCGGGCTGGCGGTGCCGGTCGCGGTGTTGCTCGGCTTCGAGGCGAAGATACGCGAGGTGGAGGTGGTCCGCGAGCCGGTCGACCGGCCGGGCGGGGGCGCCTTCGACGCCGACGGCCTCGCGATCGACCTCGGCCGGCGGATCGCGGGCGCCCGGGTGGAGACCAACGACCTCGTCCCGGAGGGGCTTCAGGCCCCGCGCCTGGGACTCCTGCGGATCATGCCCGCGACCTCCTGGCAGCTCTTCGCCGGGGCGGTCGAGCCCCGATCGGACTCCGCCGTCCTCCTGCTGCCCGACCTCTAGGAGATCGCGGCGGGGCGCCGCTTCAGGGCCAGCGCCGCGAAGGGGAAGACGAGGGTCGAGAGCATCGCCGCGCCGACCAGGCTCACCGACGTCGTCGCGTCCATCTTCCCCGCTTCGACGGCGAGGGTGGTGATCGCCACCACCAGCGGCAACTCGGTGGCCGAGTAGAGCGCCAGGACCCGTCGTTGCCCGGTGTCGAGGACCTCGCGGTAGAGCAGCAGCGCCGGCGTCCCGCGGACGACCAGGAAGAGGGCGAAGAACATCAGGAGCTTCGCGATCGCCGCCGCCGAACCGAGCGCGCCGAGGTCGAAGGTCATGCCGCTGTAGATGAAGAAGAACGGGATCAGGAAGCCGAAGCCGACCGCCGAGAGCTTCGAGTCGAGGACGGCGACCTCGCGTCCCTGCAGGGACACACGCGTGATCATCCCGGCGACGAAGCCGCCGAGGAGGATGTCGAGGCCGAGGTGGCCGGCCAGGCCGACGAGACCGAAGACGAGGACGACCGCGATCCGGATCGCCAGCTGGTTGCTCGACTCCAGCGTCCGCTCGAGCGCCTCCCAGCCACGGATCACGGCGCGCGCCGAGAGCAGCGCGATCGCCACCGCCAGGAGGACGAAGGCGATCAGGATCCCCGCCTCCTGCACCGGATGGTCGGTGGAGAGGAAGAGCGTCACGAGGAGGATCGGCCCGAACTCGCCGGCGGCGCCGGCGCCGAGGAGGTAGGTGCCGAAGCGGGTATCGAGTTCGCCACCGTCGCGGAGGATCGGGATCAGCGTGCCGATCGCGGTCGTCGCCATCGCCGAGCCGACGTAGACGAGCGAGTCGACGACGCCGAGCAGCGCCAGGACGCCTCCGATCGCGTAGGCGATCAGGATCGAGAAGGCCCAGCCCCGCGCACCGAGGCGCAGCGGCAGGCCCCGGATGCGGTCGAAGTCGATCTCGTAGCCGGCGAAGAAGAAGAGCATGCCGAGGCCGAGATTCGAGAAGAACTCGATGAATTCGTCGGTCCCGGCCCAACCGAAGCCATGCGGACCGATCGCGATCCCCGCGACCAGCTCGAGGACGACGACCGGGGGTGCGAGCCGGGCCGGCAGGGCGGTGACGAGGGCCGCCGCCATCGCGGCGCTGAGGACCATCAGGAAGAAGGAGGTCGTGTCAACCCGGATCATTCGCGGGCCGGATCGTACGGGTGGCCCCCGCCGCCCGGCGTCGCCGAGGGTTCGCTGCGCTACACATCGGACGGCGTGTCAGCGATGCGGCGGCCGCAGCGCAGGGCGCCGGTCGGCCTCGAAAGCCGGGCGGAGATCGACCGGCCAGCCGAAATGCCGGCCCTGCCCGAAGTCGACGCCGAGATCCCGCAGGACGTCGGCGGCCCCGGCGTCGGTCACGGCCTCCGCGATGGTCGCGACGCGGAGCCCACGCGCCAACTCGACCACGGCGCCGATCGCGAGGCGGTCCCGCCGATCGCCCATGCAGTCCCTGACGAACTCGCCGTCGATCTTGATGTAGTCGAGCGGCAGGTGCTTGAGGTGATAGATGGAGCCGACGCCGGCGCCGAAGTCGTCCAACGCGAAGCGGCACCCTAGTTCACGAAGGCGCGTTCCCAGCGCCCGGGCCCTGCCGATGTCGGCCACCGCGGCCGCCTCGCCGATCTCGACCACCAGATTCTGCGGGTCGATTCCGGCGTCCGTGATCGCGACTTCCAGCTCTCCCACCAGCTCGCGATCGCCGAGCGCGTGGCGCGAGAGGTTGATCGCCAAGGGCCGGGCGAGGCCGGCGGACTCCATCTCGGCGAGCAGCTCGATCGCCTTATGGGCGACCCATTTGTCGATCCCGGCGATCTGGCCGTAGCGCTCGGCGACGGAGAGGAAGGTCGAGGGCGGGATCAGGTCGCCGTCGTGGTCGAGCATCCGGATCAGCAGCTCATGCTGCTCGATCTCGCCGCTGCGGAGGTCGACGATCGGCTGGGCCTGCAGCCTGAAGCCATCGCGCTCGATCGCGGCCTCGATGCGCTCGTACCAGCTCGCGCGAGAGCGGATCCGGGGGTCATGGCGGCCGTCGGGCTCGAAGAAGGCGAAGGTGTCACGGCCCGCTTCCTTGGCCTCATACATCGCGAGGTCGGCGTCGACGATCACGTCGGCGGCGGTCAGCTCCTCGCACTCGTCGAACATCATCACGCCGACGCTGATCGTCACCCGCCCGCCCGCGCGCCCTGGCAGGATCGCGGCGCCCTCGCGGACCGCGTCGAGGAGCTTCCGCGCGACCCGGGCGGCCTGCCCCCGGTCGGCACTTGGCAGAAGGACGGCGAACTCGTCGCCGCCGAGGCGGGCGATCTGGTCGGATCTCCGCAGTTGCTCCTGCAGGATCCGGGCGATGTCGATGATCAGCTCGTCGCCGCGCCCATGTCCGAGGGCGTCGTTCACCTGCTTGAACCGGTCGATGTCGAGGACCAGGGCCGCCCCCTGCCTGCCGTAGCGGGCGATGTGGGCGACATGGCGGTCGACTTCGGCCTCGAAGCGGCGCCGGTTCAGAAGGCCCGTCAGAGGATCGTGGTCGGCGAGATGCTGAAGGTCTCGCTCCAGTTGCTTGTGTGGGCGGATGTCGAGGATCTGGCCGACGAAGTACCGCGGGGCGCCATCGGCGGCGCGCACGAGTGAGACGTGGACGGAGACCTCGAGCGGGTGTCCGGCGGCATGGATGACCCTCTTCTCGGTCGCGTAGCGATCACCGTCTCCCGCGAGGAGGGAGCCGCGCAGTTCCTCGTCGCGAAGCGCGTGGTCGGGGTGCGTCAGGCGGGCGGTCGGCGAGCCGACGAGCTCATCGCGGCCGTAGCCGGTCAGCTCGCTCATCGCCGCGTTGACGCAGAGGAAGCGGCCGGTCAGGTCCAGTACCTCCATCGCGACGGGTGCCTGCTCGAAGGAATCTATCGCCATCGTCGTGTCGACACGCATCCGATCGTTGTCGGCCAGCCAGATCATGTGATGCTCGGGATCGACAGATCGGAACGAGATCCTTAATCGCGCGCCCGGGCCCTACCGCGGCGTCGCGGAAAAGCCGGTCGCGGGCAGTGTCGAATTCATCTGGGTGCTGAGACTGGGCCTCGGGCGCGATCCCGACCCTGAGTGGGGACAGCCACGACGGCAGGGGCCGAGGCGACGATCCGTCCATCCTCGCAGCCTTCGTGGAGGATCGTCATGTCCGGCGCCCGCATGGAGGCGACGCCAGCCGCGGCATCAGGCCCTGACCGGGGCCGGCGACCGATGCCCCGGGACGAGCGCTCCTGCAGATCCGGTTCGCTGCGGTCATTGGTTGGTCCTCGAGATGCCCGGATCGCCCCCCGCAGGGAGTTTCCCGGATCGCCGGCTCCGTCCCGATCCGCTGCACGGGAGCGGAGGGTCGCGAAGATCTCCGGATAGTGCGTGAGAGCCAGAAAATGGCCCTCGTCGCGGCACATGCGAAGTTCGGAGTCCGGGATACGGGCGGCCAGCCTCTCGGCCCAGACTGCGGGCAGCATCCCATCGCTCTCCCCCTGCCAGATGTGGACCGGCTGACCGATCCCGGCTGGATCGAAGCCCCAGGGGGAGGCGAGCACCCGGTAGTCGTCCAGGACGCCGCGGGGATCGCGCAGTCCTTCGGCGATCGGACCCGAGAACGAGCTCGCGGGACCGTCGCGCAGCGCGCGGCGCGACGGCTCGTCGAGTGAGACCAGCGAGAGCCGCCGGAAAGGCCTCGGCATCCGTCGGGCCGTCGCGCCCATCGTCTTCAGAATCGCGCGGTTCATCCTCGGCGCGCCGGTCGAGCGTCTCATGAGGAAGCGGTCCATGCGGTTGATCTCACCCGTCATCCCGGGCCAGTCGGCCGGGATCACGCTGGCGACGAGCGCCACCGCCGACACGCGCCCTTGGAGGGCGGATGCGCAGGCCGCGGCGTAGGCGCCGCCGGCCGACCAGCCCAGGACGCCGAATCGGTTCACCCCCAGCGAATCGAGCAACGAGACCACGTCCTCCGGCCAGTCCAGGAGCCTGCGTCCGGGCCTGCGGTCGGAGCGGCCGATCCCCGGCCGATCCGGCGAGATCACCCGCACCCCGGCCTCCCGCGCCGCCCGATCGCAGCCCTCGATGTCCCGACGGCCGGTCAGCCCGCCGTGGCAGTTGAGCAGCGGCGTCCCGCCCGGATCGCCGTATTCGTCGTAGGCCAGGGAGCGTCCGTCCGGCAGACGGGCGAATCGCGCCTTCACGCCCGCGATTCTCGCAGGCGGTGGATCGGGGCGCGGGATCGTGGCCCGAAGGCCCGGCCCGCGGCGGCGCCCCCCCCGGCGCGGGTGACGGCGCCCCGACCGCATCCGGGCGTCGGTGCTAAAGGCGGGCGCCCGGGCTGCCGAAAGAGGCGGTGATGAACCGCCATCGAGACCGCTTCTTCAAGTCCGACGACTTCGAGTTCACGACCGAGATCCTGCTCGGCTCCGCCGCCTACGACGGCGCCGACGCCGGCGAGGCGCTGGCCACCGTCGCCGGGGTCAAGGACGGTGACTTCGACAGCTGGTGTGAGGCCTGGACCGCGACGGCCACGCGGGTCGAGGATGAGGCCGCCGCGGCCGAGTCGGCCGGCCACCGGGCCACCGCCTTCTCCCGCCACCTGCGCGCCTCGAACTACTGGTTCGCCGTCGCCTTCTTCGTCCTCGGGACCAAGGACGGCACGGCCGAGGACTACCACCGCCTCTGGCGTCGCCACCGCGACTGCTTCGAGCGCGCCGCGGCGCTCGCCTCGCCGGCCTGGGAGCGGGTCGAGATCCCCTACGAGGACACGAAGCTCGAGGGCTGGCTCTTCCGCGGCAGGCCGGTCGATCAGCGCGCGCCGCTGCTGATCCTCAACAACGGCTCCGACGGCACCGCCACCGACATGTGGGTCATGAGCGGGGCCGCGGCCGTCGCCCGCGGCTACAACTGCCTCACCTTCGACGGCCCCGGCCAGGGCCAGGCGCTGCACGAGCAGGGCCTCTACTTCCGCCCCGACTGGGAGGCGGTGATCACCCCCGTCGTCGACTGGGCGCTCTCCCGGCCCGACGTCGACCCGGAGCGGATCGCCCTGCAGGGCGTCAGCCAGGGCGGCTACTGGGTGCCGCGGGCGCTCGCATTCGAGCACCGGATCGCCGCCGGGATCGCCGACCCCGGCGTCATCGACGTCAGCCGCGCGGTGCTCAACCACACCTCGAAGTCGATGCAGAAGCTCTTCGAGAACGGCGAGAAGGAGAAGTTCGACAAGGAGATCGGCCTCGGCGCGCGCTTCTCGAAGATGATCCGCTTCACGATGAAGTTCCGCACCTTCCCCTACGGGACCGCATCGGCCTACGAGATGTGCAAGGCGGCTGCGGCGATGCAGATCGACGCCGGGACCGCCCGGCGGATCGAGTGTCCGGTGCTCGTCGCCGACCCCGAGCATGAGCAGTTCTGGCCCGGTCAGCCGGCCGAACTGGCGGACCTGCTCGGCGGGCGGGCGACGCTGATGCCGTTCACCGCCGCCGAGGGCGCCGACGGACACTGCGAGCCGAAGGCGCCGGTCCTGCGTGCCGAGCGCTTCCTCGACTGGCTCGACGAGACGCTCGCCTGAGCACACGCGTCGCGTGGCCGGCCGGCTCCCGCACCTTCGAGATCCTCCGCGGGCGGTCGTCTGCCGTCATGATGGGCCGATCTGGCCCGCATCAGAGGAGGAATAGTGAAACGAATCGGGATCCGGATCCCCGGCCGCGAGGGGCGGCCCGATCCTCGGCTTTGCCGCATGGTGCTCTGGTTGGCGCTGCCGGCGCTCGTCATGGGGGCGACCGGGGTACCCGCGGCCCTCGGGGCGGCCGGAAAGACCTATCACCTGACCGCCGAAGTCCTGAAGGACAAGAAGCCGAACGGCGCGAATCCGGGAGCCAGGAACTTCTCTGACAGTGCCCTGCTCGCCGGCTCCCGGACCGTCGGGAAGCTCGCGCTGACGGGCTGCAACGGTCTGGCGATCAGCGAACTCACCTGCTCGGGCAGGATCACCCTCGGCGGCCTCGGCTCCGGGCTCCAGGTGGTGATCAGGTGGCCATGTGAAATCGGTGCGGCCGACAAGGTCACCTGCGCCTCGGTCGGCGAAGGGTTCATCACCTCCGGGCAGACGGAAAAGGGGACGATCCGGATCGCCACCGAAGAGGGGAATCTCTTCAAGGCCGGGAGGCGTTTCCTGGTGACGATCAAGTCCGGAGGCTGAACCGCGGAAGGCCGTCGCCGTGGGCGCGTCGGCCCACCGTTCGGCGGCCGCCCTCCGCTCCTACACGGGCCTGATCCGTCACGAGGCTAGCCGGCGAGCTTCACGCCCGCCACGTGTTCGATCGCCTCGAGGCCGTCCGTGGTGGTCCAGTCGGGCTGCGGCGGGTGCTTCTCATGCTTGCGTCCTTCGGCGCTGAGGAACCTCTGGAGCTTCGGACTCAGCTTCCCGGTGTAGTCCGGCGCCGCGTCCTCGACGATCCGCTCGTTCCCTTCCGGGTCGATCACGAAGTAGTTGTCGGAGTGGTCGATGTCGTAGGTCAAAGGCTTGCCGGTCATCCAGTCGACGGAGGGCGGGTTGTCCTCGGGGACTCTTACGTAGGTGAACTTGAAGAAGTGCTGGAACTCCGCCAGATCGGCGGGACTCATCCTGACGAGCTGCCAGCCCGCGTGGGTGAGCTTCGCGTAGGCGGCGAGACGGGCCACGGTGTCGCGGTGGGGATCGACCGAGAGCTCGACGATCTCCACCTTGGAGTCAGCGTGGTCGGCCTTCAGCGCCTCTTCGACCTGGAGCAGGATGCCGGTGGTGAACGGGCAGATGTCGGCGCAGAGCGTCAGGAACGGGACCAGCATCACGGTCTTTCCCTTGAATGCGCCGAGGCTGACCTTTTCGCCGTGCTGGTTGGTCATCGGCAGCCCCTCGAGCGCGGCCGGCACCGGCTGATCGATCACCGTCCCGTAGTCGGGGGCCGACTCCCGCGCAGGCAGGGTCGTCCCGTCGGAGGACCCTCCGCAGCCGGCCACCGTAACGCCAAGGAGAACCACGAGGATCGCCGCGCAGGTCGCGGCCCGCGATCGGTTGCCGCCGGCGACCCTCAACTCGCCTTCGGCGTGCGCCCGTCCGCGGATAGCAGGCGGTTACGCAGTTCGGCGGTCCGACCCGCCGCGACCGCCCGGCCGGCGCGCCGCTCGTCGAGGTCGATACCGCGTTCGATCGCCAGGTCGAGCAGCTCCTGGCGTTCGGTGTCCTGCTGCGCCCAGCGCAGAACGAGCCAGGCGAGGATGGCGAACATCAGCATCGCGCTCTGCACCATCAGGACGATGCCGGCCAGGCTCTGGTCGCTGATCGGGCTGATGCCGTGGGCTTCGTCGCTCGCCACGTAGAAGGGGTAGAGGACCGTCCCCGACCACATCAGGATGTTGGCGAGGCCCATGCTGGTGAAGTGGACGGCGCCGGCGTAGATCGCCTTGGCACCGTTGCCGAACCACTCGGGCTTCGGGAACGGACCGAGCAAGGCCAGCCACATCAACACCCCCGCGGCGACGAAGCTGGCGTGCTCGCAGAGGTGGACCACCTCGTTTTCGGCGGCGAGCTGGTACGCGGGCGGCGCGTGCCAGCCGTACATGACCACGGCCCAGACGGCGAACGCGACGACCGGGTGGGTCAGTCCTCGCAGCCGACGGAGGCCCGGCTTGGTCATCACCGGCCCGAGCACGGGTCCGGTCAGCCCGAGCGCGAGCAGCAGCGAGATCTCCTCCAGCAACAGGGTGTGCTGGATCATGTGGCCGAAGACGAAGTTGTCGGCCAAGTCGTCCATCGGACCGACAGTCACCAGCACGATCGCCGCCAGCCCGACCGTGAAGCTGGCCTGGCGCCATAGATCCGGCTGGCGGTTCCGCTCGCGGAGATGGCCGACGCGGTAGAAGTAGGCGACCCCGATCAGGATCGGGAGCGTGATCGAGGTGATCGTGCTCCATTCGAGACTGAGATTCCAGGAGAGATCGAGATGCATCGCGGGGCGCGGTCTACTCCGCGAGCCTAAAGATCTCCTTTAGGCGAGCTGCGGTTCGGCCATGACGGTGCGACGGTTGTCCGAAGGCTGACGATGCGTGGCCGGCGGACGGCCGACCCCTGGCTGGTTTCGTGAACGCGGTCGCTGCACGACCGCCGCCGCTCCGCCGACGCCGATCCCGCCGAGCGCTTCGGGCCTCCCACACGAGGGCCGGCCGACCTGAGCCGACTACGTCGCGATGCGGAGTTCCGGTCGGGACTAGCCTTGACCCCGTGAGGATCGAGCTCCTCTATTTCGAAGGCTGCCCAAGCCATGAAGAAGCCCTCTCACGACTGCGTGACCTGATCGCGAAGGAGGGGCTCGACGCGGAGGTCGAGCTGCGGCGGATCGAGAGCGCCGGGGAGGCCGCGCGCGAGCGCTTCCTCGGCTCGCCGACCATCCGCGTCGACGGCGCCGACGTCGATCCGGGTGCCGCGGGGCGCGAGTGCTTCGGCCTCGAGTGCAGGCTCTACCGGGCCGAGGGAGGCGTCTCAAGGATCCCGCCCGACGCCTGGATCGAGTCGGCCCTACGGCGGGCCGCCGCGGCGTCAGGTTGACCGTGCCCGGCGCGGGCGCTACGTTCACGGCGTGCCCGGTTGACGTTAGAGAGCGCGATCTTCTCCTCACCTCGGCGGCGTGCGAGCGTGCCGCCGGCGGTGTGCTGCGCCCGCCGTTCCCCGAACAAGGCCGGAGTGGCTGGGCGGCGGTGCCCGCGCCCCGCCTGGGCGCCCTCTGTCACGGCGCCGCGCCGCGGCGCCGTGACACACCTCATCACAGGCAAGTCGGAAGTCAGGAGATGAAGAAGATGAGTTCGGAATTGCTCGAAGTCGCGCGCCCCGCTCTCGAGGCCTGGCAGCGCGGCGACGTCGAGGCGCTGGCGGATCTGCTCGATCCCGAGGTCGAGCTGACCTGGTGGGAGCCGGGGGAGTGGGACTGCCACGGTCGCGCGGAGGTGCTGACGCTGCTCCGCGAACGGGCAGCCGAAGGGGCCGGGACGGCGGAGATCGAATTGATCGACGCCGGCCCCGACGCGATCGTCTCGGCCTGGAGCGAGGCCTTCACCGAGGGCCCCGTGGCGGGTCTGCGGCCCGCCACCTTGATCACCTTCCGCGACGGGAAGGCGATCTCGATGCGCCAGTTCCGCAGTCGTGAGGAAGCGTTCGAGGCCGCCGGATGAACGACGCCACCCGGGGCATCGCGGGGAAGCTGAAGACTGCGCTCGAGCAGGAGGACGAGGAACTCTTCGCCTCGCTGCTCGACCCCGCGGTGCGCTGGGGCGGCGAGGAGGAGACGCCAGAGACGTGCCACTCGCGCGGGGAGGTGCTGGCCTGGTATCGCAAGCTCAAGGACGCCGGCATCAGCGCCAAGGTCGCAGACGTGATCGACCGTGGCGACCTTGTCGTGCTGGGCTTGGCGGTCTCCCGGCCGGAGCGCGGGCCTGGGTCCGAGATCGCTCCGGTCGTCTTCCAGGTCTTCAGGCTCGCCGAGGGCCTCGTCGTGGACATCCGCGGGTTCCCCGAGCGCGCCGAGGCGCTGGCCCTGGTCGACGAGTTCGACTCCGGCGAGTGAGCGATCTGGCCGCGCGGCCGGTCGGAGCCGGGCGGGGGACCCTCGACATCGCCAGGGTGCGCGATCAGTTTCGGCGGTCGCCGCATCGAAAGGGCGCCGCCCCCGGGCCTCGCGCGCTGATCACCGATTATCCGTGGCGAGCCCCCCGCTGGCGAAGCTCGGCGGTTGGTCAAGCACCCACTCGCTCCCGACCCGGATCACCTGGCCGGACCGCACGAGCTTGGTCAGGGCGGTGCTGACCGAAGGGCGCCGGGCGGCGACCAGCTCCGCCAGCAGGGCATGGGTCAGCGGTGCGGCGACCCTCACCCCGCTACGGGTCACGTATCCCCAACGCTCGGCGAGGAGCCAGAGGAGCATCAGCAGTCGGTCCTCGACCCGGCGCTGTTGCAGGATCGCGAGCTCCAGGGCAAGGTGGCGGGAGCGGACCATGACGCGATCGACGAGACGCGTGGCGATCTGGGGATACGGGGCGACGCGTCGGACGAAGGCGTCGTCGAGGACCGCCAGCTCCGCCGGCGCGATCGTCTGCCAGCTCGCCTCGAACGGCTGACTGGCGAGGCGGCCGGGCGCCTGCCAGGGGCGCAGCAGATCTCCCGGGCCGAGCAGCTCCGCGCCGTAGCGCTCCTGCCTCCCCACCCTTCGCACGATGAACCCGGAGAGGACCAGCAGACCGAAGCCCTGCTCCCTGGGGGGATCCCAGGGACCCTCGGCGAGGCGCTCGACGCGGGCGGTCGCGGCCGCGAAGGCGCGCGACCTGACGTCCGCCTCGACCCGCTCGCCCAGGTCTGGATCCACCTCGAGCACGCGGACGACCCGATCATCTTCGCCCGTGCTCATGAGCTGTCAGCTTTCTGACAACGTCCCGGTCCGGCGCGCCGCGAGGGGGCATTCCGAGGTTCCGGGTCTCCTAGGCTCGGGGGCATGGGTCCTGTCGGCTCGACGTCCACCAGCACAAGTCTCCCAGGCGGCCTCGTCGCCACCGTCCGCGAGCGCCTCGGTGGCCAGGATGGGCTGCTGGTCGCGCTGGCGCTCCTGGTCGGCGTCGGCGCCGGGCTCGGGGCGATCGGCTTCCGCTATCTGATCGAGGCCTTCACCTGGATCTTCTCGGGCCACACCGACCCGAGCGCGCTCGGCCACTTCACCAATCCGCACCTCGCCTTCCTCGGCCCCTTCGTGGTCCTGGTCGTGCCGATCGTCGGCGGACTCCTCTACGGGCCGCTGGTCTACCGCTTCGCGCCCGAGGCGCGAGGCCACGGCGTGCCGGAGGTGATGCTGGCCGTGCACCAGAACGAAGGGCGGATCCGAGGACGGGTGCCGATCGTCAAGTCCTTCGCCTCGGCGATCTGCATCGGCGCCGGCGGCTCGGTCGGGCGCGAGGGGCCGATCGTGCAGATCGGCTCGGCCATCGGCTCCGGCCTCGGCCAGCTGACGAGACTCGGCGCCGAGAACACCCGCCTGCTGGTCGCCTGCGGCGCCGCGGGCGGGATCGGTGCGACCTTCAACGCGCCGATCGCGGGCGTCTTCTTCGGCCTCGAGCTGATCCTGCGCGACTGGGAGACGCGCTCCTTCGGCCTCGTCGTCCTCGCCGGGGTGGTGGCGACCGCCGTGGGGCGGATCGCCTTCGGCGCGGAAGCCTTCCTCACCCTGCCCGAATTCACCCTGGTCTCCGGCTGGGAGTACCCGCTCTACGCGCTGCTCGGGCTGATCGCGGCGGTGATCGGCGTCGCCTTCATCCGCGTCCTCTACGGGATGGAGGACGTCGCCGACCGGGTCTGGCACGGGCCGGCTTGGCTGCGCCCGGCGGCCGGTGGGATCCTCCTCGGCCTCGTCCTGCTGGTGCTGCCGGAGATGTACGGGGTCGGCTACCCGGTGCTGGAAGGAGCGATCCACGGCGAATACGTGGTCGGCCTCCTGCTCGCCTTCCTCGCCGGCAAGATCCTCGCCACCAGCCTGACGATGGCGATCGGCGGCTCGGGCGGCGTCTTCGCGCCGTCGCTCTTCATCGGCGCGATGCTCGGCAGCGCCTTCGGCACCGGCGCCCACGACCTCCTGCCGGGACTGACCGCCGGGGCGGGCGCCTACGGGCTGGTCGGGATGGCGGCGGTCTTCGCGGCGGCCGGTCGGGCCCCGATCACCGCCGTCCTGATCGTCTTCGAGCTGACCGGGGACTACTCGATCATCCTGCCGCTGATGCTGGCGGTGGTCGTCGCGACCGGCCTCTCGAAGCTCCTCAGCGAGGACTCGATCTACACCCTGAAGTTGCGTCGCCGTGGGATCGACATCGAGCGCCCGGCGGCGCCGCCCGGCGTGCTGGGCGGGATCAAGGTGGCGACGGCCATGCACACGGGTCCGAGCGCGGTTCGTGCCGAGGCCCCCGTCTCGGAGGTGGCGGCGCGACTGGCGGCCGAAGGTCGCGACGCGCTGCCGGTCCTCGATCTCGAGGAAAGGGTGATCGGGATCGTCGACGTGAGGGCGATCGAGCGGGCGCTTGCCGACGGCGACGCCGCCACGGCGGGTGAAGTCGCCGAGGACCCGCCGGCGCTGCGACCCGAGGACGACCTCGGACAGGCCGTGATCCGGCTCGCCGAAGGCGACCTGTCCGCACTCCCCGTGGTCGCCCCGGACGGAGGCCTCGCAGGCTGGCTCGAACATCGCGACGTGCTGCGTGCCTACGCGGCCGCGAACGCCGTCGGGTCGAGCAACGGAGGAGTGTCCGCCACGAGCTGAGAGCTTTGACCGTCCGACCCGCCGAGGCGCCGGACCTCGCCGGGTTGCAGGAGCCTTTAGGGTCATCGTCGGTGAGCCGGGAAGCCTGGTCGGCACCCGACTCCCCATGCCCGCGGACCGCCTTCAACCTTCCCCCGACCAGGTCCCGTCGGGTGGCCGACTCCGCGCCCTCGCCTTCTCGCGCCCGGTCCTCCTCTTCGCCTTCGCCTTCGCGGTGATGGCCGACCCCGTCTCCTCGGTCGCCTACGCGATCGAGGCCGCGCTGCGGGCGCTCGACGGCGACCTGGGCCTGCTCTTGCCGACGATGGCACTGGTCGTCGCCGTGATCGCCCTGATCATCGCCAACTACCACGAGCTGATCGGGCGCTTCCCCGAAGGCGGCGGCGCCGCGGCGGCCGCCGGATCGGCCTTCGGCGAGGCCTGGGCCTTCATCCCGATCGGCGCCCTGATCGTCGACTTCGTCCTGACGATCGCGATCAGCGTCTCGGCCGCCTCCTCGGCGCTGATCGCCTTCGCCTCCGGGCTGGCGCCGATGCGGATCCCGCTGGCCCTCGCGGTGCTCGTCCTCGTAGCCGGCCTCACCTGGTTCGGCCACGTCGGCCGCGCGATCTTCGCGGCGATGACCACGCTGTTCGTCGTGGTGAGCGTCGTCGTCCTCGCCGCGGGCTTCAGCACGACGCCGTCGCGGCCGCCGATCGACCTCTCGGCGGGCCACTCGCCGCTGCTCGCCGTGATCCTCGCCTTCCCGGTGGCGATGGCCCTCGCCACCGGGGTCGAGGCGCCCTCCTCGGCGATCGCCCAGCTCGGCCAGCTGGACGACGCGGGCAGGCGGCGGTTCGGGCGGTTCACGATCTGGGCCACCCTGGCGATCGTCGGGTCGCTGACCCTCGGCCTGACGGCGCTCGCCGTCCACCTCCACATCGGCATCCCCCGACCCGACCAGACGCAGATCTCCGAAGTCGCCAAGGCGAGCGTCGCCGACCGGCTCTACACGACCTTCCAGATCGTCACCGCCCTGCTCCTCCTCGCCGCCGCGAGCTCCTCCTTCCAGGCCGGTCCGGGACTGCTCCGGGCGCTGGCACGGCGGGTGCGGGCGGGCGGCGAGGAGGCGGGCGTCCTCCACCCCCGCCTCGGCACGGTCAACCGCCACCACACCCCCTACGTGGCGGTGGGGGTCTTCCTGGCGGTCTCCGCCGCGGTCGTGGTGGCCGCGGGCGCGAAGGAACAGGAGCTGGTCCTCTTCTACGCCGTCGCCGTCTTCCTCAGCTTCCTCGTCGGCCTGCTGGCGATGGCCCGTTTCGCGCGGCGCGAGGGACGCCGGATCGTGCTGGCGATGAGCGTCCTCGGTGCCGTCGTGGTGACCTTCACCCTGGCGATCAACCTCTCGCGCGGCGATCCGATCGCCTCGCTGGCCGCCTCGCTGGCGATCGCCGCCGTGCTCTGGCGGCTCTGGGTGCGGGCGGGCAGGCCGCGCGGCATCGCGGCGGCGGTGGTCGAGGCGGAGCGCTGAGCAAAGGACCGCCGACTGCCTCGGCCTGGGTCGGCGAGGCGCTAGGACCCGAGCCTGTAGCCGACCCCCGGGTCGGTATGGATGTAGCGATGCCCGCCACCTTCCCCGAGCTTGCGCCGCAGGTTGAAGATGTGGCTGCGCAGAAGTCGAGGATCGCCGCCGCGCTCACGACCCCAGATCTCGACCAGGAGGGTTCTATGCGACACCGTCTTGCCGCGACGCTCGGCGAGGAACCGGAGGAGATCGAACTCGATAGGAGTCAGGCGTACCTCGTGCCCCGCCTGCCTCACCACCCGCCCGGCAATGTCGATCTCGAGGTCCTCGAGCGACAGGGGCGGCGTGTCGCGCCCCACCTCACCGGCGCGCCGGAGCAACGCCTGCAGCCGCGCGATCAGCTCCGACGGACCGACCGGACTCGACGACATCTGGTCGGCACCCGCCTCGAGCGCCTCTATCCCTCGCTCCGCATCATCCTCGCCACAGATGATGAGGATCGGCAGCGAGCCCTCCGCCGCGCGAAGGCACCTCGTCGTCTCGATCCCGTCGGGCCCGGCACCGCCCACGTCGACTATCGCAGCGGCGGGGTGAAGGGCGGCGCTTTGCGAGATCGCCTCCTCGGCGCCGGCGGCGACCACGCTCTCGTGGCCGTGTTCGCGCAGGATCACCTGGAAGGCACGTCGGTCCCGCCCCACGGCGGCGCAGATCAGCACCAGCATCCGACCGCCCACCCGTCTCGCTCGACGACCGCCACGATTCTGTCCGGCGACCGATCCGCGCCGCCGTAGCCGAGGTGGCCGATCCCGGAGGGAGGCGCTGGGATTTCGGATTCGGTGGGCATCGGGAGCCGGCAGGGCACGACATCGTGCCGACCAGGCTTCCCGGCTCACCGTCGACGAGCATAGCCGACCCCCGGGGCCTCTTCCGATGCGATGCCGCGAACAAAGAAGCTCGAGTCGTGAGCTCGCGATCACGTCCACCCCGGCCGGCTAAGAACCGGCCGCCGCCCGGCTGTGCTCGCGGGCGGCGGCCGGCTGTCTCGTCCTTGACCGGGGGTTGCATATGCGTCCCTGGCTGGCCCCGGATGTAACTCGACACACGACACCATTGCCAGCTTCCACGGCTCCGCTTGTCAGAGTTCTGACCATCCCGCGGATCGGCCGGGGCACGGTCGTCAGGGGGCTTACCGACACGCTTGCGAGACACCGTGAAGAGGCGGAGGATCGTGACATGGTTTCCCCAGCGGTCATAGCCGGCTTCGCCGTGATCGATGCTTCGGTACTCGGCCAGCTGATCTACGCGGTCCGCAGCTATGAGCGTCATCACCAGGACGATGGCGCCCATACTCGGACCCGGCGCGAGCGCACTCCCCCGCACCGCGGGCATTGATCTCGGCGCTCTGACCATCGCGGAACTCTGCGAACTCGAACCGTTTTCGACGGTCGAGCCCACTGCGGCCCACATGTGTGCAAACCGACGTTGCCCAACGGTGACCCGGACCGGAAGGAAACATGACCGACGCACTGCCCCCAGGGCGCGGCGGCGGATACTCGTCAAGTTCAGGAGCCCACGTCCTCGGGCCGCCTGCTCGCATCCACGCATCCACCCCGGCCGGCTCGGCCTCCCGGCATCCGATCGCGAGTGGGGCGACCGACCTGCACACGAAGAAAGGGCTCCTCCACAACCTCTCCAAATGCCGCGGTCCCCCTGACCACGATCCACGACGGCACGACCAGCGGCAACAAGGTCGGCCTGGCGGTCGGAGAAGTGATGCTCGATCCGACGACTGCCGAAGGACACCCCGAAGCGACGGGCCGCTTCAAGCCGTCGCTCGGTTAGCCTTCGCCGGGACCCGTGACCTGTCCGGGCGCGGGTCTTCCGGTCAGAGCCCGCGCAAGCCGGCCAGCAGGTCCGCTTCGGCCGGCATGAAGGCCGACGGGACGACCTTGCGCAGTGCCCGGAGGGTCACACCGGTCCCGGCGAGCTTCTTCGCCGCGTGCGTCGCCACCTTCGTCGTCTGCGCCTGCGGCAGCTGGAATCCGATCTGGGCCGCGGCCAGGACGGCTGCCACTGCATCGCCGTCCTTCCCCAGCCGACCCTCGGCGGCGGCCTGCCGGGCGAGCAACCTGCCGAGGTGGGCGTCCTGCCTCTTGACGGCCGACTTGTCCCGCCGGTCGAAGGCGGCGTGCTCGCGGCTGACGGTTTCTTCGATCGCGGTCGCGTTGGCGGCGATCTTGCCGGCGGTCGGGTCGAGGTCCGCGTAGGCGGCGCGGAGTTCGCCGGACACGTGGCCGACGCTTGCTTCCTAGCCACCGCAGGCCGGCAACTCGGCGCCGGTCGAGGCGGGATGGGGCTTGGCCAGGACTCCGATGCTCGCGAGGGGCGGGTCCTTGAAGGTCCTGTAGTCCTTGACCAGCCGCGTGATCGTCGCGTTACAGAACGGCGCCAGGCCCGCAGAGGTCATCGTCCCGGCCATCGCGAGCATCCCGCCGGCAGATCCCAGCCCCAAGGTGAGCACGCCGGCCCCGGCCATCGCCAGGCCCCCCGCATAAGGCAGGCAGTAGTGCTCGGCGTTCGGTATCGCATGCTCGCGCAGATCGACTTCGGCGTCGTGCTTTGCCTTGTCGAACCAAGGTCCGTATTCGATGCCTTTGCCGGCCCCGCCCGACGCGCTTCCGCCGTCTTCCGAGGACCCGCCGCCTGCCCCCCGGGTGCCGACCGTCAGCTTCGAGGCGATTTCGATCAGGTACGGGCTCCCGGCTCCCGTCGGTTCTTCGCGGGTCCAGCGAGCGTCGAAGGTGCCCGACCAAGGGCCGCCCGGCGGGGCGATCAGCTTCGGCTTCGTCGCCAGGTCCATCTCTTCGATCTCGCGCCTGTTGGTTTCGTGGTCGTAGAAGACGTTGAAGCCCGCGTAGGCGCTGGCGAAGAGGACCGATTCGGCCGAGCAGTCGCCCTGTTCCCGACTCGAGCGGATCAGTCCTGCCTGGACCGGCAGCGCCGTCGTCACTTCGACCTCGCCGGGACGGCCTCCGGTGGGGCCACCGAGACGAAGTCTTCGCCGCCCGGCCGCTCGCTGAGCGTGGCGTCGCAGGGCGGTTCTGGCGGTTCCGGGGCTCCGTCGTGGTCGAAGTGGACCGTGCCGGTGAGCGACTGGAACCGCCACGGTGCTCCGCCTTCGGTGCTCGCGGTGGCCGTCCAGGACAATCGAAGCCTGAACTTGCCGAAGTTATGACCCGGCCCGCTTTCCGCACCGGCCCATCCGGTCGGGGCTTCGATCAGCAGCCTGCCCTTGTATTCGAGGGCCGCGCTCTGCGCGGCTCCCGCGGGAGGGGCGGCGAGGGCAGGGACGGCGACCGCGGTGAGCGCCAGGCCGATCGTTCCGAGGGCGCGCCTCAGCATCGTCCCCTGCCGCGGGAATGGACGGTTGATCCTCTTGTGCTCAGACAGACCTCCACGAGGCCGGCCACGCAGAGGGCGACCCGCGGCGCCTCCTCATCGGACCGCCTGCGCGCTCATGGGTGCGGCTTCTTCTTCTTGCCGTAGACCGGCGAGATGCTCCAACTGATCTGCGCCGTGCCCTGCTCTTCGCCGCCGTCTTCGCAGTTTTCGGCAGTGACCGAGTGGCAGAACTTCAGCGTCTGGAAATCGTTCAGCCAACCGCCAGAGGGGACATAGCAGTCCTTCTCGGTACCCGGCAGATTGTTGAGCTCGGGACATCGTTCGTAGTAGACGTCGACCGTCGCGGTGCCGGAGAGCTTCAACGAATGAGCCGGGATCGTCTCGCGTGGAGTGAAGGCGGCGGCGCTCACCAGCGGTTCGGGTTCGAGTTGGGAGGGAAGGTCGCCGCTCAGCGTGGTGCGGGTCGCGAAGCCCGCGGTGAGCTGGTACTTGCAGGTTCGCGGCCAGAGCTCGAGCCCGGCAGGCCAGGGGTCCGACGGGCCGCCGGCGCTCGCCGTCCCGCTCTGGCCCAGGCCGGTGTTGATCAGCCGATCGGTGACCGAGACCGAGCCGCCGCTCGTCCTGCCGAGGAACTGGGTCACCCTCTTGAGAATGCCCGGGCCATTGCTCGTCAGCCTGCCGTGAAGATCGACTTCGAGGTGGGAGGCGTTGCGATCGAGAGTGATCGTCTGGGTGCCGCCGTTGCCGGGATCGACGCCGCTCGCACTCTGCGTGAAGGACATCGCGACATGCCCTTCGAAGCCCTTGACCCCCGCCCAGGACGGACAGGCGCCGGCGGCGTTCGGAGCGAGCACGGCGAGGGCCGCCGCGATCAGGAAGGCGAGCACGAGCGACCGCGCCCCGCGACTGCCGGGAACGGCCCGAACGCGATCTCGCTGCGACCCCGCCATCTCGCGATCGTAGGCGCGGTCCCGGGGCGGGTCAACCGGCTGCGGTGATCAAGATGGTCGACCCGTGATCCTCGACGGCCGGTCGGTCCCGCCGTAGCGCGCCGATACGCACGGACCCCTCACAGCCCCAAGCCGCCGGGAACGTCTACGGGATGGTGCGCCGGCCGTGGTCGGCCCGGGAATCCCGGGACGCCGCCGCGGACACACCGGCGTCGGAACCGGCCTCGCCCTCCAGCGAGCGTCTGGATCCCCGCAAGCCCTCGCCGAGGGAGCGTCCCAGCTCGGGTAGCCGCTTCGGACCGAATACCAGGGCGGCGATGACCAGCACCACCAGGAGGGGCCAGGGACTCTCGAGGCCGGAGAACACAGCTGGAGGCTACTCAGACGACTGCCCGAGCCACCCCCCGGTTGTCGTGGGGCGCTCGTGGCCGAAATCATGACTTTTGGGGTTGACCCCCTTTTCAAGAGGGGCAGATAATCGGTCGATTCAAGCCCAGCGGGAGGTCGGGTCATCGACCGAGGACGACGGGAAAGGACCCCGATGAGGCGATTCCCAGGACGGCGACACGTCTTTTATGCGTCGGCGGCTCTAGCCCTGATCTGCGTCATCTCGATCCCTCCCCTTTCCGTGGCCACCCAGCCGGGGAAGGGCAAGACCTACACCGGTTCCATCACGCGCGTCGTCGCCGGCACGAGCTCCACCTTCCCGATCTCCTTCGAGGTGTCCAAGAACGGGAAGAAGGTGCACGACTTCAGCCTGCCGAGCAGCTACCCGGTCTACTGCGAAGGCGGCGGCTTCGGCGAAGCCCAGGACGCCACCGCGAAGATCTCCAAACAGGGCACGTTCACGGCGAAGCTGCCGCTCTATTTCGCCCCGACCCACGACCACCAGGGGTTCCTCAAGATCACCGGCAAGTTCGGCAAGAAGGGACACGAGAGCGGCAAGGTGATCACCGAATTCAGCGGTGCCGCCTCCACCAGTTGCAACGGGACCTCGACGTACACGACGAAGGCGGGCTGAAAAGCCGTCTTCGTCGCCACCGATCCGGGTGGATAGGGGTCCCGTCGCAAGGCCAAGGGCAACGCCGACGGGAGGACCATCTCGAAGACGGGCCGACTCGCTTTAGCATCGCTGGCGATGGACGACCTGCTCGAGCGTGAGGCCGAGCTCGCGGCACTCGAGACCGCCGTCTCGGAGGCGGTCGGAGGACGCGGTCGCACGCTGCTGCTCGGCGGTGAGGCGGGCATCGGCAAGACCAGCCTGCTCGCCGCACTCCGCGGGAGGCTGGAGGGGCGGGTCGCCTTCTTCGTCGGGGCCTGCGAGCTGCTCTCGGTGCCGGTCCCGTTGGCGCCGGTGCGGGAGTTGGTCGAGGCGGCCGGGGGGACCGACGTCGCCTGGGAGGCCGAGGACCGCCTGACGACGGCCCGAGACGTCGTCGCGGCTCTCAGGCCGCACCTGCCGCTGGTCGCCGTGGTCGAGGATGTCCACTGGGCCGACCCGAGCACGCTCGACGTACTGCGCCTGCTGGCCCGCCGGGTCGAGGACCGGGCGATCGTCCTGATCGTCACCTACCGCAGCGACGAGGTCGGCGCGAACCCCGCCCTGCAGGGCCTGCTCGGCGACTGGGCGAGTCGGCCCTCGGTGCAACGGCTGAGCCTGCGCCCGCTGTCGGCGGCCGCGGTGCGCAAGCTGGCCGAGCCCACCGGCCTCGACGCCCGGCGGCTCGCGGAGGTGACCGGCGGCAACCCCTTCCTCGTCGCCGAGGTGGTCGCCGTCGGCGAGGCCCTGCCGGGGTCGGTCCGCGACGCCACGCTGGCGCGCGTCGGGAGGCTCGGCGCCGAGGCGCGGGTCGCCGTGGCCGGCGCCGCAGTGGTCGGTCGGCGGCTCGACCCCAGCCTGCTCGAGGACCTCTGCCCGCGGGGAGGCCAGGCCGTCGAGGAGGCGATCGCCCATGGGGTGATGGTCGCCGAAGGTGGCGCCCTCGGGTTCAGGCACGAGCTGATCCGCGAGGCGATCGAGGACTCGATCTCGCCGGCCCGGCGGGCGGACCTGCACCGGCGCGTCTATGCGGCCCTTGCCGGCTCGCCCAATCCGGCGGACAACGCCAGGCTCGCCCATCATGCGGAGGCGGGCGAGCTGCACGAGGAGGCAGCACGCCACGCGGCCCTCGCCTCGGCCGAGGCGGAGCGCGTCGGGGCGCTGCGCGAAACCAGCCTGCAGGCCGAGCGGGCGCTGCGGCTCGGGACCAGCCTCGGGGCGGTAGATCGGTTCGAGCTTCTCCTCCGGCAGTCCCGGGCGGCCAATTTCGCCAGCGCCAGGCTGGAGGACGGGGCCGAGCCCGCCGAAGCGGCGCTCGCCTTGGCGGTCGAGCTGGAAGACGCGACACTGGAAGGCCGCGCGCTGCTGGCGTCGGCCTCCGCGCTGTGGTCGCTTGACCGCGTCGCCGAGGCGCAGGAGGCGGTCGAGCGCGCGATCGAGCTGCTCGAGCCGGGCGAGGACGTCGCCGCGCTCGCCCGAGCCCACGCGGCACTGGCGCGGATGCAGGCGACGGCGCTCGACCCGCGGCGGGCCGTCGCCGGCGGCCGAAGGGCGCTCGAGCTCGCTGCCTCTGCCGGGCTCGCGGAGACGCGCATCGACGTCGAGATCAGCGTCGGCCTCGCGCTCGGCCACGCCGGCGACCGGAAGGGTCTCGAGCTGCTGACCGAGGCCTCTCGCGAGGCGCGCGAGGCGAGCCTCGCCATCCAGACCGTGCGCTCCTACGTGAACCGGGTGTTCGTCGCCGCCGCCCTCCGCGAACACGAGGCGGTGGACGCGGCGGCCGCCGAGGCGCGTGCGTTCCTCGACGACCACCAGGCGACGATCCCCTCCCACGCGGTCGAGATCTTCCGGGCGCGCAGCCTGCTCGACCGCGGCCGCTGGGAGGAGGCGCTGGGGCTCGCCGCCCACCGAGACCGCAGGTGGGCGGCCGAGACGCCGATGGCGCGCACGATCGAGGGCCTGATCGGCGCCCGGCGCGGCGACCCCGGGCTCGCGTCGCGACTCGACGAGGCATGGCGGGAGGTGGCGCCGCTGCCGGAGGGCTCGAGGCACGCGACGATCGGCGTCGCCCTCGCCGAGGCGGCGTGGCTACGAGGCGACGGGCCCGCCGCTCAGGCGCATCTGCAAAGGGGCCTGCGGTCCCCGGTCACCAGGAGATTCGCCCGGCCGGCCGCCGAGGTCGCGCTGTGGGGCTCGCGCCTCGGCCTCCAGGTCTCCCCGCCGGAGGGCGCGCCGGAACCCGTCGTGCTCGAGCTCGGGGGCGACTGGCGGGGGGCGATCGCCGCCTGGCGGCGGCTCGGGGCCCCCTACGAGGCGGCGCTCGCCGCCCTTCCCGCCGATGACCGGGCGGCCGCCGAGGCGGTCGCGACGTTGCGACGGCTGGGCGCCGAGGCTGCGGCCGGCGCCTTCACCCGCCATCGCGTCGCGCTCGGTCGGCGCTCGCCGCGCGGGCCGCGTCGCTCGACGCTCGCCAACTCCGCCGGGCTGACCCGGCGCGAGCAGGAGGTGCTCGTCCTTCTCGCCGGCGGCGCCACCAACCCCGCGATCGCCGAGTCGCTCCACCTCTCCCCCCGGACCGTCGACCACCACGTCTCGGCGATCCTCGCCAAGCTCGGCGCCGGCAACCGGACGGCGGCGGTGGAGCAGGGACGGCGGCGCGGCCTGCTCGCCGAAACCTAGGCGGCCGCTCGCCCAAAGATGGGTGGGATCGCCGATGCGCCCGCCTTCGCGGACGCCTACCGTCGCATTCGATGCCGCAGCTCGAAAACGAAGAGGAGGAGAGAGGGATGAGCGGTTTCGTCGCCAAGCCGATCGACGAGATGAGGTCGATCCATCACGGCGCCGTGAAGTTGGCAGGCGCCGAGCTGGAGGTGGAGTCGTTCGGCCTGCAGGTGCTCGACCTGCCGGCCGGGTTCGTCGACTACCCCGAGCACGACCACGCCGAGGACGGTCAGGAGGAGGTCTACCTGATCCTCCGCGGGTCGGCCGAGCTCGAGATCGACGGCGTGCCGCTGTCGGCACCCACCGGGGAGATGATCCGCGTCGACGCCCTGGCCCGCCGCCGCCTCGTCCCGGGCCCGGAGGGCGTTCGCGTCCTGGCGATCGGCTGCAGCCCGTCCGTCCCGTACGAGCGCCCCGAGGACTTCCGGCTGGAGGGAACGGGATGAGCGTCGCCGGCACGGCCGAGCCGTGCGTCGTCACCGGGTCCGAGGAGAGCATCTGGTTCCTCGGCACGCTGGCACGACCGAAGCTGGACGGCGCCCGGACCGGTGGCCGGTTTGCCCTCTGGGAGGCGGTGCTGCCCCTCGGCGCGGCGCCTCCCCTGCACTCCCATCCGCAGGACGAGACGTTCTACGTCCTCGCCGGATCGATCACCGCCTGGCTGGTCGAGGCGGTGACGGCTGCGGGCGGTGGAGACCCGCCGGCCTGGGTGGAGCGGCAGGCACGGCCCTGCACGGTCGGCGACGTCGTCTTTGCACCCGGCGGCACGCCACACACCTTCCGGGTCGAGTCCGACACCGCCCGCCTGCTCTTCCTCTCGACCCCGGCCGGCATCGAGGACATGGTGCAGGGGCTCTCCGAGCCCGCCCGCTGGCCCTGGCTGCCGCCGCCGCCGGACGGACCGCGCGTGCCCGCAGAGCGCCTGGCGGCCGTCGAGCTGGAGACCGGCATGGTGCGTCACGGACCGCCGCCCCCTCCGCGGTGACCCACCGGCCTCAGCCCGCCGCGGGCTTGAACAGGGTCACGTTGCGGTCGCGCGGGGAACCCGCGAAGCCCTGCGGCCGGCCGCCCTGGGCATCGAGGTAGGCCAGATCCCGCGAGATGTCGCCGAGTTCGCCCGGGACATGGTCGAGCATCCAGGTCTGCAGGGCGACGCCGCCGGCGGCGGTCTCGTGCAGGCGCAGGGCGCGGGCCTGCTGTGGGTAGTCGATCAGCGAGGCGGTCGAGATCAGCCAGTAGCCGCCGCCACCGGAACATGTTCCGCAGTGCTCCGACACGGCGAGATTCATGGAAGCCAGCGCGGGCGATTAACTTGAGAGACCCGCCGCGGGATGGTCGTCCGGTCGTGAACACCGCTGGTTCGACCAGCGTCGGCGCTGGGAAAATTCACGCTGTCTGTTCCCCCGGCGGAACAGAATCCCGATCCCGCCTATTGCGGCTCCTAGGCACGTTGCTCACCCGGGCCCTCCTTGCAGGCTGGTGCTCGAGCCAACCCGGACCCAAGGAGTTCACCGGAAACCATGTTGTATCCGGCGAAACCGGGCCAGGCGTGGACGCCGGACACCAACTGGCGTCAGTAGGCGAGCCCCGCCCTTCCGCCGGCGATGCCGAGCGGTCCGGTCCAGGCGCCGCCCGGCTCCTGCCAGTAGGCGTAGAGGCTGTTGCTGGGGCCCTCGGCGACCGCCGTCGCCAGGCCGTTCGAGGGGTTGATCGCGATCGAGGGTCCCTGGTTGGACCCGTTCGGGACCCCGCCGGGTGGTTCTCCCGGCCCGGCGCCCCCGGGAGTCGAGGGAGCGCCACCGGCCGGTCCGTTTCCGGCCGGGCCTCCATAGACGTAGCCCTGCAGATGCGGCGCCGCCTGGGGGTTCTCCCAGATGGTCCGACAGTGCCCCTGAAAGTCGTAGTTGCATTCGGCGACCAGGACATGGGTCGGAGAGGTGGCTGCTTCGACGTAAGCGACGTGACCGTAGGCGGCGCTGTTGGGAATGCCCCAGACGACAAGAGCGCCGGCCACCGGCTGACTGCCAGTCGGAATTCCCCCACGTTGAGCATTGACGAGCCATTGCTCTCCGTCCCACACATAGAACCCGGGTCCGGCGGCGCGCGTCCCTCCGGCAGGGACGCCGCGCGCCACCGCCGTGTTGTAGACGTCAGGGCGCTTCTGATAGGCGAGGCAGGTGCACTGGCCGGGTTCGAACGGTCCGCAGACGCCTCCACCCTCGCCAGCCGACTGCCCGAACTTCGGGTGGACCGAGGTAGGGTCCCCGATCGGGCCACCGCGTTTCCTCGACGCGGTTACGACCAGAACGGTGGTGGTGGCGTGTGCGTGCCTCCCGCCGAGCTTGCAGTAGACCGTTATCCGCCAGTTCCCGGACGGAGAGGAAGGCAGGATCAGCCATTCCCAGCCGACCCGCCCCTGCTCATCGGCCACCAATCGGGTCAGCATCGTTCCCCTGTCGTGGACCACAACCGCGGCCCGACAGGTCGCCGACGGCTTGGTGTGTGCTGCCACCCCGATGAGACGCTGGTGACCGGCGACAGGCAGGAGCTTGGGAGTTTGGACCTCGACACTGAGGCCTTGGCGACCACCCGCGCTCGGTACAGCTGCCGCCGAGACACCTACGATCGGGAGAAGCGACACCGCCAGGACCAGGGCAAGCGACGCCGTGATACGGCGCAACGATCGTGATCGGGTGATACCCGCATCGGCCCGATCGGCCGACGGCGCCATCCAGCTCACGTTGGTTATCCGGGGCGATCTCTGCATCGAGGACGTGCCTGGCGCCACGCGCCGCTGGGCACCGTACCGTCGCACCCGTCCAGTCAAGAGTGTTTGCTCGAATATTTAGTACAAATTCGTACCTTTATCAATCTGCGATAGTTCGCATTGCTTTCTCAATCTGAGGCCAACCGACAATCGGTCGGTCTCGATCGATTGCCCCTCCCAGACAGACAAGTGAGGTCGCCGATCACGCGTCGGGTGTGCGCTCCTAACGCCCGAGAGCGGGGCTTATGTAACCGCCGCGTGCAAAGTGGTGCCGCCGCTTGGCGTTGCCGGGTCCGCTGCCGGGTCCGCCAGCGCGCTACCGAGCCTGACCCTGCGATGGGAGGGCGTGGCACAAGGTGGTGGGCCGACCGCTTACGGCTTCCTCGGCCACAACGGCGCCAGCAAGACCACGCTGATACGGATGTTGCTGGGACCCACCGCGGCCAGCGCGGACAATGTTTCGCCCCTGCCTGCCGGTGCCCGCCCGACGAGCCGAGGCACTCTCACGGATCGGTACCACCATCGAGGAGCCCGTCCTCCCACCCGCACCGGAGCGGCAGGGACAAAAGTTCCCGCAGCCGTCCGCGGACCCGAGCCCGCGGACGGATCAACGATGTGCTCGCACGCGTCGACCTCGTGACGCGCTCCGGCGATCGCGTCGGGACCTGCTCGCTGGGACGCGACAACGGTTGGGATCGCCCGCTGTCTTTCTCTCCGACTCGCAGCTGTTGGTCCTCGACGAGCCTGATGGACGGTCTGGACCCGGCGGGCTGCTCGGCCTGCGGTTGATGATCCGCGCGATGGTCGAGGAAGAGGGGCGCACCGTGTTCATCTCCTCACACCTCCTTGACGAGATCGAGAAGACCCACGACGGAGCGGTGATCATCGACGACGGGCTGCCCGATGGACGCCTAATCGGCGCGTGCGACTCCTCAGCTGCCCGTGGAGATTTCGGCGGCACTCGTCGGATCGCGGTAGACCTCTTCCAGGGCCGCCCGATTCGATGCGAGCAACTTGAGGCTCCGGTCGCGCGGATTGAGGACCGCCGCGTGGCCGTAGGCGACCTGTGCCGCGTCGAGGGCTCCATGCCGCGTGAGGAGATCGCCGAGGAGCGCCCAGCTGACGTAGTTGTGGGGCTCGCGTTCGATCGCTTCGAGGAGGGAGCGCTTCGCGGAGGCGTAGGCGTGGAGGCGGGCGAACGAGGCGGCTCGCAGGTAGTAGCCCTGGACGGAGTCGGGGTTGAGCGAGAGCGATTCGTTCGTCGCCTCGAGCGCTGCGGACGGGCTTGAGCCGAGCTCCCGCTGCGCCACCGAGCGGAGGTGTTCCGCCAGGGTCGGTCGGCCGACGAACAGGATCGCGAGGCCGCCGAGGATCAGGACGAAGAGGAGAGCGAGCGTCGGCACGGGACGCAGGCCGGCCCTACCCGCGGGCTCTGGGGAGCGGGGCCGCAGGAGAAGCGCGGCGGCGCCGAGGGCGATCCCGGTCAGCCCCGGGATCAGGTGGAGCCAGTCGACGCTCGTCTGCGCCAGCCAGACGCCGAACGTGCCGAGGGCCGCGACGGTGACGCCGATCTCCTCCGGTACCGCCCGTGAGACCGCCGCCCACCGCCAGGCGCCGAGGAAGACCGCGCCGAGGAAGGAGCCGAGCAGGACAGCGCCGACCAGCCCCGTCTCCCCGAGCGTCTGCAGCTCGATGCTGTGGGCCTGGCGCACGTCCTCGTCGGTCCTGCGTTCCAGGTAGTAGGTGCGGTCGAAGTTCCCCGCCCCCAGCCCGTCGAGCGGATGTGCCGTGAACTGGTTCCAGGCGATCCGCCAGTAGTCGTAGCGGTTGCCGCCGCCCGAGGTGAAGCGCGAGGCGCCGTTCACGGTCGGTTCCAGCTTGGTGAAGGATTCGTACTGGGTGGAGATGCGGCCGACCGGGTCCTTCGCCGCGACCAGGCCGGCGACCACCGCGACCACCAGCAGCGCCGCCAGGACCGCGGCCGAGACGCGCGAGGGCAGCGCCCCGCCGTCCGGCCGACGGCCGTTCAGAGAATCAACCCCCCAGGTGGCCAGGCCCCAGAGTAGCCCGGCGCCGGCGGCGACCAGCAGGGCGGTGACGATGCCGTGCCGGATCGTGTCCTCGGCCGGGTTGGCGATCGGGTTCGGCAGCGCCTGGGTGACATCGGTCAACGGCCCCCAGGCGAGCGCCACCGCGGCGACGACCACGATCAGCACCCACGCCCGCCGGTTGCGCCCGGGCAGAGCGGTCAACAGCAGCAGGGCGGAAACCGCGAAGGCGAACAGGGTCCCCCGCGAATCCGTCAGCACGACCAGCGAGGCAAGCAGGGTCGCGGCGCCGGCGGCCACCCCGGCGCCGAGCGGCCGACGGAGCCTCTCCGCGACCGCGATCAACGGCCAGAAGCCGAGCAGGAAGTAGCCGCCGAGCCCGTTCACGTAGCCGAGCGGTTCCGCCAGCCGGGTGCCACTGAACTGTCCCTGGCCATCGCTGCCCAGAAGGCGCACGACCTCGTAGCCGGCAACCCCCAGCACGCCCGCCGTGGCGCCGGCCAACAGGACCTCGGCATCGCGCCGGTCGGCGACCAGGAGAAGGAGGACGAGAAGGTAGACGCCGTAGGTGATCCACCGGTCTCCTTCGGTCAAGGCCCGGTCCCCGGACTCCGCCCAACCCATCGAGATCAGACACCAGACGCCGAAGCCCAGGAGCCCGAGGACGGCCGCGGCCCGGACCCCGGACGGCACGGCCTGCCGGGCGAACAGCAGCGCGATCGCGACGACCGTCAGGCCGATGCCGATCGGCCCCCAGACCGAGAGGTCGAAGTAGCCGAAGAACGCCGGACTGATCCCACAGCCCAGCCCGCCGAGCAGCAGCAGCACCTGGCGGGGACGCGCCGGCAGCCGCAGCTCCGCGCCCGCGTCCGGCCCGCTCAGGAATCGTGGGAGAGCGATGTCCATCCGGGGCTCTCGGCGATCATGATCGTCGCGACCGCGAGGAGGAGCGCCGCGCAGCCGATCACGGCGAGGGCGACCCCACCGAGCCGGGTGGCCTCGATCGCGAAGCCACAGAGGCAGGCCTGGGCACCGGCCAGAGTCGCCGCGACCGCACGCGGCGTCTTCAGGAAGGCGAGCAGGCGATGGGAGGTGTGATCCGTCCCGCCGGTCAGCAGCGGCACCCCGCGGCGGCGGCGCGAGATCATCACCAAGACCGTGTCGAAGATCGGCAGCCCGGCGAGCAGCGCCGCCGCCACCAGGGTCTCCCAGCCCGACAGTCGGCCCATCGGCACCGCCATCAGCCCGCCGGCGACGAGGAATCCGATCGGCATGCTGCCGCCGTCGCCGAGGAAGATGCGCGAGGGCCGCGCCAAGTTGAAGCGCAGGAACCCGACCAGCGAGCCCGCGAGCGCGGCGGTCAGCACGGCGAGGGCGGTGTCGCCACCGATCACCGCCAGCGCCGCCACGGCGCCAGCCGAGACCGCGGCGACCGAGGCGGCAGCGCCGTCGAGGTTGTCCATCAGGTTGAAGGCATTGACCAGCGCCATCACCCAGAAGGCGGTGAGCACGAGGTTCAGCGCGCCGAGATTGAAGACCGACCAGCCGAGCCCCTCGGTCCAGAGAAACCATCCCGTCCCCGCCTCCACGGCGAGCCGCAGCCAGGGCGAGAGGTTGACGCGGTCGTCGATCGCCCCGACCGCGGCGAGAAAGATCGCGCCGGCGACCAGCGGCCAGTAGTGGCTCAGCAACCCATCGCCCACCAGCACCGCCGCCGGCAACGCGGCGACGAGCACCGCCGCCCCGCCCAGGTAGGGCGTCGGCCGGAGGTGGGCCTTGTATCCCTTCGGCCGGTCGAGGAACCCGGTGCGGCGGGCGACCCGGATGGAGCCGGGGACGGTGAGGAAGACGAGCAGCGCAGGCAAGGTCAGGGCCAGCCCCACCCGCAAGGCTTCGGGCACTAGGCGACCTCGTTTAGATCTGCCGGGACGGCCGCCGCCGCCGTCGCGGAGTTGTAGGCGATCACGTCGTCGATCATCTCGTCGATCGTGACGCGGGGCGACCAGCCGGCGATCCGGGCGATCAGGGACAGGTCGGGGTGGCGGCAACCGATCTCTTCGAAGCCGTCGGCGTAGGCCTCGTCGTAGGGGACCATGACGATCTCCGAGTCGGAGCCGGTCCGCTCGATCACCCGGCGGGCGAGGTCGGCGATCGAGATCTGGTGCGGGGAGCCGATGTTGAAGGTCTTGCCCGTGGCCGCCGCCTCGTCGCAGAGTCGTAGCACCGCCTCGGTCACGTCCCTGACGTGGGTGAAGCATCGCGTCTGGCTGCCGTCGCCGTAGACCGTGAGCGGCGCCCCGACCAGAGCCTGCTGCACGAACCGCGGCATCACCATGCCGTAGGCGCCCGTCTGCCGCGGGCCGACGGTGTTGAAGAAGCGGACGGTGATCGTCTCGGCCTGACACTCGCTCGCGTAAGCGTTTGCCAGCACCTCGGAGAAGGCCTTCGCCATCGAGTAGGCCCAGCGCGAGGTCGAGGTCGGGCCGAGGATCCGGTCGGAGTCCTCCCCCAACAGGGCGCCGCTGCTCTTGCCGTAGATCTCCGACGAGGAGGCGACCAGCACCTTGCCCCCGTGCTTGACCACCGAGGAGATCACCACGTCGCTGCCGCGCACGTTCCGCAGCAGCGAGTCGAGCGGCTGCTCGAGGATCAGCTGGACGCCGACCGCCGCCGCGAGGTGCAGGCAGACATCGGTGGCGGCGGTGCAGGAGTCGACCAGCTCGGCGTCGAGGATCGACCCTTCGACGAACTCCACCGAACCCGTCGCCAGCGCCTCCTTCAGGTTCTCGAGCCGGCCGGTACTGAGGTCGTCGAGCACCACGACTTCATCCCCGCGGGCGAGGAGCGCATCGGTCAGATGCGATCCGATGAATCCCGCTCCCCCCGTGACCAGGTATCTCACAGCTCCCCCTCCGTAATCCTCGGACACACTACGGTCGGTCCCCATCCTCGGCTTTGGTCGGGGGCGGTCATAATATTCTCAATGCCGACCGACGAATCCTCGGTCCGCGTTCTGCGGGTGATCGCGAGGATGAACCTCGGTGGCCCCGCCCACCATGTCGCTCTGCTCAGCGCAGGTCTCGACCCCGAGCGTTACGAGACGCTTCTGGTCACCGGCCGGGTCGGTCCGGGTGAGAAAGAGCACGAGTACCAGGATCTACGCATTCGGCGTCTCGATCCACTCGGACCGGAGATTCGTCCAGTCCGGGATCTGCAGGCCCTGATCGCGCTGGTCCGCCTGATCCACGCCTATCGGCCGGCGATCGTCCATACCCACACCGCCAAGGCGGGGATGCTGGGACGCACCGCGGCGCTGCTCAGCAGGCCGCGACCGATCGTCGTCCACACCTACCACGGGCACGTGCTGCGGGGCTATTTCGGCCCGCTGAAGACCCGGGTCTTCACCCGGATCGAGCAGCTGCTCGCGCGCTCGAGCGATCGCCTGATCGGGGTCAGCGAGGCCACCGTCGCCGACCTCGTCGAGCTCGAAGTGGCGCCGCGCTCGAAGTTCGAGGTGGTACCGCTCGGCCTCGATCTCGAGCCTTTTCTCGCGCTGACACCTGAGCCGGACGCCGAGGCGCGGGCACGACTGGGCGTCGGGCCCGACGAGATGCTCCTCACCTTCACCGGCCGGCTGGCGCCGATCAAGCGGGCCGACCTGATGCTGTGCGCGGTCGCCCGGGCGCGGGCCGAAGGCGCGCCGGTGCGGGTCGCCGTCGTCGGCGACGGCGTGATCCGCCCGGAGCTGGAAGCGCGCGCCGCGGAGCTGGGCTGCGCGGACGCGGTCGACTTCCTCGGCTACCGGACCGACCTGCCGCGCATCCTCGCCGCCGCCGACGCGGCGCTCCTCACCTCCGACAACGAGGGCACCCCGGTCGCCTTGATCGAGGCGGCGGCCGCCGCCCGACCGGCGGTGGCGACCGACGTCGGTGGCGTCGCCGACATCGTCGTCGCCCGCAGCGGTCGGCTCGCCGCGGCGGGCGACGAGGCGGGCCTCGCGCGGGCGATCGGCGAGCTCGCCGCCGACCCCGCGGCGCGCCTCGCGATGGGAGCCCGGGCCCGGGCCCACGTGCGCGAGCGGTTCTCGGCCGGGCGACTCCTGGACGACATCGAACGGCTCTACTCGGAGCTGGCGGCGAGCCCCGGACGAAACCTCGACCCGGCGACGGTCGCCGACTTCGGCCGCGAGTGGACGAGCTTCGACCAGGCGCCGGTGCCGACGGCCGAGCTCGAGGCCCGCTTCGAGGAGTACTTCGGCCTCTTCCCCTGGGAGCAGCTGGCGGCCGACAGCGTCGGCTTCGACCTCGGCTGCGGCAGCGGGCGCTGGGCGCGATTCGTGGCGCCCCGGGTCGGGACCCTGCATTGCCTCGACGCCGACGCGGGAGCGATCGCCGTCGCCGGGCGAAACCTCCGCGAGCAGCCGAACTGCCGCTTCCAGGTCGCCTCGGTCGACGCGATGCCGCTGCCGCCGGAATCGATGGACTTCGGCTACGCCCTCGGCGTCCTCCACCACCTCCCGGACCCGGCCGCCGGGCTTCGCTCCTGCGTCAGCCGGCTGAAACCGGGCGCGCCGTTCCTGCTCTACCTCTACTACGCGCTCGACGGGCGGCCAGCCTGGTTCCGGGCCCTCTGGCGTGCCACCGATCTCGCCCGTCGGGGGGTCAGCCGGCTGCCCCATCGGGCCAAGCTCGGGCTGACCGGGGCGATCGCCATGCTCGCCTACCTGCCGCTGGCCCGGCTCTCCCTGCTGCTCGAGAAGACCGGTCGCGACGTCGACGGGATGCCGCTGTCCACCTACCGGCGGGCGGGCTTCTACGCGATGCGGAACGACTCGCTCGATCGCTTCGGGACGCGGATCGAGCACCGGTTCAGCGCCGCCGAGGTGCGGGCGATGATGGAGGCGGCCGGGCTCGAGCGGGTCGAGATCCAGACCGGGCCGCCCTACTGGTGCGCGCTCGGCTACCGGCGGGCGGCCGATGACGCCGGGCGCTGACGCCGAGGTGGAGAGGACGGACGACGAGGTCGGCCGCCCTGGGGTACCGGTGTCTCTCGACGAGCCCGAGGCGCTGGTCTCCTCGCTCGAAGGCGGCGGGCGCCTGCTCGGCTTCAGGGTCCTGCAGTACGTCTTCCTGTTCAGCCTGAACCTGGTCGCGACGCGGGCGCTCGGGCCGACCGGCCGCGGCCAGTACGCGCTGGCGTTGAACCTGGCGACGATCATCTGGGTGCTCTCCCACCTCTCGGTCGAGCAGTCGATCGCGCGCCTCCTCGCCCGCGACGAAGCCGGGCCATTGGAGCTCAGCCGGCTCGGCTCCTTCTTCACCCTGACCCTCGGCCTCCCGGGGGTGGCGATGGCCATCGCGATCGGTCTGCCGTTGCGCCACGAGCTGCTCGGCGGTGCCGCCCCGGAGACCGTCGTGCTGGCCGCCGCGACCATCCCCTTCACCCTCGCCGGCCAGCTCGCCACGGCGCTCCTCCTGCGGCTCGGCGTGCTTCGTCCCTACGGCTGGATCATCGCCCTCGGCGCCCTGCTGCAGCTCGGCATCGTGGCCGTGGTCGAGATCGGCCCCGGCCTCTCCCCCGAGGCGGCGATGGCGGCGGCGCTGGCCGCGATCGCCGCCACCGCGATCGCCCTGGTCGTCGTCCTGCGCCGGCGGCTCGGCCCGGGGGCGCTGGCACCGCTCGCGAGTCGGCGGCTGATCGGTGCCGCCCTGCATGTCGGGATCCGGCTGCAGCCCGCCTCGATCGCCCTCTGGCTGAACCTGAAAATCGATCTGCTCCTCGTCGGCCTGCTGGTCAGCGCCCATCAGGCGGGCCTCTACTCGCTCTCGGCGAGCCTCGCCGACGTCGTCTTCGTCGGCATCTCGACGATCGGCCTGGCCGCGCTGGAGCGCCAGACCGCGGCGGAGACGAGCGCCGCGGTCGCCTTCACCAGTCGGTTCATCGGCCAGAACCTGTTCCTCGCCTCCCTCCTCGCGATCGCCGGCGCGGCCGTCGCCTACCCGTTCATCGTCTTCGTCTACGGCTCGGCCTGGGAGGGGAGCGTGCTGCCGTTCGCGCTGCTGATGCCGGCGGTGATCGCCCTCGCGGTCGAGGGCCCGGCCCGCGACATGCTGATGCGGCTGGCGCCGCCGCTGTCGATCTCGGCCGCCTCGACGGTCGCCGTCCTCCTCAACGTCGCCCTCAACCTGGCGCTCGTGCCCGCGGTCGGGATCGCGGGCGCCTCGATAGCTTCCGTCCTCTCCTACTGGGTGGCGGGCGCGCTGATGCTGGCCCTGCTCTCCCGCTACGGAGGAGTGCCGATGAAGGAAACCGTCCAGTCACCTCGTCCCGCCGAGCTCCTCGCCATCCTCCGGCGACGCCGTCCGGCGCTGCCCGGATAGCCGATGTGCGGGATCGCCGGCTGGGCCGGGGACATCGAGGCCGACGAGGCCGTGCTGGCGCGGATGTGCGCCGCCGTCGCCCATCGCGGCCCCGACGCCGAAGGCCGGCACGTGGTGCCGGGCAAGGTCGGGCTCGGCTTCCGGCGCCTCGCGATCATCGACCTGGAGACGGGCGATCAGCCGATCGCCGACGAGCGGGGCGACTCCCTCCTCACCTGCAACGGGGAGATCTACAACTTCGCCCCCCTGCGCGAGGAGCTGCGCAGCCGCGGTCATTCCTTCGCGACCGGATCCGACTGCGAGGTGATCGTCCACCTCTACGAGGAGCGCGGGCCGGACTTCCTCGAGGCGCTGCAGGGGATGTTCGCGATCGCCCTCTGGGACTCGCGGGCCGAGCGGCTCCTGCTGGCCCGCGACCGGCTCGGCGTCAAGCCGCTCCACTGGGCCCCGGTGGGCGACGGGATCCTCTACGCGAGCGAGCCGGGGGCGATCCTGGCCAGCGGCCTGGTCGAGCCGCGCCCCGACCCTGTCGCCCTGCGCGAATACCTGACCCTGCAGTACGTGCCGCCGCCGCGCAGCGGCTTCGCCGGCATCCACAAGCTGGCGCCGGGCGAGCGACTGTTGTGGCAGGGCGGCGCGATCAAGGTCGAGCCCTGGTGGCAGCTCGACTGGTCGCGACGGAGTCCGGAGGGCACGGAGGACGCGCTCGCAGAGCTCGACCGGCTGCTGGCGCAGGCGACCAGGGAGCGGCTGGTCGCCGACGTCCCGGTCGGGGCCTTCCTCTCCGGCGGCATCGACTCGAGCCTCGTGGTCAGCTACATGGCGGAGGCCGGGAGCCGCGTCCGCACCTTCTCGATCGATTTCCCGGAGGCCGGCTTCAGCGAGGCGCGACACGCGCGGCGGGTCGCCGAGATCTACGGGACGGAGCATGAGGAGCGCACGCTGGAGCCGGCGATGGTCCCATTGATCGAGGAGGCGGTGCGCTTCGCGGGCGAGCCGTTCGCCGACTCCTCGGCGATCCCGACCCTGCTGCTGTCGCGGATGACGCGGGAGAGCGTCACCGTCGCGCTGTCGGGTGACGGCGGCGACGAGGCGTTCGCGGGCTACCGTCGCTATCTGGTCGCGAGGACGGCCGAACGGCTCGGGCCCGTGACCGCGGTGGCGCGGGGCCTGCGGCGCAGCGGCATCACCGAGCGGCTGCCGCGCGCCGGGCATCAGGTCAGGCGCGCGGTCGACGCGCTCTCGCTGCCGCCGGCGGCGCGCTACGCGTCGATGATGTCCCACTTCTCCCCGGCGGAAGTGACGTCGATGTGCACGCCGGACTTCCTTGCCGCCGCCGGTGACCCGGCGACCGCCTGGCGGCAGACCCTGGCGCCGCCGGCCCTGCCGGGGGTCGACCGTTACCTGGCGCTCGACACCGCCACCTACCTGCCCGGCGACCTGCTGCTGAAGGTCGACCGGATGTCGATGGCCGACGCGCTCGAGGTCCGCTCCCCCCTCCTCGACTACCGGGTGCACGAGTTCGCCGCCGGGCTGCCGGAACGGATGAAGCTGCGCGGCCGGACGACGAAGTGGGCACTGAAGGAGCTGGCCGCCCGGCGTGGGCTGCCGCGCGACCTGGTCCACCGTCGCAAGCAAGGCTTCGGCGTCCCTCTCGGTACCTGGTTCAGGGGGCCGCTGCGGAGTTGGCTGGAAGGCCTGCTGCTCGACCCGCGAAGTCTCGAGCGGGGCTACTTCGAGCCCGCCGCCGTACGCAGGCTGGTCGGCGAGCACCTCGGCGGCGACGTCGACCACACCTACCGACTCTGGAATCTGGCGGTGCTGGAGCTGTGGCACCGGACCTGGGTCGATGACTGAACCGCGGCGCGTCCTCTTCGTCATCGGCGGGCTCGGCCGAGGCGGCTCGGAGCGCCAGCTGATGCAGCTGATCGGCGCCGCCCACCCGGACCGCATCCGCGCCACGGTGCTGACCCTCTCGACCGTCTGTGACCCCGACCACGCGGCCCAGCTGCGCCGGCTCGGGGTCGAGCTGATCCAGCTTCCCCCGGCGCCGATCCCGCGGGCGGCGCGTCCGGCGGTCTCGGTGCCACGCGTCTTCGGGGTGGTCCGGCGGCTGCGACCGGATGCCGTCTACGCCTGGCTCGAGGAGGCCTCGACGACGGTGGCGCCGGCGGCGCGGGCGCTGGGCATCCCGCTCGTCGTCGCGCGCCGCAGCGTCTGCGGATCGCCCGCCGAACGGCTGGCGTTCTACCGCGCGTCGATCCGGCTCGCCGAGCGAGGAGCCCGGATCGTGACCGGCAATTCGGAGGCGGTCGTCGCCGAGGCCGAGGCTCGGGGCGTGCCGGGCGAGCGGGTGCGCCTCGTCCCCAACGGGCATCCACCGGTAGAGCCCCTCCCCCAGCGGGACGCCGGCGAGGTGGCGCTCGGCTACCTCGCCAACTATCGAGCGGAAAAGGGACAGGAGCGCTTCCTCGCGGCGCTGGAGCTGGTGGCCGCCCACACTCCTTGGCGGGCCGACCTGGCGGGCGCCGGTGAGCTGCGAAAGGGGATCGAGCAGTCGATCGTCGCCCGCGGCCTCGGCGACCGGGCCACGGCGCACGGCCCGGTGTCCGACCTGCGTCGCTTCTGGGAGGACCACGACGTCGCCGTCCTCCTCTCCGACGACGAGGGCAGTCCCAACGTCCTGATCGAGGCGGCGATGCTGGGCCGGCCCTTGGTCGGCACCGACGCCGGTGGCACCAGCGAGGTGATCCCGCCCGACGCCGGCCTGCTCGTCCCTCACGAGCCCGCGGCGATCGCCGCCGCGCTGAGCCGGTTGATCGACGATCCGGCCCTGCGGCGCCGGCTCGGCGAAGGGGCGCGCCGTCACGCCGGTGAGCGCTACGACCTCGACCGCTCGGTCGCCGCCCACCTGCGGGCGATCGAGGAGGCGGTCGGCACCGCCCCTTAGTGCCCCTTTTCCCGCAGCGCTTCTTCGAGGGATTCGGCCTGCAGGTGCGAGGCTTCGACCCCGGCCTGGGCGGCGGCGGCCGACGGCGGCTGGCTCGCGTCGCTCGAGACAGCACCGTTTTCTTCGATTTCCACCTGGTTGCGCGCGAACTGGTTCAACTCTGGATCCAGCCGCGAGTCGTAGGTCATCTCCCAGTTTCCGCCTTCCTTACGCCAGGAGGTCGAACCGAGTTCGGTCGTTCCTTCGGGTAGGACGATCGAGTAACGGATGGTGGTGGTGTCACCGTCGTCGGTGGTGCCGGCGATCACCGGTTTGACCAACGGGAAGGTCGAGGCGTCGACCTTTTTCGCCCCGACGATCTTCGCCGTGCCGACGAATTCACGTAAGCCGGGCGAGTAGTAGGTGGCCGCTTCGGCCCACGACTGGTACTGGAGGTCGGACCAGAAGCTGAGGAACGCCCGTTCGGCACTTCCCGGGGGGTACTTCTGGATTTCCTTGGTGGTGAGGAGGTTGCGTGCTTCGGTCGGCGGATTGGAATCCGTGCCGCCGCAGCCTGCCACCACCAGGAGAAGGACCGAGACGATCGCGGCGCTGGCCCCCACCCGTACCGCCCGCAGGGCACCTCGGCTCCGCTTCGGCGAGGGGTCCCCGGTTCGCACGACGGCAGTATATGTTCAGACCTCTGATGGGCAGCGCACAACAGGGGGCCGCCCGGCCGCTTGCGCGGCGGCGCTTCGCTGTTGCCGCGGGCTCGTTCCGGCGCGACTTCAACGCGGATCGGGATTCGGCGAGCACACGGTTCCGCAGCCTGCGGCCGCGACGGCCGCTACTGCTCGCCCTCGCGTTCGTGACGATCGTGGCGGTGGTCGTACGCATACCGCTGTGGGGCCACGCCTACACCGCCTCCGACACCACCCACTACCTGCAAGTGGCGCGCGGGATCTTTCACGGCGGCTTCATCGACGACCTCAGGCCGCCTGGATACTCGCTCCTGCTCGCCTGCTTCGAACTGGTCGGGATGAACCCGGTGCGCGGCGTGGTCGGGCTCCAGAACCTGATCGGGATGACCCTCCCTGCCGCCGTCCTGCTGGTCGGATGGCGTTACTTCAACCCGCTCGTGGGGGTCGTGGCCGGGTTCCTGGCGGCGGCCTCGCCGCTGATGATCATGATCGAGCAGTTCGCGCTCGCCGACTACCTCTTCGGGGTGCTGTTGCTGGCGGCCACGGTCTCGCTCGCCGAGGCGACCATCCGCTTGCGCGCCGATGCTCGCGGCTCGACTCGATTCCTGGTCGCGTCAGGCGTCTTCTTCGGCCTCGCCGCCCTCTTCCGGGCGAACGCCCTGATCGGCGTGATCGCGATGCCCGCCGCGATCGTGATCGGCAGCTGGGGTCACTGGCGGTGGCGGCGTGTCCTCCGCCATGCTGCGTTCGCGATCGGCGCGATGGTGGTCGTCCTCGGCCCCTGGGTCATCCACAACTTCGTCCGCTTCGGTGAAACCACCATCGCCACCGAGGGAGGCATCTCCCTCTATGCGCGCGCGATCAGCTACGACGGTGTGCCGCCCGGCGAAGAATCCCGCGACAGCCGCCTTGCCCTCCGTGTCTATGACACCTCCGACTTCACCGAACCCAGAGGTGAGCTACAGCGGACGGTCGGGGCCTACAACGCCCTGGTTCGCAGTGGGAAGGATCCGAGCGAAGCGTCGGCGGCAATGGGTGCGATCGCGAAAGCGGCGATCTTGCGTGAGCCGCTCACCTACCTGGAAAACACCTGGACCATCCTCGGGCTCTACCGGCAGCTGTATGACCCGAAGACGTTCACCGCCAATCATTTCGTCGACCAGATCATCACCGCCAGGAACTACTTCCGGACGCTGGCCCCCCACGCTTCGGTGATCCCCGGTGACTCGAGCATGACGCGAGCGCCGTGGCAGGCGGCCCAGACGCTGACCAAGATCCTCTACCTCCTGACCCTGGGAGGCGCCCTGATCCTGCTGCTCCCGATCCTCGGGTCTTCGTGGACCCGGATCGCGGCCTCGGTGCTGATGGTCGTCGCCCTGCTCGGGTTCCTCGGCGGAAGCCTGACGGCGGTCTTCTCGCCCCGCTACGACATCATGTTCGCGCCGTTCGTCTGGATCCTCGGGGCGGGCGCGACGGTCTTGCTGCTCCAGCTCGTCGCGGTCGCGCTGCGCCCCGCCCGGCCGCCGACCGAGGCCGCGTTGAGGAGCGCGGGCCGCGCCTGCGCCAATGGCGCCGGCGCCTTGCAGACGACGGTCCACGGCTGGGCCAGCGCCGCCAGCGCCCCGTTCACAGCTCTGAAGCGCCGCCTGGGCGGGCTCTCGATCCGCGGCAGGATCCCCGTCGCTTCCGTCCGCGGCAGGTTGTCGCGGTCGCGCCTCGCGGTGGTCGGGGCGTTCCGTCGGCTGCGCGAGCGGAGTCGGATCTCGTTTCGACCGGCCGGACGCGCCTTGGTCGCGGTGGCATTCCTGGCCCCGTTCTCGGCCACCCACATCACCGGGCCGCTCACCGTCGGGCGGGCCGCCGCGATCGCGCTCGCGGCGCTCCTCGCGCTGGCGGTCCTCGGCAGCCGGCCTGCCGACCTACGGATCGGCACCCCGGAGATCCTCGCCGGCGCTGCCTACCTCGGCCTCTTCTTCTGGATCCTGATCAGCGCCGGCGCCTGGGGATGCAACTGCGAGGGCAAGCTCGGCGGCTTCGCCGAGTTCGCCTTCGTCGGCCTCCTGGCCCTGGCCACGATCAGCTTCACGCCGGAGATCCGGGAGCGGGTCCTGCTCGCGGTGCTGGCGGGGCTCAGCCTGGCGGCGGTCTTCGCCCTGATCGGCGTCGGCGCGATCAACTCCGGCACCATCGACCTGACCCAGACCGGCGGCAGGCTCTCCGGCACCTACGGCAACGCCAACGAACTAGGCTTCGCGATGGCGCTGGGCGTGCCGATCGCGGCCACCTACGCGCTGGCGACGCGCGGTCGCCCCCGGATGCTGTTCGCCGCCTCCTTCGCGGTCCTCGGCGCCGCCCTCGTCCTCAGCTACTCGCGCGGAGCGATCATCGCCGCCGGTGTGGCGCTGGTCGCGGTCGGGCTCCTGCAGGCAGCCGGATCGCGGCGGCGCCAAGTTGCGATCCTCGGCGCCGCGACGGCCACCGCGCTTGTCGCCCTCGCCCTCTATCCGGTCTTCGAGCATGAGCGCCAGAGCGCCAGCTTCCGGGCGGTGCCGGTCGCCTTCCGGCCCCTCGACCAGCGCGACGTGAGCGGCTGGGACAGTCGCGCCGGCGGTCCGGTCCCGGCCGGCCCGTCGCGGTTGCGCAACAGCCCGGACGGCATCGTGGTGCACACCGATCGCGGCGACGAGGGGGCGAGCTACGGCTGGGGCGAAGCTGCGGTCGACGGCAGCTACGAACTCTCGTTACGGCTGCGGACGACCGGGGCGGCGCGGCTGCCGCTCTCGCTCGGACTCGCCGACGCGGTGCGGGGCGGCGGCCCACAGCGGAAGGTCGTCGTCGGGCCGCGCGCCCGCACCTACACGCTCCCCTGGACCCCCCACTCGCGGTCGCCCCACGCCCGGCTCTACGTCTGGGAGCGATCCGGCGGGGCGGCATCGTTCGTGCTGTCGGCGGTCCGCGTCCACGCCCAGGCTCCGGGGCGGCCGCCGCGCGTCATCGAAGTCCCCGACAAGCTGCGCGGATCGCTCTACGCCCATATGGTGGCGACGGTCGAAAACGGCGAAGCGGACTACGTCAACTCGCGGATCGATGCCGCCGAACTCGCCGCCGAAGCGTTCGTCTCGAGCCCGTTGCGAGGGATCGGCTGGGGCACGTTCCCCGGCTACGCCGAAGAACACCTCGAATTCGGGCAGCTCGCCGCCCACGACGAGTACCTCTCCTTCGCCGCCGAGCTGGGGCTGATCGGGCTGCTGCCGCTGGGCCTCCTGATCGCGGCGGTGATCGGCGGCATCCGCGGCGCCGACCGCAAGACGGTGGAGATCGCCGCGATCGGCGCCGTCTGCGCCACCGCCGTCGGCCTCGCTTTCGTCGAGGCACTGCCGGTGCCGCAGCTCTCGGTCCCGTTGGCCCTCGTCGTCGCCGTGTTATGCGCGCGGAGAACGGCGGCGGAGCGGGATCGCCGCGGGGCGATCTAACCGGGCGACGAGGCTGCCGCGGCTTCCTCGTGCCGCGACAGGTAGTCCTCGGCGGTGCGCCGAAGGCCGACGTCGAAGGGGATGGCCGGCTCGTAACCGAGCTGCTCGCGCGCCTTGCTGATGTCGGCGAGCGAGTGGAGGACGTCGCCGGGCCGCGGCTCCAGGTATCTCGCCTGTAGGTCCACCCCGGTGATCTCCCGCAGTTCGTCCAGCAGTCGGTTGAGGGTGATGCGGTCCCCGCAGGCGATGTTGAAGGTCTGGCCCGAGACGCCCTCGGCCACCGCCGCCAGCAGGTTCGCGTCGACCACGTTGTCGACGTAGGTGAAGTCGCGAGACTGCTCCCCGTCGCCGAAGACGATGGGCTGTCGCCCGGCGAGCAGGGCGGAGATGAATTTCGGGATCACCGCCGCGTAGTGGGAGAGCGGATCCTGGCGCGGGCCGAACACGTTGAAGTAGCGCAGCGCCACCGTCTCGAGTGCGTAGACCTGCGAGAAGCTGCGGCAATACCCCTCCCCCGCGAGCTTCGCCACCGCGTAGGGCGAGATCGGCTGCGGCGCCCGTTCCTCCTGCTTGGGCAGGGTCAGGTCGGCTCCGTAGATCGAGGAGGAGGACGCGAAGACGACCCGCCGCACGCCGCTGTCGCGCGAGGCGAGCAGGATGTTGAGCGTGCCGATCACGTTGGCGGCGTTGCTGGTCAACGGATCCTGGATCGAACGGGGCACCGACGGCAGCGCCGCCTCGTGGAAGACGACCTCGCAGCCGCGGACCGCGTTGTGGGCGCGCTCGTAGCTCTGGATGTCGCCCTCGACGACCTCGATCTCATCCTCGAGCCCGGCCAGGTTCGCCCGGTTGCCGGTCGAGAAATTGTCGACCACACGCACGTCGTTCCCCTCGGCCAGGAGCCGCCGTGCCAGGTGCGAGCCGATGAATCCTGCTCCTCCCGTGACCAGAGCCCTCATCGCGCCAAGGTTATCCGGTCCACCGGGACCACCCTGGAAACTGGCCCGCTGCCGTACCTGAAAGTATCTTCACCGCGTATGGCGACGGACCGGGCATCGTCCAGCGACGCGGTCGGCGATCCGCCGTGGCTGGAACCCCTGCTCGCCGACCCGGCCGAGGGCGGCCCGCTGTCCCTCGACGCCGCAGGCGCCCACGCAGGCGAGCGCCTGTCGGCCCGACGGGTGGATGGCGTCCTGCGCTTCGTCGAGTCCGACTCCTACGCGCAGAGCTTCGGGCGCGAGTGGAACTGGTTCGCCCAGACCCAGCTCGACCGGCCGGATGAGAACCGCACCGAGTCACGTCAGACCTTCGCCGAAAAGACGGGCCTCGAACCGGCCGACCTGGCGGGCAAGACGGTGCTCGACGTCGGCTGCGGGATGGGGCGTTTCTCCGAGGTGGTGCTCTCGGCGGGGGCGAACGTGGTCGGGGTCGACCTCTCCGCCGCCGTCGATGCCGCCCACGGCAATCTCGGCGACCGGCCGAACGCCGCCTTCATCCAGGCTGACGTCTTCGACCTCCCACTGCGGGAGGAATCCTTCGACCTGATCTACTCGATCGGCGTACTCCACCACACGCCGGACACGCGGGAGGCCTTCCTGCGCCTGCCCCGCCTGCTGAAGCCCGGCGGCCGGATCGTGATCTGGGTCTACACCTCCGAACGCCCGGTCGGCTACGTCGCCTCGGACCTCTACCGCCGGTTCACGTCACGGATGGACGAGGAGCGCCTGCTGCGGCTCTGCAAGGCGGCGGGCCCGATCGGCGCCCTCTACCGGACCCGCGCCGGCCGCGTCCTCTCGCCACTCCTACCGGTCTCCCACCACCCCGACCCCGAATGGCGGGTGCTCGACACCTTCGACTGGTACGCGCCCAGGTACCAGTGGAAGCACGACTGGGCCGAGGTCGAACGCTGGTTCCGCACGGCCGGGCTGGAGGAGATCCGCCGACACCGGGTTCCGGTGGCCGTCTCCGGCCGCCGCCCCCTCGATTCGCCCGTCGCCGACTAACCGTTCTTGAAGGCGTAGTAGGCGGGCTTGGGGTGGCCGTTCCAGGTGAGCAGGCCGCGATTCACCTCGGTCCCTTCCTGGTTGGGCGCTTCGTCGTAGAGCTCGAACCAGCCGAGCGTGTAGATCCGGTGCCAGTCGCGGACGATCTTGAAGGCGTCCCGGAGCCAGCTCGCCGCCGTCTGCCTCGAAACCCAATAGTTGAATTCGAAGTTCGCGTGATCGGTCGGGACGAAGTACTCGGAGAGGAAGAGCGGCAGCTTCTGGTTGCGGCCGTCGCGGGCCAGGTAGCGGTCCAGGTACTGGGCGACCACGTCGAGGTCGGAGAAGTCGGCCACGCCGCTGGTCTGGTTCATCAGGCCCTGGCTCAGGTCAGGCCTGCGGTACCCGAACGGGTTCTGGCCGTACATGTCCATCCGCGGCGGTTCCCCGTTCGGGAGCGTCAGCGCCTTGATGTATGCGAGGGGGCGGATGTCGCCGCCGCTGAAGGTATTGCCGCCGATCACGATGTTCTGCAGCGAGACCCCCTTCAGGGCGACGTAGGAGTCATCGAGGATCTGGGCGTAGATTTCCGGCCCGCGGCGTTGGCTCGCGGTGAGATCGAGTCCTTCGACGTGCTTCGCGAGCGGCATGAAGTTCGCCCGCCGCGAGGGCTCGCCCCAGATCTGCCAGTAGTGGACCTGCGACCAGTGCTTCGAGGCGGCCGTCACGAAATCTGCGAAGTCCTGCGGGTTCTTCGGGGCCCAGCGCCAGGGGCGGCCCCCGTTGGCCCACCCGGGCGCTCCCGAAACCTCCACCACGACCTGCATGCCGTGGGCCTGGGCGTTCACGATCGCTTCTTCGACCGCGGGAGTCCAGTGGTACGCGGGGTCTTCCGGGTTGGTCGGTTCGGCCGGGCGGGTCGGCGCGACCCGCGCCCAGTTGATGGTGATCTCGTAGAGACCGGCCCCGAGATTGCCATAGACGTCGAAAGCTTCGGCGTTGGCCGGGCCCCAGATCAGCTTCTGATGAGACGGAGCCGCCGAGGCGCCGGCGCCTCCCAGGACCGACCCCAGCGCCACCACGCAGGCGAGCGCCAAGCCCAGCCTGGCCGTGACGCCGCTTCGAAAACGTTCTAGTGTCTCCCTCGACGAAAGCAAGAGGCCCCTCCCTGTCGTGCCTATCGAGATCGCCCGACATACCGACCGATCCAGGACGCCGATGGTACTCGTCGCGCTCCTTGCCTTATTCCTGCTCGCCGGCTCGGCCGTCGCGGTCCGGGCGCAAGCGGGGGAAGTCCACTTCGACCCGCAGAGCCCGGCGGAAAAAGAATACGCCCTGCCCCTGCAGCAAGCGCGCAACGAAGCCCTCGGCACCGAAGGTGCCGAGGGCAACGTCCGACCGGAAGCGGCGCCCCTCTTCGGGGTCGGCATCGGCGACAACGCGGCCCACGGCGAACCGGGCGCCGCGCGACCGAGCCGCTCCGGCCCGAACCACTCCGGCCACCCATCGGGAGGCGGAGCCAAGCCCGCCTCTTCGGGAGATCGGGCCGAGAATCAGGGCACCGCTGCGGTCCTCGCCCACCGGTTCCGCGTCCCCGAGGACAGCTACCCGGTCGGCCGGGGGCTTCTGATCCTGGCCGGCCTACTCCTTGCGGGGCTCGCGGTCGGAATCGGGCTTCGCGCTCGCGGCCGCAGGATCTCGACCTAGCCCGACCGGTCTGCGGGTTGTCCCGGCACCGCGGAGCGGGAGCGACGGGTGGTCGAAGCCGCGATTGTCACCTCCTTGATCGAGATCCGGCTGCAAGCAAACAACACCCCGGATTCACAGGGCTCCTGTCCTATGGCGGGGCGGGTTTTTTGACACGAACCCTGCGACCATCCACCGGATATCCAAGGTGCGTCATTTGGCTTGAATAAGCCAAATGACGTGGGAGCATAGAAGTCGACGACGGGCATCGGACTGCGGTAAGCCGGGGGAGCAGGGAACCAGGGGAGTGAGATTCACACCTGAGCTGTGCCGACAACCGGCGGCCGAACCCACTTTGGCGCCTTCGGAAACTCACCGTGATCGAGCTCCTTGACGGTGAAGCCGGCGCCGCGGATCGAGGCGACGGTCGGGCGGTTGCAGTCGCAGCGGGCGATTAGGTTGTTGATCGGGTTCATCCGGTCCTGCAGTCGGGCGAGCTTGGGGTCTCGGAGCGGACGTGCTCGAGGAAGAACAGCTAGCAAGAGGCGTCCGCTGTGGCACTGCGCCGTTCATCAGCGCCCGAGGCGAGGAGGTTGCCCGCGCGGTGGCCGATCAACGCTCCGCCGGCCCCGTGAGCTGGGCCGGCGGAACCCCGTCGCCGCGAAGCTATGACGGGCTCCGCGCTGATAGCCGAGCTCCCGGGAGTGGCCGTCCTCGAGCTACATCCGGAGCGCCTTCGACAACGACTGGCAGGCCGCGCTCGCCGCCGTCGGCTTCTAGCCTGCCGTCGACGTCTCCTCTCGTCAGCTCACTGCCGCACCCCGGCCGTATTCGAAAGACGAGTCCCTTGCCGCTCTTCGCGTCTCGATCGCCGCCGTCGATCGAGAAGAGGGTCCTGAATCGCTTCTGTTTCAGGCCGCCTCGGCCACCCGACCGCCGCCGTCGTTGGGGCCGTGCACGATCAGACTTCGATACGTCACGGGAGTCCCCTGGCAGCTGCACATCTCGAACGGGATCGCCCGAGGCTGCGCCATTTATGCTTCCTCGATGCATTGGATGAACTCTGGCGAGGGTGCGTGGCTGCGAGAACAGGATCGCTGGGGACAGGAAGGAGGATCGCCCTCTGCCCCCTCCGCGAGGCCGACACCGACGGTGGATGAGATCCTTTCTGCGCGTCAGCAAGCAGGATCCGAGATCAGTTCCTGGTTTGCCCTCGCCGAGCGTCTGGTGGCGGAGAATCCGCCCTCGGACGCCTCCACTCGCCACTATCACGCCGTTGATCGGGGCCACGTCGTCCGACAGGGCCTCGTCCTGGGCTTCCGTCACCGTGTTGTCGACCGGCGGTACCGGCGACCTACCTCGCGCCTGGAGCCAGTGCTTGGGAACTCCTTGATGCCTGCCAGCGCTTTGAAGAGGGGCCTGGCCTGTCCCTTGCGTGGCCTCCCCTGCGCGGCGGCCAAGATAGAGCGACGCAAGCTCCGCAAGACAGGGGTGCTGTTCCTTGGCAAGGCCTGGACCGTCGGCCACGGCGGTCGCACCGCTTCCGATTGCGAGGATGCGTCGCTCATGATCCTCCCCAATGGCGCCGTGACTCATGGTGGCACCGGGACATGCGTCCCACTTGAGCATAGGCAGGCAGTCTTGAGCCTCGCGTTCTTCCAAACTGGCTCCGTCGACACCCTACGGGGCCAGCTCCGAGCCAGCTCGGCGAGAATCAACGCCTATCTGGGGAGCTACTCGGCGCCCTCGGCTTGATCCCGGTGCGCTTCAAGTTGAAGTACCGCTCCGCCGACCAACACTGCGGCGGTCACACCCATACGGATCCGCAAGCCTTCTGATCTCGACGGCCAAGATCAGGAGGCCCGCCACCGGAAGATCACCGGGGTGACGCACTTCGCTGCTGCCGGACTCTTCCATCACAAAGGCCCAGGCAACAGCCGTCAAGGTGGCCTGGACCCCATCCCCGCGTTGACACCCACCCTGGCTGAGTAAGCCCGGATGCCGAGGAGGGGCGGAGCCCCGACGAGGCATCCGGGACGGCTCCCAGGATGGCCGCTCGACCACCAAGGA
>JAFDWF010000002.1 GCA_018268575.1 Actinomycetota bacterium
CTGTCCCTGCGCCAGCGCCCCCCGCGACCCTCCCGTCCCGGGCGTCTCGGAGGCGGCCACAGCCTGCCCGGGTCGCCTCCGAGACGCCCGGGACGCCCGGGCTCCGATCGGTCCGGCCCGAACCACCTCAGGCCCGCGCCCCTCCCCGGGCGCCAGCTCGACCACCCACGCCACCCTCGCACCCGTCCTGGAACCACCTATCTAGCTCAGGAGACGAGGACGACCTCGAGCCGGCGCGGGCCGTGGACGCCCTCGACTCGGCTCAGTTCGATGTCGGAGGTGGCGGAGGGGCCGGAGATGAGGGTCACCGGCCGGCGGTCGGGGCTCGTCGCGAGAGCGGCGAAGAGCTGTGGCAGGTCGGCGAGTACCTGGGCGGTGAAGACGACGCAGACGCTCAGGTCGGGGATCAGTGAGAGCCGCCGTCGTCCCTGGCCGGGTCCGCCGTCGAGCGCGATCGTCCCCGTCTCGGCCACCGCCCAGGCGCAGCCGTAGAGGGCACCGTCGACGGCGTCGAGGCCGGCCAGGTCGAGGTCGCGCTCCGGCACCGCGTCGAGCTCGGGCGGAAGCCAGGCCCCCGGCAGGTCGGCGGCGACGGCGAAGCACCCGGCCCCGTGGCGCGCGGCAGCCGCCGCGACCGCGGCGGCGATCCCGTCCGGGTCAGCCGGCGTGACGACGGCGCCGTAATCCTCGAGTCGCCGCCGCCAGAGCGACGGGTCGCCGCGGCCCTCGTCCGGCCGCTCGGGCTCGGGCAGCTCGCTCTCCGGCGGCGCGCCGGCGAGCGCCGCGCGCACCCGGCCCAGCACCACTGCGCGATCGTCCTCAGGAGCGCCCACGGTCGTCCTCGCCGGCCCGCTCGCGCCACCACTCGCGGAAGGTCTGGTCGGGCGCCACGGGCAGCTCGCGACTCCGCGTCCACGGTCCCATCAGCGCGTCGCGCAGGGCGGCGCCCCGCGCCCGCGCCAGGCGGTCGCCGCCGCGGCCCAGCCGTTGCGCCGCTTCGTAGCGGCGGCGACCGGAGAAGGCGCGGGCGAGGATCGCCATCGCGGTCCGCTCGGTGCGGCCCTCGAGCGGGCGCCCGCGCTTGCGGTCGACCTCGGCGCCGCGCAAGTGGACGAGCAGGCGCGGGATGTCGATCCCGACCGGGCAGACCTCGGCGCAGGCGCCGCAGAGCGAGGAGGCGAAGGGCAGCGAGCCGCGCCGCTCGAGCGAGTCTCGCTGCGGTTCGAGGATCGCGCCGATCGGGCCGGGGTAGGTGGTCCCGTAGGCGCCCCCGCCCGCCCGCTCGTAGACCGGGCAGACGTTGAGGCAGGCGGCGCAGCGGATGCAGCGCAGGGCGTCGCGCCCGACCCGGTCGGCGAGCACCCGGGAGCGGCCGTTGTCGAGCAGCACCAGGTGGAAGCTCTGCGGCCCGTCGCCGGGGTGGACCCCGGTCCAGAGCGAGGTGTAGGGGTTGAGGCGCTCGCCGGTCGCCGAGCGGGGGAGGAGCGCCAGCAGCGCCGCCAGGTCGGTGAGCCGGGGGACGACCTTCTCGATCCCCATCACCGTGATCAGGGTCGAGGCCAGGGTAAGGCACATGCGGCCGTTGCCCTCGCTCTCGACCACGCAGATCGCGCCGCTCTCGGCGGCGGCGAAGTTGGCGCCGCTGATCGTGACCCCGCCCGCCAGGAAGCGCCGGCGCAGGAAGGCGCGCGCCGCCGCCGCCAGCTCGGCGGGCGAGTCGGTGAGGTCGGCGGGGCCGATCGTGCGGGCGAAGAGGTCGCGGATCTCGGCCCGGTTCTTGTGGATCGCCGGGACGACGATGTGGGAGGGGCGGTCACCCGCCAGCTGCACGACGAGCTCGGCCAGGTCGGTCTCGAGCGCCGCGACCCCGGCCGCAGCGAGCCCCGCGTTGAGGTCGATCTCGTCGGTGGTCAGCGACTTCACCTTGAGCACTTCCTCGGCCCCGGTGGCGGCGACGAGCCCGGTGACGATCCGTCGCGCCGCGGCGGCATCGGCGGCCCAGTGGACGACGCCGCCGGTCGCGGTGACGCTCGCCTCGAGCTGCTCGAGCAGCTCGTCGAGGTGCTCCAGCGAGTAGGCCTTGACCGCGGCGCCGCGCCGGCGCAGGCCCTCCCAGTCGGCCACCTCGCCGACCACGGCGGCGCGCCGGGCGCGGATCGTCGTCGTCGCCACGGCGAGGTTGTGGCGCAGTTGCGAGTCGGCGAGCGATTCGCGCGCCGCCGCCGGGAAGGGCCGCGCGTCGGTCATCGCGACGGCACCGGGTGGGCGTCGGTGGCGGCCAGGATCTCCGCCAGGTGGACGACGTCGACGCCGCTGCGGGCGCGCCGCAGGCCGCCGCCGATGTGCATCAGGCAGGAGCTGTCGAGGGCGGTGCAGACCTGGGCGCCGGTCGCCAGCACCGCGGTTGCCTTGTCGGTCAGCATCGCCGCCGAGGTGTCGGCGTTCTTCACCGCGAAGGTGCCGCCGAAGCCACAGCACTGCTCGGCGTCGCCGAGCTCGACCAGCTCGAGGCCGCGCACGCGGCGCAGCAGGCGCAGCGGCCGGTCGCCGACCCGCAGCCCGCGGAGCCCGTGGCAGCTCGGGTGGTAGGTGACCCGGTGGGGGTAGTAGGCGCCGACGTCCTCGACCCCGAGCACGTCGACCAGGAACTCGGTCAGCTCGTAGGTGCGGGCCGGGAGCGCCGCCATCGCCGCGGCCGCGCCGCGATCCGGGATCCGCTCGGCGAGGCGCGGGTAGCTCTCGCGGACCATCGCCGCGCAGGACGCCGACGGGGTCACGACCGCCTCGGCGTCGGCGAAGGCGGCGGCGAGGCGCGCCGCCAGCCCGGCCGCCTCCGGCGCGTAGCCGCTGTTCAGGTGCATCTGCCCGCAGCAGGTCTGCTTCGCGGGGAAGTCGACCTCGACGCCGAGCCGCTCGAGCAGCCGCACCGTCGCCTGGCCACAGGCGGGGAAGAGGGTATCGACGAGGCAGGTGACGAAGAGCGCGACTGCCACGTTCGTGTCAGTGGAGCAGGCCGAGCCGCTGCGCCTTCAGCACCGCCTCGGCCCGGTTGCGCACGTGAAGCTTGCGGTAGAGGCCCGAGGCATGCTGCTTGATCGTGTCGGGCGCGAGGTGGAGGACGGAGGCGATCTCGCGGTTGGTCGCCCCCGAGGCGATCAGCGAGAGGACGCTCTGCTCGCGCTCGGAGAGCAGGACGCCGCCCTCGACGTGGGTCGCGTAGCCGGTGCGGCCGCTGCCCACCGCCCAGATCGTGCGCGAGATGTCGGCGGCCGACCAGGCCTTGGAGACGATTCCCGCGGCGCCGGCGGCGACCAGCGCCAACGAGGCGACCGGCTGGTCCTCGACCGCGACCAGGATGCGGGTCGCGGGGGCGGCGGCGCGGACCTTTTCGCAGGCCGCGAAGCTCGACTCTTCGCCCATCCGGACGGCGACCACGGCGACCGGCGGTCGGTGGCGGGCGGCCAGCTCGACCGCCTCGGTGCAATTGCGGGCGCAGTGGAGCCCGCTGACCCAGCGCTGGCGCGAGAGCAGCAGGCGGAGGCCGAGGTGAACCAGCTCGTGGTCGTCGACGATCAGGACCGCGAAGGCGCCCTGGGCCGGCTCCACGGCGTGATCGGAGAGCGCGGTGCTCATCGCTACCGGCGCCGCCTGGGGGCGCTCGCCGCCGGCGCGTAGACGAGGTTGAAGGTCTTCATCGGCGGCAGGTCGGGCGCCGGGTCGGCCCAGGAGATCGCCGCCGGGCGCTGCATCCGCGCTTCGTCGGTCTCGATCAGGATCCCGGCACCGCGCATCGCGACCAGCAGCGGGTCGAAGGCGTGGTCGGGGTCGACGTCGAGGACGAGGCCGACGGCGGCGTCGATCAGGTGGAACTCGAAGATGTCGCGGGCCCGACGCGCGTCGCCTTCACGCATCGCCTCGAGCAGGGCGCGATCGAGCTCGACGAAGTCCTCCGGCACCCGCGGTCGGCTCATGTACTGCTGCTGGTAGCGGAAGAGCTGGCGGTGGACCCGCATCACCATGTCGGCGATCGCCTTGTTGGTGTACTCGGAGATCGAGACGAGGTGGAAGTCGCGGTGGGCCTTCTGGAAGTCGACGGTGCGGTCCGGCGAGGCTTCCATCTCCTCCAGCTTCGCTTCCATCCGCTCGAACTCGGCCTCGCCGAAGTCGGTGGTCAGCGCCTGCACGAGCGGCGGCTCGAGCAGCAGGCGGATCGCGTAGAGCTCCTCCGCCGACTCGAGCGGGGCCGGCGCGATGACGACGCCGCGGTTCGGCTGCGAGATCACCAGCCCGTCGGCCATCAGCCGGTTCAGCGCCTCGCGCACCGGCGTCCGCCCGACCCCGAGCTGCTCGGAGAGGTCGGACTGCATCAGCCGCTGGTTGGCGGCGAACGCGCCTTCGACGATCAGTTCCCGCAAGCGTATGTAGGTCTCCTCCGAGGTATCGCCTCGGCGCGCGACCGTGTTTTCTGCACTCTTTTGTGGCATTCCTCCGATGTCTCCCGCGGTGAGCCTGGTCTCAAGCTCAGCTCGCCCGCAGCGTGCCGAAGCTTCTGTATCCCATATTGGATACATCTTACCCGGCCGGGCGAATCGAGACAAGCAGGCGGGACTGAGATCGAGCTGCGCCCAGGTTGGCGCCGCTGGCGTGCCGCAGATATTTAACATAGCGCCGGGCAAAGCTGTAAACTATCAACCGATGCACTTCCTCCATGTCATCCCACGGCGCCCCGCATGAGCCGCACCGTCGTCGTCACCGGCGGGGCGAAGGGGATCGGTCGGGCCGTCACCGCGGCCTTCGCCGCGCTCGGCGACCGGGTGGTCGCGATCGGCCGCGACGAGTCGGCGCTCGCCCGGCTCGCCGACTCACTGGGCGTCGCCGCCGCCCTGGTCGAGCCGGCCCGCTGCGACGTCAGCGACGAGGCCTCCGTCGAGGAGTGCTTCGGTCGGATCGGCGACGTCGACGTGCTGGTCAACAACGCCGGCGCCGGCGCCGGCGCGCCGCTCGCGAAGACGACCTTGGCCGAGTGGCGGCAGCTGTTCGCGGTGAACGCGACCGCCGCCTTCCTCTGCACCCGCGCGGTGCTGCCCGGGATGCTCGACCGCGGCGCGGGCTCGGTGCTCACCGTCGCCTCGACCGCGGGCAGGGAGGGCAGCCGCTACACCGCCGCCTACACCGCGTCCAAGCACGCCGCCGTCGGCCTGATGCGGGCGACCGCCGCCGAGGTGGCGGGCACCGGGGTCCGCGCCAACGCGGTCTGCCCGACCTTCGTCGACACCGAGATGACCGCCCGTTCGGTGGCCAACATCGTCGCCGTCACCGGCCGCGAGGAGTCCGAGAGCCGGCGCCTGCTGGAGCGGGCGGCGCCGCTCGGCAGGCTGGTCGACCCGCACGAGGTCGCCGCGGCGCTGGTCTGGCTCGCCTCGGTCGACGCCGCCCCGATCAACGGTCAGGCGATCGTGATCGACGGTGGGGGGATCCAGGCGTGAGCCCGTACCGCGCCTCGGCGCCGCTCACCGAGGATTGGGAGCACTTCGACTTCAGCGTCGCCGACGGGGTCGCGACCGTCACCCTGAACCGGCCCGAGAAGCTGAACGCGCTGACCTTCCAGAGCTACGCCGACCTCCGCGACCTCGCCGCCGAGCTGCCCCATCGCGGCGATGTCCGGGTGCTGGTGATCGCGGGCGAGGGCAAGGGCTTCTGCTCCGGCGGCGACGTCGAGGAGATCATCGGCGAGCTGCAGAAGATGGAGGCGGCCGAGCTGCTCGAGTTCACGCGGATGACCGGCGCCATGGTGCGGGCCCTGCGCGACCTGCCGCTGCCGGTGGTCGCCCAGATCAACGGGATCGCCGCCGGGCGCCGGTTCGGTGATCGCCCTCGCCTCCGATTTCCGCCTGCTCTCCAGCAAGGCTTCGTTCGCCTTCCTCTTCACCAAGGTCGGCCTGGCCGGCGCCGACATGGGCTCGGCCTACCTGCTGCCGCGGATCGTCGGCGCGGGTCGGGCCACTGAGCTGCTGATGCTGGGCGACAAGGTCGACGCCGAGACGGCGCTGCGGATCGGCCTCGCCAATTCGGTCCACGCGCCCGCGGAGCTCGCCGCGGCGGTCGCGGCACTGGCCCGGCGCCTCGCCGACGGTCCGGCGCTCGCCTACGGGACGACCAAGTCGCTGCTCACCCGGGAGCTCGACATGGACCTCGCCTCGGCGATCGAACTGGAGGCGACGACGCAGGCGCTGATGATGGTGACCCACGACCACCGCGAGTTCTACGAGGCCTGGAAAGCGGGCCGCGATCCGAGTTGGGAGGGACGCTGATGGCCGAGACGCAGCACTGCATCGTCACCGCGCCGGGGTTGGCGCCGCCGGTCGGCTACGCCCACGCGGTGGTCGCCGCGCCGGGGATGACCGTCTACCTCGGCGGGCAGACGGCGCTGAACGCCGAGGGCGAGATCGTCGGCGCGACCCTGGTCGAGCAGTTCGACACCGCCGCGACCAACCTGATGGCCGCGCTCGAGGCGGCGGGCGGGCGCGCCGAGGACATCGTCTCGATGCAGATCTTCGTCCGCGACGTCGAGGACTACAAGGCCAACCTGAGCGAGCTGGGGCGGGCCTGGAAGCGTCGCTTCGGGACCCATTACCCGGCGGCCGGGCTGTTCGGCGTCAGCCGCCTCTTCGACGCGCTGGCCCTGCTCGAGCTGATGGCCGTCGCCGTCGTCCCGACGGAGCGCGCCTGATGGCCACCGCCGTCGCGACCGGGCCGCTCGACGCCCACCTCGAGCCCGCCCAGCGCGAGCTGCTCGCTCGCTGCGAGCGCCTCGCGCGCGAGCGCTTCGCGCCGCTCGCGGCCGCCCACGAGGCGGCGGGGGAGGGGTCGAGGCTCGACCGCGAGCTGGTCGGCGCGCTCGCCGCCGAGGGGCTCTTCGAGCGGCTCTACCGGCGCGGCGAGGATCGGTCCTGGAGCGCGGTGGTCGGGGCGATGGACCTCTGCCTGATCCGCGAGGGCCTGGCGCGCGCCTCGACCGCCGCGGAGACCGCCTTCGGCCTCCAGGGCCTCGGCTCCTACCCGATCCTGCAGTCGGGGACGGCGGCGGTGATCGAGCGGTGGGTGCCGCGGCTGGCGAGCGGCGAGGCGGTCGCCGCGTTCGCCCTCTCCGAGCCCGACGCCGGCTCCGACGTGGCGCGGCTCTCGCTGCGCGCCGAGCGCGATGGAACGGGCTACCGCCTGAGCGGCGAGAAGGTCTGGATCTCCAACGCGCCCGAAGCCGACCTCTACGCGGTCTTCGCCCGCACCACCGCCGGCGCCGGCGCCCGCGGCCTGACCGGCTTCGCCGTCGCCCGCGAGAGCCCCGGCCTCTCCGGCGAGCCGCTCGAGATGATCTCCCCGCACCCGATCGGTCGGCTCGTCTTCGATCACGTCCACGTGCCCGCCGAGGCGGTGCTGGGCGAGGTCGATCGCGGCATGTCGGTGGCGATGCGCACCCTCGACCTCTTCCGGCCGAGCGTCGGCGCCTTCGCGATCGGCATGGCGGAGGCGGCGCTCGCGCTCGCCGTCGCCCACGCGGGCGAGCGCGAGGCGTTCGGCGGCCGGCTCAAGGACCTGCAGGCGGTCTCCCACCGGCTCGCCGACGTGGCGACCCGGGTCCAGGCGGCGCGCCTGCTCGTCCACGACGCCGCCCGCTCCTTCGACCTCGGCCTGCGGCCGATCGGCCAGGTCGCGGCGATGGCGAAGCTGATGGCGACCGAGGTCGCCCAGGAAGCCGTCGACGCCGCGGTCCAGGTCCTCGGCGCACGCGCGCTCGAGCGAGGCCACCCGCTCGAGCACCTCTACCGCGACGTGCGCGCCCCGCGGATCTACGAGGGCGCCTCCGAGGTGCAGCGCGAGATCATCTCCCGCGCCCTCTTCGCTGAAGGCGGGCGCCGGTGAAGATCGCGATCGTCGGCGGCGGTCCCGGCGGGCTCTACGCGTCGATCCTCCTGAGCCGGCTCGAGGCCGGGCACGAGGTGACGGTCTGGGAGCGCAACGCCCCCGACGACACCTTCGGCTTCGGCGTCGTCTTCTCCGACGAAACGCTGGCCGCCTTCGAGGCCGCCGACCCGCCGAGCTACGCCGAGATCGCCTCGCGCTTCGCCCGCTGGTCGGACATCGACATCCACTACCGCGGCACGGTCGAGAACTCCGGCGGCCACGGCTTCTCGGCGCTCGGCCGCGTCGTCCTGCTGAACATCCTGCAGCGCCGCGCGGCCGCGGTCGGGGTGGCGCTGAACTTCTCCACCGAGGCACCGCCGCTTGCCGAGCTGATGGCGGGGCACGACCTGGTGATCGCCGCCGACGGCGTCAACAGCGCCGCCCGCGCCGCCTTCCCGGAGGCCTTCGGGCCGACCCCCGAGGGCCGGCTCTCGAAGTTCATGTGGCTCGGCACCGACCTCGTCTTCGAGGCGTTCACCTTCCACATCGTCGAGACCGAGTTCGGGGTCTTCCAGGTCCACGGCTATCCCTACGACGAGACGATGAGCACCTTCATCGTCGAGACCGACGAGGCGACCTGGCGGCGGGCAGGATTCGACGCCGCCGAGGGCACGGCCTTCGCCCCCGGCGAGAGCGACGAGGAGTCGATCGCGCGGGTCCGCTCGATGTTCGCCGACCAGCTGCGGGGCCACCGGCTGATCGCCAACAACTCGAAGTGGCTGAACTTCCAGACGATCCGCAACGAGAGCTGGCGCCATCGCAACCTGGTGCTGCTCGGCGACGCCGCCCACACCGCCCACTTCTCGATCGGCTCGGGGACGAAGCTGGCGATGGAGGACGCGACCGCGCTCGCCTGGGAGCTCCGCGACCGCGGGGAGATCGAGGCGGCGCTGCGCTCCTACGAAGAGGATCGCCGGCCGATCGTCGAGTCGACCCAGCGCGCCGCCCAGGCGAGCCTCGAGTGGTTCGAGGGAATCTCCCGCTACATCGGCCAGGAGCCGCCGCAGTTCGCCTTCAACCTGCTCACCCGCAGCCGCCGCATCACCTACGAGAACCTGACGATGCGCGACGGCGAGTTCATGCGGCGGGTCGACGAGGGCTTCCATCGCGGGCTCGGCGAGCCGCTGCCCGCCGCGGGGGCGAAGGGGGCCGGCGCGCCCGCCCTCGCGCCGCCGATGTTCACGCCGCTGCGGCTGCGCGAGATCGAGCTCGCCAATCGGGTCGTGGTCAGCCCGATGGACATGTACACGGCGGTCGACGGAGCGGTCGGGGACTTCCACCTCGTCCACCTCGGCAGCCGCGGGATCGGCGGCGCCGCCCTGGTGATGACCGAGATGGTCTGCGTCTCCGCCGAGGGGCGGATCACCCCGGGCTGCAGCGGCCTCTACCGCGACGACCAGATCGAAGGCTGGCGGCGGATCGTCGACTTCGTCCACCGCCAGGGCGGCGCCAAGATCGGCTGCCAGATCGGCCACTCCGGCCGCAAGGGCGCGACCAAGCTGATGTGGGAGGGGATCGACCAGCCGCTCGACCGCGACGCCTGGGAGATCATCGCCCCCTCGCCGCTGCCCTACCTGGCGCACGGTCAGGTGCCCACCGAGATGACCCGTGCGCAGATGGAGCGGGTGCGCGACCAGTTCGTCGCCGCGGCGCAGCGGGCCGAGGAGGCGGGGTTCGACCTGCTCGAGCTCCACCTCGCCCACGGCTACCTGCTCTCCTCCTTCCTCTCGCCGCTGACCAACCGGCGCGAGGACGCCTACGGCGGTGACCTCGGTGGGCGAGCCCGCTTCCCGCTCGAGGTCGTGTCCGCCTGTCGTGCCGCCTGGCCGGCCGAGAAGCCGCTCTCGGTGCGGATCTCGGCGACCGACTGGACGCCGGGCGGTTTCGACGGCGACGACGCGGTGGCGCTGGCGGCGATGCTCCGCGACCGCGGCGTCGACATCGTCGACGTCTCCACCGGTCAGGTCTGGGCCGACGACGCCCCGGCCTACGGGCGCAGCTTCCAGACCCCGTTCGCCGACCGAATCCGCAACGAGGTCGGGATCCCGACGATCGCGGTCGGGGCGATCTCCTCCTGGGACGACGTCAACACGATCCTGCTCGCCGGCCGCGCCGACCTCTGCGCGCTCGGCCGCCCCCACCTCTACAACCCTTACTGGACCCTTCACGCCGCCGCCGAGCAGGGCCGCGGCCGACGCGAGGACTGGATCCTCCAGTACCAGGCGGGCAGCCGGCGCCCGGTCGACGGCCGGATCGACGTCGCCCGCCAGCCGCTGCGCTCCTTCGATCCGCCCGCGGCGGAGCCGGATGCCAGTCGCTGGCGGCCTGCGGTGTCGCGCGCGGGCACGCCATCCGAGGCGGTGCCGACGGCGGCGAGCTAAGGCCCTAGACGAGGAGTTGCACGAGGGTGTGAGGGTGGCGTGGCGGGGTTGAGCTGGCGCCCGGGCGGGGGTTCGGGCCGGACCGATCGGAGCTCCAGCGTCCGGCCTTCTCGGAGGCGACCCGGGCAGGCTGTGGCCGCCTCCGAGACGCCCGGGTCACGGGGGGACGGCGGAGGGTCCGGGCGGGCACCGGGGTGAGTTCGAAGTCCACACTTACTTGACGGCCGATGACGCCCTGCGTGGATCACCCGTGCCCTGGCACGGGTGATCCACGCAGGGCAATCCCAGGGGCGGTGATCCTCCGCGAAGGCGCACGCCTTCCCTGCGTTCCCGGCGTCTCCGTGACGGCGGCGTGCCTTGTCTCGCCCGGCCCACCGCTCAAGGACCTGTGTGGAATATTCCGGGCGCCCTGGACCCGGAATATTCCACGGACATCCTTGAGCGACGCCGTCCCTTCAAGGTGCCCTTCCGGAGGCTGTCCGTCCTGGCTGCCCTCGGCCGCCCGCGCACCGGGAAGTCACACAGGCGTGTGTTCAGGGACGGAGGCGTGAGCCCAGGTCACGAGTGTGCACTTGAGCCGGTCATGGGCGGCTCAAGTGCACACTCGTTCACCTGGACACACCCTGGTGTGATCTCCGACTCCATTGAGGAACCGTGTCGCCCCCGTCCCTCCTCTCCCTCGCCTGAAGTGCCGCGGATGCCGGGCCGACCTCAGCCAGCCCGGGTCGGACCGGCATCCGCGGCACTCGCCACGCGGTCGTTTCCGCGGCATCTCGTATACCCCCACAGGGTATGGGTATACTGGACGTGCAAGTGCAACCAGCCGAAGGAGCAACGATGGACGGCCGATCCGCATCTCAGGGCAACACCGGACGCCGAGGTGGCCTTGGCTTGAGCCGGACCGCGCTCAAATTGACGGGCTTCGCTGCCGGGCTCGGGGCCGTCTTCGCCGCCGCGCTGGCGCTCGGGGGCGCCTTCGGCCCCCTGCACGATTCCGATGCGAGCGCCGCCGGACATGGCGCCGCCGACTCGGGAGACGCGCCGATGGACGGCATGGACGGGGGCGGCCACGGCGGCGTCGATGGCGTGCGCGGCCTCGCCGTCAGCGCCGGCGGCCTGACGCTCGAGCTCGCCGACCGGGTCGCCGCGGTGGGCCGCACGGCGCCGCTGCGCTTCCGCATCGTCGGCGACGACGGGGCGACCGTGCGCGAGTTCGACCTCGAGCACACCAAGCGCATGCACCTGATCGTCGTCCGCCGCGACCTGAGCGGCTTCCAGCACCTGCACCCGGAGATGGCCGCGGACGGCACCTGGAGCGTGCCGCTGCGCCTCGCCGCGCCCGGCACCTACCGCGTCTTCGCCGACTTCTCCCACGACGGGACGCCGGAGACGCTCGCCACCGACCTGCAGGTCGACGGGCCGGTCAGCTCGCTGCCGCTGCCGCCGCCCGCCACCGTCGCGACCGTGGACGGGCTGCGGGTCGAGCTCGCGGCGAGCGCGACCGCGGGCGCCGCGACCGACCTCTCCTTCGCCGTCACCCGCGACGGTCGCCCGGTCGCGCTCGCGGACTACCTCGGCGCCAAGGGACACCTGGTGGCGCTGCGCGAGGGAGACCTCGCCTTCCTCCACGTCCATCCCGACGAGGACCGCCTGCGCTTCATGGCGGCCTTCCCGAGCGCCGGGCGCTACCGGCTCTTCCTCCAGTTCAAGGCCGCGGGGCGTGTCCACACCGTCGCCTTCACCCAGGAGGTCTCCTGATGAGCACCGCCACCGACCAGCACGTCGACCTGCCGATCAGCGGGATGACCTGCGCCTCTTGCGCGAACCGGATCGAGAAGAAGCTGAACGAGATCGAGGGGGTCAGCGCGACGGTCAACTACGCGACCGAGCGGGCCAGCGTCGACTACGACGTCGCCACGGTCGCGCCCGGCCACCTGATCGAGGCGGTCGAGGCGGTCGGCTACCAGGCCTCGCTGCCGAGTGCGGAGGCCGAGCCCGGCGCCGCCGCCGACGAGGAGGACTCGAGCGCGCCGCTGCGGCGTCGCCTCGTCATCTCGGCCCTGCTCTCGGCGCCCGTCCTGGTGCTCTCGATGGTGCCGCCGCTGCAGTTCGACAACTGGCAGTGGCTGGCCCTGCAGCTGGCCACGCCGGTGGTGATCTGGGGCGCCTGGCCGTTCCACCGCGCCGCCTGGGCCAACCTGCGCCACGGCGCCGCGACGATGGACACGCTGATCTCGGTCGGCGTCCTCGCCGCCTGGGGCTGGTCGCTCTACGCCCTTTTCATCGGCAACGCGGGCATGCCGGGGATGAAGATGAGCTTCGACCTGGTCCCCTCCACGGGCGCGGGCAGCGACGAGATCTACCTCGAGACCGCCTCCGTCGTCACCACCTTCATCCTCGCCGGCCGCTACTTCGAGGCCCGCGCCAAGCGCCGGGCGGGCGCCGCCCTGGAGGCGCTGATGGCGCTCGGCGCCAAGGACGTCGCCGTCCTCGACGCCGACGGCGCCGAGCGCCGTATCCCGGTCGACGAGCTCGCGGTCGGCGCGCGCTTCGTCGTCCGCCCGGGCGAGAAGATCGCCACCGACGGGGTGGTCGAGGAGGGCTCCTCGGCCATCGATATGAGCATGCTGACCGGCGAGTCGGTACCGGTCGAGGTGCGCCCCGGCTCCGAGGTCGCCGGAGCGACCGTGAACGTCGGCGGCCGGCTGGTGATGCGGGCGACCAGGGTCGGGGCGGAGACCGCGCTGGCCCAGATCGCCAAGCTGGTCACCGACGCGCAGGCCGGCAAGGCGCCGGTCCAGCGGCTCGCCGACCGGATCTCCGGCGTCTTCGTGCCGGTCGTGATCGCGATCGCGGTCGCCACCCTCGGCTTCTGGCTCGGCAACGGCGCGGGCCCGGAGTTCGCCTTCACCGCCGCCGTCGCGGTCCTGATCATCGCCTGCCCCTGCGCCCTCGGCCTGGCGACCCCGACCGCGTTGCTGGTCGGGACCGGCCGTGGCGCCCAGCTCGGCCTGCTGATCAAGGGCCCCGAGGTGCTCGAGTCGACCCGCCGGGTCGACACGATCGTCCTCGACAAGACCGGCACCGTGACCAGCGGCGAGATGAGCCTCGCCGAGCTGGCGGTCGCCGACGGCGAGGATCGGGGCGAGGCGCTGCGCCTGGTCGGCGCGATCGAGGCCGCCTCCGAGCACCCGATCGCCCGCGCGATCGCCGCCGCGGCGGCCGCCGAGGGTGCCCTCCCGGGGGTCGAGTCCTTCGCCAACCGCGAGGGTCTCGGGGTCGAGGGTGTGGTCGACGGCCACGCCCTGGTCGTCGGCCGCCCGGCCCTACTGGCCGACTGGGCGATGCACCTGCCGCCCGAGCTTGAGGCGGCCCGTGAGGCCGCGGCGGCCAAGGGGCAGACCGCGATCGCCGCCGGCTGGGACGGTCGCGCCCGCGCCGTCTTCGTCGTCGCCGACACGGTCAAGGCGACGACGCCCGCGGCGATCGCCGCCCTCCGCGAGCTCGGCCTGCGGCCCGTCCTCCTCACCGGCGACAACGAGGCGACCGCCAGGGCGGTGGCCGCCGAGGTCGGGATCGAGGAGGTGATCGCCGAGGTGATGCCGGCCGAGAAGGCCGCCGTGGTGGCGCGCCTGCAGGGCGAGGGGCACGTCGTCGCGATGGTCGGCGACGGCGTCAACGACGCCCCGGCGCTCGCCCAGGCCGACCTCGGCCTGGCGATCGGGACCGGCACCGACGTCGCGATCGAGGCCTCCGACCTGACCCTGGTCTCCGGCGACCTGCGCGCCGCCGCCGATGCGATCCGCCTCTCCCGCTCGACCCTGCGGACGATCAAGCAGAACCTCGGCTGGGCCTTCGGCTACAACGTCGCGGCGATCCCGCTGGCCGCCACGGGCCTGCTGAACCCGGTGATCGCGGGCGCCGCGATGGCGTTCTCGAGCGTCTCGGTGGTCGCCAACGCGCTGCGGCTGCGCCGCTTCGGCTCGATCCGGGCCGAGGGCGGAGACGCCTCCTGACCCACGAGCCGAGGGTGGGGACGCCCCCTGACGTCGCTCACCGCCCGGTGCCGGTGGCGGGCGAGGCGGGAGCGCCGCTCCGCCCTGTGTCCCCGCTGCCGGGCTCGGGCTGCGGCAACCGCGCCCGGCGCAGCAGCAGGGCGTTGACGGCGACGACGAAGCTCGACCCCGACATCGAGAGCGCCGCGATCTCCGGCCGCAGCTCGAGGCCGAGCGAGGGCTGGAAGACCCCCGCCGCGATCGGCAGCGCGATCGAGTTGTAGCCGACCGCCCAGCCGAGGTTCTGGTGCATTTTGCGCAGCGTCGCACGGCCGATCGCGAGCGCCGTCGGCACGTCGAGCGGATCGGAGCGCATCAGCACCAGGTCGGCGGTCTCGATCGCGACGTCGGTGCCGGCGCCGATCGCGATCCCGAGGTCGGCCTGGGCGAGCGCCGGGGCGTCGTTGACGCCGTCGCCGACCATCGCCACCTTGCGGCCCGCTCGCTGCAGCTCGGCGACCTTGGCCGCCTTTTCGTCCGGCAGCACCTCGGCGATCACGGTGTCGATCCCGAGGCCCGCGGCGATCCGCCCCGCGGTCGCCTCGTTGTCACCGGTCAGCATCGCTACCCGGACGCCCGCCTCGTGCAGCGCCGCGACCGCGGCCGCCGAGGTCTCGCGCGGGGCGTCGGCCACCCCGATCACCGCCGCCGCGCGCCCGTCGACGCCGACCAGGACCGCGGTGCGCCCGCCCGCGGCGAGCTCCTCGCGGCGCGCGGCGAGCGGGCCGAGCTCGATTCCCTCGCGCTCCATCAGCCGGCGGTTGCCGACCGCGACCGCGCGCCCCTCGACGGTCGCGGTCGCGCCGTGCCCGGGCACGTTCTCGAACTCCTCGGCCGCGGCCGTGCCGGCCCCGGCCGCCTCGGCGCGGCGGACGATCGCCGCCGCCAGCGGGTGCTCGGAGGAGCGCTCGACCGCCGCGACCAGGCGCAGCAGCTCGCCCTCCTCGAGTCCCTCGACGATCAGCTCGGTCACCTCCGGCTCGCCCCGCGTCAGGGTGCCGGTCTTGTCCATGACCACGGTGTCGATCCGGGCCGAGGCTTCGAGCGCGACCGCGTTCTTGAACAGGACCCCGCGCTTGGCGCCGAGGCCCGAGCCGACCATGATCGCGGTCGGCGTCGCCAGCCCGAGCGCGTCCGGACAGGTGATGACGACCACGGTGATCGCGTAGAGCATCGCGGTCGAGAGCGGTTCGGAGCTGAACGCGGCCCAGGCGGCGAAGGTCGCGCCGCCGCCGATCAGGGCGACCAGGACGAGCCAGAAGGCGGCCCGGTCGGCGAGCTTCTGCCCCGGTGCCTTGGAGTTCTGCGCCTCCTGCACCAGCTTGACGATCTGGGCGAGGGCGGTGTCGGCGCCGACCTTGGTCGCCCGCACCCTCAGGGTGCCGTTGGCGTTGATCGTCGCCCCGATCACCTCCGCGCCGGGTTCCTTGTGGACGGGCAGGCTCTCGCCGGTGACCATCGACTCGTCGACCTCGCTCTCGCCCGCGAGGACGATCCCGTCGACCGCGATCTTCGCCCCCGGCCGGACCGCGAGGACGTCACCGATCGCCACCTCCTCGGTCGGGATCTCGACCGGCTCGCCGTCGCGGATCACCAGCGCCTTGGGGGGCGCCAGGTCGAGCAGGGTGCGGATCGCGTCGTTGGCGCCGCCGCGGGCGCGCATCTCGAACCAGTGGCCGAGCAGGACGAAGGCGGCGAGCACGCTGGCCGCCTCGTAGAAGACCTCGCCGCCGCCGGTCACGGTGACGCCGACCGAGTAGAGCCAGCCGGCGCCGACCGCCACCGCGACCAGGACCATCATGTCGAGGGTCCGCGCCCGCAGCGCCCGCACCGCGCCGGTGAAGAAGATCGAGCAGGAGTAGAAGATCACCGGCAGGCTGAGGAGCAGCGTGAAGACGTCCTCGCGCAGGCCGAACGGCGGCGCCGCGTGGAAGCCGAGGACGTCGGCGCCGATCTTCGACCAGAGCAGGATCGGCACCGAGGAGATCGCCGCCACCAGGAAGCGATTGCGCATCTCGGCGACCATCGCGGCCATCGACATCTCGCCGTGGCCGCCGTGCCCCATCACCTCGTCCGGGGAGCGCATCACCCCCTCCTCGGGCTCGTGGCGCCTCGGCACCTCGTGGACATGCGGCGTGGGAGCCGTCACGGCGCCGGCGGGGGGCGGATCGGGCTCCATCAGCGGGTCGCAGAGGTGCTCTGGCACCGACTGACCTGCGCAGTGGTAGCCGCAGTCGATCACCCATCTGCGCAGCTCCGCGACCGAGGTTCGGTTCGGGTCATAGGTGACGGTGGCGGTCTGCGCGACCGGGTTCGCCTCGACCGTCTCGACGCCCGGCCGCCGGCCGATCGCCTTCTCGACCACCGCCTTCTCGGAGGCACGCAGCATCCCGCTCGCTTCGAGGACAACGGTCGCGGTCCCCTGCTCTTCGCCGTCGGGCCTCATTCACACCTCGCTCGTCGTGGTCTCGACCGTGCTTGAACTTTGATACCCGAGGGGGGTATGATAGGGCAATGAGCAAGAAACCCGGATACACCGCCTCCAAGGACCAGCTGCTGAGACGACTCTCGCGGATCGAGGGCCAGGTCCGCGGGCTGGGGAAGATGGTCGAGGAAGATCGCTACTGCATCGACGTCCTCACCCAGATCCAGGCTGCCGAGGCGGCGCTACAGGGCGTCGCCCTCGGGCTCCTCGACGACCACGTCCGCCACTGCGTCAACTCCGCCGAGGGGACCGAGCGGGTCGAGAAGACCGACGAGCTGATGGGCGCCGTCGGGCGCCTCGTCCGCGGCTGAGGGGCGGGCTCGGGCCGGATGGATGGTTCCTCGGCGTGCTCCGGGGGACGCTGAAGGGACGGGGCCGTCGCCGGCCGGCGCCCGGATGACGCGAGGGACGCGGCCTTCTCGGAGGCGACCCGGGCAGGCTGTGGCCGCCTCCGAGAAGGCCGGGATTCGAGGAGACGGCCGAGGGTTCGGGCGAGCACATCAGGCCTGGCCACGGAGGGGCGGGAGGTCACGAAGACGCCGGGAACCACGCGGGAGACGTGAGGAAGACGTCACCGGTTCCAC
>JAFDWF010000030.1 GCA_018268575.1 Actinomycetota bacterium
CGCCACGCACCCGTCCCTCCCCCGCGCCGGCCCGTCCCTGCGCCGGCTCCCCCCGCAAGACCTCCCGTCCCGGGCGTCTCGGAGGCGGCCACAGCCTGCCCGGGTCGCCTCCGAGACGCCCGGGAGGCCTGGGCTCCGATCGGGCCGGCCGCGAACCGCACCCGAACCCTCACCCACCCGGGCGCCAGCTCACCAGCCAAACGGCGGGCGCTGGGATGGGCTGTAGGCGCTACCGACCGCCGAGGCGGGCGCGCCAGGTGGCGCCGTCGAATTCCGCCGGCTCGGTGTCGTCGAGGAAGCGCTGGAGGACGGCGGCGAAGCGGCCGGGGTTCTCCAGCTGGGGGACGTGGCCGGCGTCGGGGAAGACCTCGAGGCGGCTGCCGGGCAGTTGGGCGTGGGCGGCGCGGCCGTGGCCGACTGGGATGATCGGGTCGCGCTCGCCCCAGATGATCAGGATCGGCAGGTCAGCGGCCAGGTAGAGGCGGTCGAGGGCGGCGACGCGTTGGCCGTCGGTGCCGACCACGGCGTGCAGGGTCGAGAGGAAGGCCTTGCGGCGGTCGGCGTCGGCGAGTGAGGCGTAGGCGCGGCCGACCTCTGCCAGGTCGGCGTTCGGCCGCAGCCCGACCTTGCCGACGGCGCCGGCGAGCCGGCCGACGGCGGCCGCTCCGGGCGCCGCCGTGGCGCGGATGAAGAGGTCGGCGCCGGGCAGCGCCGCGGCGCGCAGGATCGCTCCCACCTCGGGCCCGAGGCCGCCGCTCGAGACCAGCACCAGCCGCTCCACCATCGCCGGGAACTGGTAGGCGAACTGCAGCGCGACGCCGCCGCCGAGGCTGTGGCCGACGAGCGTCGCGCGCTCGTGGCCGAGGGCGATCATCAGGTCGCGCAGGCCGCTCGCCAGGCTGCCGAGGCTGTAGTCGCCGCCGCCCGGCGCGGAGTCTCCGTGGCCGGGGAAGTCGGGTGCGATCACGGTGTTGTGGAGGGCCAGCGGCTCGATCACCGCGTCCCAGTTGCGCGCCGTCCCGGCCATGCCGTGGACAAGCAGCAGCAGGGGGCCCTCGCCTGCCTCCAGGTAGCTGACGTCGCGGCCGTGGACGGAGGCCTTCTGGACGATCGGGAAGCTTGCATCGGTGGGTGGCACGACCAGATGTGTACCCCACGCCGCGGCGGTGGGAACACCCCGTCGGGCGATTCCAATACTGTCGCGCCGCAATGAAGCGCCCTGCCTTGAAGCGCCCCTCGATCCCGCCCGACCAGCGCATCCCACGCGGCGCGATCGTGATCGTCGTGGTCGGCCTGCTGGCGACGCTCGCCGCGGCCCTCTTGAGCACCGGCAAGGGGAGCGGCGAAGCGGCCCGCCTCGAATTCGTCCAGCAGCGGGCGATGGCGGCCTCCGAAGCGGTCGCCGTCCCGGGCGCCAAGGAAGGCCAGAAGCTCGAACTGCTGGCCGGGAAGATCCAGGCGACCGGCACCAACGCCGGCGGCTACTCGCTCTTTCGCGTGCTCTCGACGCTGAAGATCGACAAGGGGGCGCCGGTGAGCAAAGGTCGCGTGACCTGTTCGATCCACGCGCTCGGCGCCGGAACCTTGATCGGCCAGTCCTCGAACGGCCTCCGCACCCTCTACCCGCGCTCCTCCGAAGAAGGGATCTACGGCCAGCCGGTCCCGGAAACGATCCTCGTCGAGTTCTCCTCGCACGGCTCCGAACTGGCGGTGCTGGAAGTCGCCGAAGGCCTGCCGGAACGCTTCACCACGATCAAAGGCGTGAAGCTCAGCTGGCCGAAATACGAAGTCGGCACCGAGCACCTCGAATACTTCCTCCCCGAAGGCATACCGAAGTCCACGATCGAACTGCCTTTCTATGCGGTCTGGCGCGGCACCGCGCCGCCCGCGGCGAAGGTCTCCTGCCGGCTCGAAGTGGCGAAGGGCAAGGTGACCGTCAATACCGCAGGAAAGCTGCCGATCTCGTCGCCGATCAACGAAGAAGCCGAAGCAGAAGCACAGGAAGAACGCGAAGCGACCGAAGAAAAGTCGGGCGAATAGGCGGCTTGGGGCCCCCGCTCAAGTGGTCGGCGCAACCAGCAGCTCCGGTCCTTCTGCCATCCCTTTGCCGACCTTGTTGAGCGCCGGGTTGGCGGGCGCCCCGGCCATCCGCCGCGCGTCGAGGGGGCCGCACATCGCGATCGCCTCCTCGGTCGTCAGCCGCGGGTCGAGCCAGGCCGCCTCGGCCTCCGGCGTCGGCAGGATCGCCGGCATCCGGTCGTGGACCGGTTTGACCACCTCATTCGGCGTCGTCGTGATGATCGTCGCGCTGTAGAGGTAGCCATCAGGGTCGACCCCGCGCTCCTCGGCGTCGTCCCACTCCTTGCGCGTGCAGAGCCCGGCGAAGGCGAACGGCTCGCCGCCGTCGACGGTGAAGCGCCACGGCTGGCGCGGCTGCTTCGGGTCCTCCGCCTTCATCCACTCATAGAAGCCGTCGGCGACGATCAGGCAGCGGTGGCGGAACTTGCCGACCAGCGGGCCGTAGGCCTTGCTCTTGGTCAGGTTCTCGGTTTTCGCGTTGATCATCCGGTAGCCGACCTTCAGGTCCTTGGCCCAGACCGGGACGAGGCCCCAGCGCATCAGCCGCGCCTCGCGCTCGCCCCGCTCCGCCTCGGCTTCGTCGGGGGAGGCGCGCACGACGAGGATCTCCTGGGTCGGCGCGACGTTGAAGCGACCGAGCCCGGCGGGCGCTTTCTCCTTCTTCGCCGCCGCGGCGCCATCGCCGCCCGACGCCGACTTCGCGCTCTCTTTGGCCCCGCCACCGCCCTTGCCCCCTTCCAGGGCCTTCTCCAGTTCAGCCTGGAAGCGGTCGGCGATCGCCTTCGTGTCGGTGGTGGTGACGGTGTAGCGCCCGCACATCAGGGACGCACCTCCTCATGCTCGCGGTACCACTCCACCGTACGCCCCAGGCCGGTCCGCAGGTCGACGGCCGGCGCCCAGCCGGTCAGCTCGCGCAGCTTGGTCGAGTCGAGGTACTGGTCGAGGATCTCGCCCGGCGGTAGCCCGGGACCGTATTCCGGCTCGACCTCTGCCCCGCCGACCGCGGCGATCAGGTCGACCACCTCGCGCACCGAGTGGGGCTGGTCGCCGCCGGCGTTGAAGGCCTCGCCCGCGGCCCCCGCGCCGTCGAGTGCGGCGGCGATCGCCAGGTAGGCCGAGACGGCGTCGTCGACGTGGAGGAAGTCGCGTCGCGGCGCCCCGTCGGAGCGGATCCGCGGCGCCCGCCGGTCGGCCACGGCAATCGCCGTCTCCGGCACCAGCCGGGTGAAGTTGAGGTCGCCGCCGCCGTAGACGTTGGCGAAGCGGCTGACCGCCAGCGGCAGCCCCCACTCTCGCGCCAGCCCGCGCGCCATCACGTCGGCGGCGGCCTTGGAGGAGTCGTAGGGATGGTCGGCTCGCAGCGGGAAGTCCTCGCGGTAGGGGAGCTCCGGCGCGGTGCCGTAGGCCTTGTCGGAGGAGGCGAAGAGGACCTTGCCGACCCCCGCCTCGCGGCAGGCGGCGAAGACGTTCCAGGAGCCGCGCACGTTGACGTCGACGGTCTCGTGCGGGGAGCGACGGGCGACGCCGACGATCGTCTGGGCGGCGAGGTGGAAGACCGAGTCGCAGCCCCCGACCGCCGCCGCCACGGCCTCGGCATCGAGCAGGTCCGCCTCGACCAGCTCCACCTCCGCGCTGATCCCGAGCAGGTCGAGCCCCGAGGCGCGCGGCCCGCCGAGGTCGGTCTGCCGCGGGCCAGGACGGTCGAGCACGCGGACGGCGCTCCCGGCCGCCAGCAGCCCCGCAGCCAGGCGCGAGCCGACGAAGCCGTGCCCGCCGGTAACCAGCGCCCGCCCGCTAGCCACGCGCCGCCCCCGCCGAACCCCGATGTAGACGGGCCGAAAACCCGTCAGATAGTCCGGTTTTCGGCCCGTCAACACCCCAGGGATGCCAAGGCGCCGCGCCGGCGCGCCAGAGGTCGTCGAGCACGACCGCGTCCTTGTAGGTGTCCATGCAGTCCCAGAAGCCCTCGTGGCGGTGGGCGCGCAGCTGCCCGGCTGCGGCGAGGCGCTCGAGCGGCTCCCGCTCCAGCACCGAGTCGGGCCCGATCACGTCGAGCGCCGCGGGCTCGAAGCAGAAGAAGCCGCCGTTGATCCAGTGCTCCGAGCGCGGCTTCTCGACGAAGCCCGCGACCCGCTCGCCGTCGAGCTCGGCGACGCCCCACTGGAGGTCCGGGCGGACCACGGTCACCGTCGCCGCCAGGCCGGCCTCGCGGTGGCCCTCGAGCAGCGTGCCGAGGTCCACGTCGGCGACCCCGTCGGCGTAGGTGGCGCAGAAGGTGCCGCCACCCAGGCGCTCGCCCAAGGCCGCGATCCGGCCGCCGGTCGGCGTGTCGATCCCGGTGTCCAGGCACTCGACCGAGATCCCGCCCGGCCAGCGCTCGGCGGCGACGAACGCCTCGATCTGCTCGCCGAGGTAGCCGGTCGCGAGCAGGAAGCGGTCGAACCCCTGCGCCGCGTAGATCCCGATCACGTGCCAGACGATCGGCCTGCCGCCGATCTCGACCAGCGGCTTCGGCACCGACTCGGTCCGCTCCCGCAGCCGCGTGCCCCGGCCGCCGCAGAGGACGACGACCGGCGGCTTGCTCACCCTCCTGCTACGGCTGGCAGGATCGTGACCTCGTCGCCAGGGTTGATCGCCGTCTCCAGCCCCTGCTGGAAGCGGATGTCCTCGCCGGAGACGTAGACGTTGACGAAGCGGCGCAGGGTCCCGTCCTGGGTGATGCGCTCGCGCAGGTCGCCGTAGGCGGCGAACACGGCATCGAGGGCCTCTCCCACGTTGGAGCCCTCGACCTGGACCTCGGACTCGCCGCCGGTGGCGGCGCGCAGCTGGGTCGGGATCTTTACGGTGACGCTCATCAGACGGAAACCTCCTGGGCGAACTCGGCATCGAAGCTGTCGAGACTCGGATCGATCTCGTGCATGGAGAACGTATCGCGGGTCGCGTCGAGAGTCTTCAGGCCCTCGCCGGTGATGTAGGCGACTACCCTTTCGCCGGCGGCAAGCTCACCCCGTTCGGCCAGCTTGCGCAGCACGCCGATCGTCACCCCGCCCGCGGTCTCGGTGAAGATCCCGGTGGTCTCGGCGAGCAGCTTGATCGCCGCGCGGATCTCCTCGTCGGTGACCGCGTCGATCCCGCCGCCGGTCCGCCGCGCGTGCTCGACCGCGTAGGGCCCGTCGGCCGGGTCGCCGATCGCGAGGCTTTTGGCGATCGTCTCGGGCTTCTGCGGCTTGCAGACGTCCCAGCCTTCGGCGAAGGCGGTCGCGACCGGGCTGCACCCGGTCGCCTGGGCGCCGTTGAAGGTCGGCTGCTCGCCCTCGACCAGGCCGAGGTCGAGCCATTCCTGGAAGCCGCGGCCCAGTTTGGTGAACAGCGAGCCGGAGGCGATCGGGCTGACCACCCGGTCGGGCAGCTGCCAGCCGAGCTGCTCGACCGTCTCGAAGGCGAGCGTCTTCGAGCCCTCGGCGTAGTAGGGCCGCAGGTTGACGTTGACGAAGGCCCACGGGTGCTCCTCGGCGAGCTGCGTGCAGAGCCGGTTGACGTCGTCGTAGTTGCCGCGCACGCCGACCAGGTTGGTGCCGTAGACCCCGGTCGCGAGCAGCTTCTGCTCCTCCAGGTTGGAGGGGACGAAGACGTAGGAGTCGAGCCCGGCCGCGGCGGCGTGGGCGGCGACCGCGTTGGCGAGGTTGCCGGTCGAGGCGCAGGCGACGGTCTCGAAGCCGAGCTCCCGCGCCTTGGCGATGGCGACCGCGACCACCCGGTCCTTGAACGAGTGAGTCGGGTTGGCGGCGTCGTTCTTGATCCAGATCTCGGCGTCGACCCCAAGCCGCTCGGCCAGCCGCTCGGCGCGCAGGAGCGGCGTCAGTCCCGGCTCCAGCGGATCGCCCGGGCGCCCGGCGAAGGGGAGGAAGTCGCTGTAGCGCCAGATCCCCCGCGAGCCCGCCTGGATCCGCCGCTTCGCCTCGTCGGCATCGAGGTCGGAGTGGTCGTAGCTGACCTCGAGCGGGCCGAAGCAGCGTTCACAGAAATAAGCGGCGCCGAGCTCGTACCCGGCGGCGCACTCCTTGCACTTCAAGCTCTCGACTGACATCCGATCCGATCCTTCCTTCACTCATGTGCTCTGGAAAACAAAAAAACCTCCGCCACGTGGGGCAGAGGTCCGATCGGACGTCCCCCACATCTGTCAGGCCTGCTCTGCCTGCTGGAGTTGGCACCTGCCTCGAACCGCAAGGTCCGAAATGGTTGCCGGGGCTTCACTGGGCCAGTCCCTCCACCCCTCTAGATGTGGCGCTTATGTCGGCTGAAGCCTACCAGCCGTGGCGGGTCCCGTTTCCGCCCCGCGCGAGACGGCTAACCTACGCCTGTGATCTCGCTTCTCCCGCACGACGAGACGAAGGGCGCGGCCGATGCCGAACCTTCCGAAACCACGCCTGCGGCGCACCCGCCGCGGCGAGCTCGTCCCACCGACGGAGAGCGCTGAGCCGCAGGCTCCCCGCGTCGAGGAGGTCGAGTGGGGCGGCTTCCGCTGGGTCAACATCGAGCACCCGGGAGCGCTGGAGCGCGCCTGGTTGGAGGAGCACTTCGACTTCCACGCGCTCGACCTCGAGGACGTGCTCTCGCGCAACCAGCGGCCGAAGATCGACACCTACGACGACTACCTCTTCAGCGTCCTCAACCTGCCCGTCTTCGACCGCGCCGCGAAGCGGCTCGGCGCGGGCGAGCTCGACCTCTTCGTCGGCCCCGACTTCCTGGTCACGATCCCGAACCAGCCGCTGCAGCCGGTCGAGTATCTGTTCGAGCGCTGCCGCTCCAAAGAGGAGCTCCGCGAGCAGCTCTTCTCGCGCGGCTCCGGCTACCTGCTCTACCGCCTGGTCGACGACTGCTTCGACTACTGCTTCCCGATGCTGCGCAAGATCGGCAACAAGCTCGACGCGCTCGAGGACGACATCTTCGAGGGTCGCTCCGAGGACATCGTCCGCGACATCTCCAACGCCAAGCAGGAGATCATCAACTTCCGCAAGGTGATCCGCCCGCAGCGGCCG
>JAFDWF010000031.1 GCA_018268575.1 Actinomycetota bacterium
AGTCGGTCCCGAAGGCCTCGCGGGCGAGCTTGGCGGTGCGGACGGCGTCGCGGGCGGTGTAGCAGCCGGCGGTGTTGGGGAGGACGAAGAGGCCGAGGCGGTCGATCACGTCGAGTACCGAGCCGCCCGCTGCCGGGTCGATGCGGCGCAGGGCGACGGTGACGATCTCGGTGCCGGCGGCGGCGAGCGCCGCTTCCATCTGCTCGAGCGAGCGGAAGCCGCCGGTGCCGGCGATCAATCGGGACGACCACTCGCGGTCACCGAGGGTCCAGGCTTCCGCCCCGCCCTGGATCGCGGCGAGCACCTCGACCGCGGCGCCGTCGGCGAGCGGGGTCGACTCCCACTCCGAGCGCGGCACGACCTCGCCGTCGAGGGCGACCGCGATGCCGCGGCAGGACTCGGGCGCCCCGGCCTGCCGCGCCGCCTCGGCGAGCGTCGCGCCCTCGGCGAGCTCCACGATCTCCCCGTTCAGCTCGATCCTCACCGGGTCACCTCGAGGGACCCTTTTCCTTTTGTCGCCCTCTGGGCGACAAAAGGAAAAGGGTTGGGGTCGTCGTCCTTGGTCGCCCTCTGGGCGACCAAGGACGCGCGCATCGGGTCGGCGACGGCCGCGGAGGCCGGCGCCTCGCCGCCGGCCAGGGTCGCCGCGATCGCCTCGGCGGTCAGCGGGGTGAGCAGGACGCCGTTGCGGAAGTGGCCGGTGGCGAGGACGAGGCCGTCGACCGCGCCGCGGCCGATGATCGGCAGGTTGTCGGGGGTTCCCGGCCGCAGGCCGGCGATCGTCCCGGCCAGCTCCATCTCGGCGACGTCGGGGAGGGTGCGGTAGGCCTCGCGGAGGAGCTCGTGGACGCCGCCCGCGGTCACCACGGTGTCGAAGCCGCGCTCTTCCTGGGTCGCGCCGACGATCAGCCGGCCGTCCGGGCGCGGCACCAGGTAGACGCGCTCGGTGGCGATGATCCGCCCGGCGGGCGGCGGCGCTCCCTCGCGCGGCCGCAGCTCGATCACCTCGCCCTTGACCGGCCGCACCGGCGGCCGCGCCTCCTCCGGCAGCCAGGGCGTCTGTCCGGACCAGGCGCCGTTGCAGAGCACCACGGCATCGGCGCGAACCTCAACCCTCGGGGGCTCGGCGCTCGTCGCACGGTCGGGGCCGGCAGGCGCGGTGCGGACGCCGACGAGGCGCTCGCCGTCCCAGAGGCCGTCCACCACCTCGGTGCCGGTGCGCAGCTCGCCGCCGGCCTCGCGCAGCGCCGCCGCCAGCGCGCGCGCCAGCAGCCGCGGGTCGACCGACCCCTCGCTCGGCGCCAGCACGCCCCCGGCGAAGGTCGGCGCCAGCCCGGGCTCGAGCTCGCGGCAGCGGCGCGGGGTGAGCCACTCGGCGCCGAGGCCGAGCTCACGCTGCAGGTCGTGGCGGCGGCGCAGCTCGCCCGCCTCGTCGCGGTCGAGCGCCACGTGGAGCGCGCCGCGGCGCTCGTAGCCGATCGCCATTCCCGCGGCCGCCTCGACCGCGGCGGCGAAGTCATCCCACAGCGCCCCCGAGGCGAGCGTCATCTCCAACAGCTCGCGCTCGCCGAAGGTCAGCTCGCCGACCGGCGCCAGCATCCCGGCGGCGACTTTAGTCGCGCCCGCGGGCGGCTCGGCCCGCTCCAACACGCACACCCGCGCGCCCCCTTGCGCCGCACGCCAAGCGCCGGCGAGGCCGATCACGCCGCCGCCGACGAACACCGCGTCAAAGCCTTCGTAACTTTTGGGACTGCGCTTGCCGCTCACGTGCGTTGCCTCCGCCGGCATTACCCGGATCAGGTCAGACGGTCGGTGACCACGTTGCCACCCTCTCAGCCCACCCGCTTGGGCTCCCGTTCGCCCCCGATGCTACCCGTTGGCGCCCGCCGGCCATAATCGTAGGGTGAGCTTCGCTCCCCCCGAGGGCCAAGGACCGTTGCGGCGCGAGCGGCTGCGCACCGCGCGCCTCTACTTCGTCTGCGATGCGCGGCCGGGCGGCGTCGACCCCGAACCGCTGCTGCGAGCGGCGCTCGGCGGCGGCGTCGACATCGTGCAGCTGCGCGAGAAGCAGCTCGGGCGGGCGGAGATCGAACGGGCGGCGTCGACCTTCCGGCGCATCGCCGACACCTATTCGGCGCTCTTCATCCTCAATGACGACCCTGACCTGGCACGGAGCTGCGATGCCGACGGGGTGCACGTCGGGCAGGACGACGCCTCGGTCGAGGAGGCGCGGGCGGTGCTCGGGCCCGACGCGATCGTCGGCCAGTCGACCCACTCGGAGGAGCAGATCGCGGCGGCGAACGGCCGCGACATCGACTACTTCGCGGTCGGCCCGGTGTGGGAGACGCCGACGAAACCGGGGCGCCCCGCGGTCGGCCTCGAGCTGGTCGGCCACGCGGCGGAGCGGGCGAGGAAGCCGTTCTTCGCGATCGGCGGGATCAGCCCGCTGAACGCGGGCGAGGTGGTCGCGGCGGGGGCGCAGCGGCTGTGCGTCGTGCGCGCGATCCGCGATGCCCCCAGCCCCGGGGTCGCCGCCGAAGCGCTGCGGCGGGCGTTCGACGCCGAGGGCTCGGGGAGGGGCGTCGCGCCGGGTGGCTGAGCCGCGGCGCAAGCGCAAGGAACGCGGCGGGACGGGCGGCGCGGCGGGCGCATCCCACGCCGACGGCGCCCCCGCCAACGGCACCCGCACTCCCCCCCGCCCCGGCCCACGCGAGCGGATGGAAGCAGGCTACGCCAAGGCCGAGGTCCGCAACCGGGCGGCGCGCGAGGCGCTGGTGCCGCTCGCCGACGGGGAGCGGCCGCCGGTGGTCACGGTCAGCGCCGTGCTGGCGGCGCTCGTCGCGCTCTCGATCGTGATCGCCTTCGCCGCCGGGCTGAAGGTGAACGGCGCGAAACCCCACCTCACCACCGCCGCGGCGCCCGCGCTGATCATGTGCGTCCTCGCCTGGGGGATGTGGCGGGCGCGCTACTGGGCGGTGGTCTGCTTCCAGGCCGTCCTCGCCTTCCTCATCTTCGCCGCCGTCTACGCCCTGCTCGTGGAAGCGAACTCGGTCACCGGGTTCGCGGTCACCGTCGGGCTGCTCGCCGTCTGCGGGACGCTCTTCTGGAAGATGGTCAAGGCGATGGCCCGGATCCAGATGCCCGACCGGGCGCGGCCGCGGTAGGCCGACCCCCGCCACGCGCCGCGCTTTCGCCCGCGCAGGGGCTATGCGAGGTCCCCGGATCGGGGGGTCTTGTATACCAGTAGGAGGCCGGGGCGCCCCTTTCTATAGGCTCAATTTCCTATGCCAGAGAGCTTCGACACCATCGTCATCGGGGGTGGGCCGGGCGGCTACGTGGCCGCGATCCGCGCCGCCCAACTCGGACAGAAGACCGCCGTCGTCGAGCGCGACAAGGCCGGCGGCCGCTGCCTCAACTACGCCTGCATCCCGGCGAAGACGATCCTCCGCTCGGCGGAGCTCTTCGACGAGGCGAGGAACGGCGCCGAGCTCGGCATCGTCGGCGAGGTGGCGATCGACTGGCCCGCCCTGCAGGCGCGCCGCGCGAAGGTCTCCGAATCGCTCTCCAAAGGGGTCGAATTCCTCTGGGACAAGGGCAAGATCACGAAGGTCGAGGGCGAGGGCTCGCTGACCGCGGACGGGAACGTCTCGGTGGGCGGCGAGACCTACGAGGCCAAGGCCGTGATCCTGGCGACCGGCTCGGTGGCGCTGCCGATCCCAGGTGTCGAGTTCGGCGGCCGCGTCCTCGACACCTGGGGCGCCTGGAGCCTGACCGAGCAGCCGCGCAAGATCGCCGTGGTCGGCGCGGGCGCCTCGGGCTCGGAGATCGCCTCCGCCTACGCCCGCCTCGGCACCGAGGTGATCCTGATCGAGATGCTCGACCAGATCCTCCCGGCCGAGGACAAGGACATCGCCAAAGTGGTGGAACGGGTGTTCAAGAAGCAGGGAATCGAGATCTCCACCGGGGCGCCGGTGGAGAACGTCGAGGTCGGCGAGGGTAGCGTCAAGTTCACCTACGGCGACAAGTCGGCCGAGGTCGACTACCTCTGCGTCGCCGGCGGCCGCGGTCCCGACACCGAGGCGCTGAACCTGGCCGCGGCGGGGGTCGAGCTCGACCAGGGCGGCCGCAAGATCAAGGTCGACCCCTACGGGCAGACGACCAACCCGAAGGTCTACGCGATCGGCGACCTGGTCAACAAGAAGGCCCTCGCCCACAAGGCCGAGGAGGAGGGCGTGGTCGCGGTCGAGCGGGCCGGCGGCGTCGAGACCCACCCGGTCGACCAGGAGCTCCTGGTCGGCGCCACCTTCACCCACCCGCAGGTGGCGAGCGTCGGCCTCACCGAGGCGGCCGCCGTGGAGGCGGGCCACGAGGTCAAGGTCGGCAGACAGAAAATCTCCGGCGAGGGAGCGGGCACCGTGTACGACGACAAAGACGGGGTCGTCAAGCTCGTCGTCGACGCCAAGTACGGCGAGATCCTCGGCGCCCACATCGTCGGCAACCGGGCCTGCGACATGATCGCCGAGCTGGTCGCCGTGATGGCCCTCGAGGGCGGCGCCCAGGAGCTGGCCCGGATCGTCCACCCGCACCCGACGGTGAGCGAGGCCGTGCTCGACGCCGCGCGAGCGGTCGACGGGTGGGCAATTCACGCGTAAGCGGCCGATTTGCAGGCCGCGCGACTTTCTATTACGACCTCGGGTCGCCCTACGCCTACCTCTCGGCGGAGCGGATCTCGGGGCTCTTCACCGCGGCGGGGCTGGAGCAGCCGGAGTGGCAGCCGGTGCTGCTGGGCGGGCTCTTCAAGGCCTTCGACCGCGGCTCCTGGGCGCGGACCGAGGCGCGCGCCGAGGGGATGGCGGAGGTCGAGCGGCGGGCCGCCGCCTACGGGCTGCCGCCGATCGTCTGGCCCGATCCCTGGCCGGGCGACGGCCTCGCGGCGATGCGCGTCGCCACCTTCGCCAAGCAGACCGGCCGCGCCGTCTCCTTCAGCCTCGCCGCCTTCCGCCAGGCGTTCGCGGCGGGCAAAGACCTGACCGACCTCGACAACGTGATGATCGCCGCCGCCGCCTGCGAGCTCCACCCGCGCGCCCTGGAAAGCGCGATCCGCACGAAGGGCGTCAAAGACGCCCTGCGCGAGGCCACCGACGCGGCCGCCGCGGCCGGGGTCTTCGGCGTGCCCGCGGTGCGGGTCGGCGAGGAGGTCTTCTGGGGCGATGAGCGCCTCGAGCAGGCCGTGGAGGCCGCAACCACTTCTAGCTAAGGTGAGGTTGTGTCAAGTCTCCCCGACGCCGCCACCTGTTACGAGCTGCTCGCGCGCATGGCCCTGATCCGGCGCTTCGAGGAGGAGGCGGGGCGCCAGTACCAGCGCGCCAAAGCGGGCGGCTTCCTCCACCTCGCGATCGGCGAGGAGGCGACGATCGTCGGCACCACCTCGGTGATGCGCGACGAAGACTTCCTGATCGGCACCTACCGCACCCACGGCCACGCGATCGCCCGCGGCACCGCTCCCGACCGGGTGATGGCGGAGCTCTTCGGCCGCGTCGGCGGCACCAGCGGCGGGCGCGGCGGCTCGATGCACATCTTCGACGCCGAGCGCCGCTTCATGGGCGGCTACGGAATCGTCGGCGGCAACCTGCCGATCGCCGCGGGCCTCGCCCTCGCCTCCCAGTACAAGGGCGAAGACGCGGTCACCGTCTGCATGTTCGGCGACGGCGCCTCCAACGCCGGCAACTTCGGCGAGACGATGAACCTGGCGGCGCTCTGGACCCTGCCGGTCCTCTTCCTGGTCGAGAACAACCTCTACGGGATGGGGACGGCGATCGAGCGCCACTCCGCCCAGACCGACCTCTCGAAGAAGGCCGAGGGCTACGGCGTGCCGGGGACGCGGATCGACGGCATGGACGTGGTCGCCGTGCGCGAGGCGGTCGCCGCGGGCGTCCGGACAGCGCGCGAGGAAGAACGGCCGACGCTGATCGAGGTCGTCACCTACCGCTACCGCGGCCACTCCGCCGCCGACCCGGAGGTCTACCGGGAGCGCGAGGAGGTCGAGGAGTGGCGCCAGAAAGACCCGATCGAGAGCTTCGCCCGCCGCTGCGTCGAGGCGGGGGTGCTGGGCGAGCGCGAGGTCGCCCAGGCGCGCGAGGCGGCCGAGGAGACCGTGCGGGCGGCGGTCGAGTTCGCCGACGCCTCGCCCGAGCCGGCGCTCGACACGATGTACGAGGGCCTCTACGCGCTCACCGACTACCCCGGTGGCTGGTACGCGGTCGACGAGCGCAGCCCGGAGCCGCACCGCGGCGAGCACGAGGCCGACATGCCGGAGCGGGCGCGCGAGCTGGCCGAGGCCGGCGCCGCCTACGCGGAGGTCGAAGAGGAGGGCGAGCGGCCGAACCCGGCGCTGGAGGGCGATGCCCGGGATGGTAAGGAGTCTCGAATTGGGAAAGGCCTCATGGCTGTAGGCGAGGCAGACCCGGCGAAACCCGCATCCCCCGGCGACGACGAGGTGGGCCCGCTGGCCGCCGCCCGCGAGGCCGACCGCAGCGAGGAGCGCGAAGGCTGATGGCCGAGATGCGGATGCGGGAAGCGCTGCGCGACGCGATGGCGGAGGAGATGCGGCGCGACGAGTCGGTCTTCGTGATGGGCGAGGACGTCGGCGTCTTCCGCGGCGCCTTCAAGGTGACCGATGGCCTGCTCGACGAGTTCGGCGAACGGCGCGTGCGCGACACGCCGATCTCCGAGAACACGATCGTCGGTGCCGGGGTGGGCGCGGCGATGAACGGGCTGCGGCCGATCGTCGAGCTGATGACGGTGAACTTCTCCCTGCTGGCGCTCGACCAGATCGTCAACCACGCCGCCGCGATCCCCTACATGTTCAACGGCCAGGCGAAGGTGCCGATGGTGATCCG
>JAFDWF010000032.1 GCA_018268575.1 Actinomycetota bacterium
AAGAAGTCGGAGGTCTTCTCGACCGCCGACGACAACCAGCCCTCGGTGGAGATGCACGTCCTCCAAGGAGAGCGCGAGATGGCCTCGGGCAACAAGAGCCTGGGCAAATTCCAGCTCACCGGCATCCCGCCGGCGCCGCGCGGCATCCCGCAGATCGAGGTCACCTTCGACATCGACGCCAACGGGATCATCTCGGTGACGGCGAAAGACAAAGGCACCGGGACCGAGCAGAAGATCGAGATCAAATCCGGCTCGGGGCTCTCCGACGAGGAAATCCAGCAGATGGTCTCCGATGCCGAGTCGCACGCCGAGGAGGACCGCAAGCAGCGCGAGCTGGCCGAGGCCAGGAACATCGGCGAGAACGCGGCCTACCAGGCGGAGAAAGTCGTCAGCGATTCGGGCGACAAACTCGACCAGGGCACCAAGGACCAGATCGACGCGGCGGTCAAGGACGTGCGCGCGACGCTCGAGTCCGGCTCCCTCGACGAGGTGAAAGGCAAGACCGAGGCGCTGACCGCGGTGATGACCAAAGCCTCCGAAGCGCTCTACGCGCAGGCCCAGTCGGAGGCTCCGGCCGATGGTGCCACCGAGAACGGCGCCACCGCCGACAACGAGGAAGTCGTCGACGCCGAAGTCGTCGACGAGGACAAGTAGATGAACGAGCGCTCCGAGAGTTCGGCCGAGGAGCCCCGGCCCGCGGGTCCTGTCCCGGGATCGGGGTCCTCGTCCTCGCAAGCTGCGGGCGAAGACCCCGATCCCGCGCCACCCGCGCGAGACACGGCTGAGCAGGACGTCGAGAGGGATCTCGGCGTTCTGCTGGCTGATGCCGAAGCCAAAAGGGACGAGTACTTGGACATCGCCCGGAGGGCTCAGGCCGACTTCGAGAATTATCGGAAGCGGATGGCCCAGGAGGTTCAGGGTGCGGCGCTACGCGGAAAAGCTGACGTTGCTCGAGGCGTGGTGCCAGTCCTGGATGACTTGGAGCGCGCCCTGCAAGCGGCCGGGCTCGACCCCGAGGGCGACAGCGACGACGCGCTCGCCCACGGCGTGCTGCTCGTCTTCCGCAACCTGCGGGAGACGCTGGGGCGCTCGGGGGTCGAGGTCGTCGACCCGACCGGCGAGAAGTTCGACCCGAACTTCCACGAGGCGCTCTCGACCGTCCAGGTCGAAGGCGCCGAGGCCGGGGTCGTCGTGGAAGTGATGCAGAAGGGATACCGGTTTGACGGTCATCTGATCCGACCCGCGATGGTCGTGGTGGCCGCCTAGGAGAAGCGGAAGAGACGAGAGAAGTGGCAGACGAGCTCTACAAGACCCTCGGCGTCAAGAAGGACGCGAGCGAGGACGAGATCAAGAAGGCGTACCGCAAGCTGGCGCGCCAGTACCACCCTGACCGCAACCCCGGTGACAAAGAGGCCGAGGAAAAGTTCAAGGAGGTCTCGGCCGCGCACGACGTCCTCTCCGATCCCGAGAAGCGCAAGGAATACGACGCGGGGCCGGCCTTCGGCGGGTTCGGCGCGGGCGGCAACCCGTTCGGCGGCGGCAACCCCTTCGGTGGGGGCGGCGCCCAGGCGGGCAGCTTCGGCGCCGACTTCGGCGACATCCTCTCCGGCATCTTCAGCCGTGGCGGCGGCGGCCGGGCCAAGCCGCAGGCGGTGCGCGGGCGCGATCTCGAGACCGAGGTCCAGCTCAGCTTCGACCAGGCGATCAACGGGACGCAGATCAGCGTCACCGTGCCGAAGGCGGAGCGCTGCCCGACCTGCCACGGCTCCGGCGCCGCGCCGGGCACCGTGCCGATCACCTGCCCGCGCTGCGAAGGCCGCGGCATCGATCCCCAGAACCAGGGCTTCTTCTCGATCAGCCAGCCCTGCCCCCAGTGCGGCGGCGCAGGCGAGATCATCGAGGACCCCTGCCCCACCTGCGGCGGCTCCGGCCTCACCCAGCAGAACAAGCGGATCAAGGCCAACATCCCCGCCGGGGTCAAGGACGGCACCCGGATCCGGCTCGCGGGCAAGGGCGAGGCGGGGCCGCGCGGCGGTCCCAACGGCGACCTCTACCTGACCACGCGGGTAGCCGCCTCGCCGGTCTTCCGCCGGCTCGACGACGGCAACCTCGAGGTGACGGTGCCGATCTCGATCCCCGAGGCGGTGCGCGGCGGCACGATCGAGGTGCCGACGCTCGACGGGACGAAGAAGATCAAGGTCGCGCCGGGGACCAAGCACGGCGCGCTCCAGCGGCTGCGCGGCGAGGGCGCGCCGAAGGCCAAGGGCAAGGGCAAGGGCCGCGGCGACATCCGCTACCGGCTCGAGATCGAGGTCCCCAAGGACTTGAACGAGGAGCAGCAGAAGGCGGTCGACGAGCTGGCCGCGGCGCTGAACGGGCACGACCCGCGGGCCGAGCTGCTGCGCAAGGCGGGGGTCTGATGGCGACCTACCGCAGGCAGGTGACGAACGTGAAAGCGACCTTCGACGACGAGCAGGGGGTCTTCATGATCTCGGTCGCCGCGGAACTCGCCGAGATGCACCCGCAGACCCTGCGGATGTACGAGACGCGCGGCCTGATCGCCCCCAAGCGCTCGCCGAAAAACACCCGCCTCTACAGCCGGCGCGACGTCGAACGCCTGCGCCGGATCCAGGAGATGACGGCTCAGGGCCTGAACCTGGTCGGCGTCGAGACCGTCCTGGCGCTGGAAGAGCAGGTGGAGAAACTGAAAGCGAGAGTGGCGGAGCTGGAAGGAAGGAAGAGAATCTGATGCAGCCGGACAAGTTCACCCAGAAATCGCAGGAAGCGATCGCGGCGACGCTGGAGCTGGCGCGCAGCCATCGCAATCCCGAGGCTGCCCCGGCCCACCTGCTGGTGGCGCTGCTCGACCAGACCGAGGGCCTGGTCGTGCCGATCCTGCAGCGGGTCGGCGCCGACACGGCGACGATCGCCGCACGCGCCTCCGAGGCCGTCGCGCAGCTGCCGAAACTGGGTGAGGGCGACGAGCCGCGGCTGTCGAGCGGCCTGGCCGCGACCCTGCGCGTCGCCGAGCGCGAAATGGGGCGCGACGGGTCGAGCCTGATCTCGACCGACCACCTGCTGCGGGCGCTGACCGAGGACCCGACCGTGGGCGAGATCCTGCCCTCGAAGGAGGCGCTCGACGCAGCGGTGGCGCAGGTGCGCCCGGAGCCGGTGACGACGCCGAACCCGGAGTCGACCGCCGAGGCGCTGGAGAAATTCGGCCGCGACCTGACCACCGACGCGCGCGCGGGCAAGCTCGACCCGGTGATCGGGCGCGACGAGGAGATCCGCCGCGTGATCCAGGTGCTCTCGCGGCGGACGAAGAACAACCCGGTGCTGATCGGCGACCCGGGGGTCGGCAAGACGGCGATCGTCGAGGGGCTGGCGCAGCGGATCGTCGACGGCGACGTGCCGGAGAGCCTCCGCGACCGGCGCGTGATCGCGCTCGACATCGGCTCGCTCCTGGCGGGCTCGAAATACCGCGGCGAGTTCGAGGAGCGGCTGAAAGCGGTGCTGAACGAGGTGCAGGAGGCGGAGGGGCAGATCGTCCTCTTCCTCGACGAGCTCCACACGATCGTCGGCGCCGGCGCCGCCGAAGGAGAGGTCGACGCGGCCAACC
>JAFDWF010000033.1 GCA_018268575.1 Actinomycetota bacterium
CAGATGATCGTCGGGCGGCGTCCTCGGTCGCCTGAGTAGCGCTGCTACTCAGGCTCCCTGCGTCCTTGCCCGCCGACCCCTGAGTCTCGCCAGAACCCTGGCAACGTTGCCGGTCACACCACTAGCAAAGGGGAGGGTCCAGGACGGGCTCTTTGCGGGGCTCCGCCACAGGATGGCGCGTCGGGCCGCCGACGCTCAGGCGACCCGTGCGGAGACCGCCGAGCTGCCGACGCGGACCTCGATCTCCTCGCCGCCCGTCAGCTCGAATGGCTTCACCGCGGCGCCGGTGATGATCACGTCGCCGGCGCGGAGGCCGTTGTCGGAATCGACCAGCAGGCCGGCCATCGCCGCCAGCACGTCGAGGAGGTTGCCGAGGACGGCGGCGGGGTCGGCGGCGAGCGCGTAGTCCTCGCCCGCGGCGAGCACGTCGATGCGCAGGTCGGCGAGCCGGGCGCCCGGAGGGAGGGGGGAGAGGTCGCCGAGCAGGACGGCGCGGTGGAAGAGGTTGGCGGCGAGGATCTCGGCGACGTCGCCGCTCGCCCCGCCGATGTCGACCAGCTCGATCGCCGCGCCCACCTCGCCGACCGCGGCCTCGATCTGCTCGCGGGACGCACCGGCCTCGACGTCGGCCCCGAGGCGCACCGCGACCTCCGGCTCGAGGATCGGCTTGCCCCAGCCGGAGACGTCGAAGGAGGAGCCGGAGGGCTCGAGCGTCGCGTCGGTGAGGAAGCCGACCAGCGGGCCAGCGGTGCCGAGCTTCTCGATCGCCGCCGCGGTGCCGAAGCCGGCCTTCCAGCCGAGCCGCGTCGCGCCGGCCGCCGGCCGATGGAAGCCCGCTTCCTGTCGGCGCAGCCCCGCCTGGATCGAGTGATCGGGTGGCCCGGTCATCAGGCGCAGATTTATATCGCAGACGAAGTGAAAGATACGATATAGATGCAACGGTGGAAACCGCCGATCTCTTCACCGAGCTGCGGAGCCTCGGGCTCGGCGAGCGCCTGCTCACCGGTGACGCCCAGCTCGCTGCCTTCGGCTCAGACGCCTTGACCGCGTTCCACCAGCGCCCGCTGGCGGTGGCGGTGGTCGAGAGCGCCGCCGAGGTCGCCGCCGTCGTCCGCCTCTGCCACCGGCGCGCGGTCCCGTTCGTCGCCCGCGGCAGCGGCACCTCGCTCTCGGGCGGCTCGCTGCCGGTCGGCGAGGGGATCGTGATCGCGCTGAACCGCCTCGACCGGGTGCTCTCGGTCGACCCCGACGCGCGCACCGCGGTGGTCGAGCCGGGCGTCATCAACCTTGCGGTCAGCGCCGCGGCCGCGCCGCACGGGCTCGCCTACGCGCCCGACCCGTCCTCGCAGTCGGTCTGCACGATCGGCGGCAACCTCGCCTTCAACAGCGGCGGCGCCCACTGCCTCAAGCACGGGATGACCTCCAACCACGTCCTCGGCCTGTGCGTCGTCCTTCCCGACGGCGAGGTGGTCGATCTCGGCGGCGACTCGACCGAGCACGTCGGCCCCGACTGGACGGCGATGTTCAGCGGCTGCGAGGGCCTCTTCGGGATCGCGATCGAGGCGACCCTGCGGCTGGTGCCGATCCCCGAGTCGGTGCGCACCGCGCTTGCCGTCTTCGACTCGCTGGAGCGGGCGGGCGACGCGGTCGCGGCGATCGTCGGCGCCGGCCTCGTCCCGGTCGCGATGGAGATCATGGACCCGCTGGCGATCGAGGCCGCCGAGGCCTCGGTGAGCCCCGGCTACCCGCGGGGCGGGGCGCTCCTGATCGTCGAGCTGGAGGGCGAGGAGGAAGTGGTCGAGGGGGAGCTCGCCGCGGTCGAAGGCCTGCTGCGCGACTGCGGCTGCGCCGAGATGCGGACCACCGCCGACCCCGACGAGCGGGCGCTGATCTGGAAGGGCCGCAAGAGCGCCTTCTCTGCGGTCGGCTGGCTCTCGCCCGACTACATCGTCCAGGACGGGGTCGTGCCGCGGACCCGGCTCGGCGAGGCGCTGCGCGAAATCGAGCGCCTCGGCGCCGAGCGGGGGATCCGCGTCGCCAACGTCTTCCACGCCGGCGACGGCAACCTCCACCCGCTGATCCTCTTCGACGGTCGCGAGGCCGGCGCGGTCGAGCGCGCCGAGGAGCTGGCCGCCGAGATCCTCGCCCTCTGCGTCGAGCTCGGCGGCTCGATCACCGGCGAGCACGGCGTCGGGGTCGAGAAGCGCGAGTACATGAAGCTGATGTTCTCGGCCGCGGACCTGGCGCTGATGGAGGACGTGCGCGCCGCGGTCGACCCCGGGCGGCTCGCCAACCGCGGCAAGATGCTGACCCCGCCGCCGCCGGCGGCGAGTCGATCGGCGGCGGCCGCGTGAGCGCGCTCCTCGCCACCGACGTCGCCGCCGTCCAGGAGGCGGTCCGCGCGGGTCGGCCGCTGCTGCCGGTGGCGGGCGGCACGCAGACCGCGACGCATCCCGACCCCGCGGGGCCGGTGCGCGCCCTCGACGTCAGCGGCCTCCGCGGCGTCGTCGACTACGACCCGGCCGAGCTGACCTTCACCGCCCGCGCCGGCACCCCGCTGGCCGAGATCGACGCGATGCTCGCCTCGCACGGCCAGCACCTTCCCTTCGACCCGCCGCGCCTCGGCGAGGGCGCCACCTTGGGCGGTGCGGTCGCCGCCGGGGTCAGCGGCCCGAACGGCTTCGCCGCCGGCGTCCGCGACTTCGTCATCGGCGTCCGCTTCGTCGACGGCAGCGGCCGGCTGGCGATGGGCGGCGGCAAGGTGGTGAAGAACGCGGCGGGCTTCGACCTCCCCAAGCTGATGGCCGGCAGCCTCGGTCGGCTCGGCGTGATGGTCGAGCTCTCGCTGAAGGTCTTCCCGCGCCCGGCGGCGACGGCGACCGTGCGCTTCCCGACCGCCGGCCTTCCGGCGGGCCTTGCCGCGATCGCGGCGCTGGCCCGCGGCCCGGTTCCGGTCAGCGCCCTCGACCTCACCCCGGACGGCGCGGTGACCGCGCGGATCGGCGGCGACGCCGGGCTGATCGAGGTCCGGGCCGAGCGCCTCGCCCGCTCGATCGAGCCGCGCGGCGAGCCGCTCGCCCCCGCGGCCGAGAGCGCCCACTGGGAGGAGGCGCGCCGCTTCGCCTGGGTCGGCGCCGACGAGCGCCTCGTCGTCGTCCCCGCCGCCCCGCGCCGGGTCCTCGCCCTCGACGCCGACCTCCACCGCCGCGGCCTCCACCGTCGCTATGGCCTCGCCGCCAACGTCGCCTGGATCGCCTGGCCGCAGGCCGAGCCGGCCGCCGAGCTCTCGGACCTCCTCGCCGCTCAGGCGGCGAGCGGCGTCGTCCTCACCGGCCCGCCGCTCCCGGAGCCGTTGATCGGGGCCGCCACCGGCGGTGCCTTCGCCCGTCGGATCGCCGCCGCCCTCGACCCGGCCGGCATCTTCGCCGGAAGCGCTCCCGCCGCCGGAGGCGCCCGATGAAGCACGAGATCCCGGTCGAGGAGCTCGGCGTCCGCGGCCCGTTGATGGCCGATCCGATCGCCGCCTGCGTCCACTGCGGCTTCTGCCTGCCCAGCTGCCCGACCTACGTGACGATGGGCGAGGAGATGGACTCGCCGCGCGGCCGCATCTTCCTGATCAAGGAGGTGCTGGAGGGGAAGCTGGAGGTCGAGCTGGCCCAGCCCTACCTCGACAACTGCCTCGGCTGCCAGGCCTGCGAGACCGCCTGCCCGTCGGGCGTCCGCTACGGCGAGCTGATCACCGAGTTCCGCGGCCGGGTCGAGCCGCGGCGGCGGCGCCCGGTCGCCGAGCGCGCCCGCCGTGAGCTCGCCCTCCGCACGCTTCCCCACGGGAAGCGCTTCCGCGCCGCGGCGAGGGCCGGCGCCGTCGCCCGCAAGCTCCGCGCCGCCGTCCCCAGGACCGTGCGCCCGATGGTCGACCTGCTGCCCGAGCGGCTGCCGCCCGCCCGGCCGCTGCCGTGCCGCTTCGCCGCCCAGGGCGAGCGCCGCGCCCGCGTCGCCCTGCTCGCCGGCTGCGTGCAGCAGCAGCTCGATCCGGAGATCGGCTGGGCCGCCGGACGAGTGCTCGCCCGCAACGGGGTCGAGGTGATCGTCCCCGCCGGCCAGGGCTGCTGCGGCTCGCTGGCGATGCACTCGGGCGAGGCCGAGGGCGCCCGCCGGCTCGCCCGCCGCAACCTCGCCGCCTTCCCGGAGGACGTCGACGCGGTGATCACCACCGCCGCCGGCTGCGGCTCCGGGATGAAGGAGTACGGCGCCCTCTTCCTCGGCGAGCCCGAGGAGGCGCAGGCCGGGGCGCTCGCCGGGCGCACCCGCGACGTCGCCGACTTCCTCTACGCGCTCGGCCTCGCCGAGCCGCCGCCCGCGCTCGCCTGCCCGCGCCGGGTCGCCTACCAGGACGCCTGCCACCTCGCCCACGCGCAGAAGGTGACCGCGCCGCCGCGCCGCCTGTTGAGCGCGATCGAGGGCCTCGAGCTGCTCGAGCCGGCCGAGGCCGGGCTCTGCTGCGGCTCGGCCGGCATCTACAGCCTCGAGCGCCCTGAGGTCGCCGCCGAGCTCGGCGAGCGCAAGGCCCGCAACCTGCTCGCCACCGGAGCGGCGATCCTCGCCTCTGGGAACATCGGCTGCCTCACCCAGCTGCAGAGCCACCTGGCGCGCCTCGGCCACCCGATCCCGGCGCTGCACACCGTCCAGGTCCTCGACCGGGCCTACTCACGAACCCTGTAAAAGGAGCGAAGTCATCGATGGCCAACCCCCAGATCTCTCATGGCGAGCTTTTGGACGAGCGCTCCCGCGCCGAGATCCTCTCGGATGACGCGCTCGCCTTCCTGGCCGAGCTGCACGGCCGCTTCGACGCCCGCCGGCTGGAGCTCCTCGCCGCCCGCAAGGAGCGCCGCGCCCGGCTCGCCGGCGGCGGCAGGCTCGACTTCCTCGCCGCGACGCGCGAGATCCGCGAGGACCCCGCCTGGCAGGCCGCCGCGCCGCGCGCCGACTACGCCGACCGGCGGGTCGAGATCACCGGGCCGACCGACCGCAAGCTCGTCATCAACGCGCTCAACTCCGGCGCCAAGGGCTTCATGGCCGACTTCGAGGACGCCAACTCGCCGACCTGGCGCAACCAGGTCTCCGGCCACGCCAACCTGATCGACGCGATCGAGGGGACGATCGCCTACGAGAGCTCCGACGGCCGCCACTACCAGCTGGCGGCGGAGACGGCGACGTTGCTGGTCCGCCCGCGCGGCCTCCACCTGCCCGAGCGCCACCTCGACTTCGGCGGCGAGGTCGGCTCCGGCTCACTGGTCGACTTCGGCCTCTTCGCCTTCCACGGCGCCCCCCGCCTCCTCGCCCAGGGCCGCGGCGCCTACCTCTACCTGCCGAAGCTGGAGCACCACCTGGAGGCGCGCCTCTGGGACGAGGTGCTGGGCTTCGCCGAGGAGGCGCTCGGCCTCGAGCGCGGCAGCTTCCGCGCCACCGTCCTGATCGAGACGCTGCCCGCCGCCTTCCAGATGGAGGAGATGCTCTACGAGCTGCGCGAGCACTCCTACGGGATGAACGCGGGCCGCTGGGACTACATCTTCTCGGCGATCAAGACCTTCCGCGAGCGCCCGGGCGCCGTCCTCCCCGACCGCGCCGCGGTGACGATGACGGTGCCCTTCATGCGCGCCTACACCGAGCTCCTGGTGCGCACCTGCCACGGCCGCGGCACCTTCGCGATGGGCGGGATGGCGGCGCTGATCCCGAGCCGAACCGACGCGGCGGCGAACGAGCGGGCGATCGCCGCGGTGCGCGCCGACAAGGAGCGCGAGGCCGGCGACGGCTTCGACGGCACCTGGGTCGCCCACCCCGACGTGGTCGGCGTGGCGAGGGCGGCGTTCGACGCGGTCCTCGGCGACCGCCCGAACCAGATCGAGCGCAGGCGCGACGACGTCACCCCGGACGCCGACGCCCTCGCCGACCTCGCCGCGACCCCGGGTGAGGTGACCGCGGCCGGGCTGCGGGGCAACGTCAGCGTCGGCTTCCGCTACATCTCCTTCTGGCTCGGCGGCCGCGGCGCGGTCGGCCTCGACAACCTGATGGAGGACGCGGCGACGGCGGAGATCTCGCGCTCCCAGATCTGGCAGTGGATCCACAACCGGACGAAGCTCGAGGACGGCACCGTGATCGACCGCGAGCTGGTCGCGGGGATCCTCGACCGGGAGATGGAGCGGATCCGCGCCGCGGTCGGCGAGGAGACCTGGGAGGCGGGCCGGCCGGAGGAGACGCGGCGGGTCTTCGAGGCGGTAGCCCTCGGCGAGGACTTCCCCGACTTCCTCACCGAAATCGCCTACGAGCTGCTCGACTGAGCGAGGCCCGGGGCGGAGGCCCGGCGCAGCAGCCGCAGGGTCTCGGCGATGTGGGCGTCGATCAGCGCCTCCGCCCCGGTCCGGTCGCCCGCCTCGACCGCGGCGGCGATCGCCCGATGCTGATCGAGGATCCGGGCCATCCGGTCGGCCCCATCGCTGAGCGCCGCGAGCCCCATCCGGTTCTGCTGGTCGCGCAGCGAGTCGTGCGTCTGCAGGACGATCGCGTTGCCGGTGGCGGCGACGAAGACGCGGTGGAACTCGCGGTCGGCATCGACGAAGGCGACCGCGTCCGCGGCGGCCGCGTGGCGCTCCTGCGCGGCGATCGCCTCGCCGAGCGGCCCCGAGAGGTCGAGCTCCAGCTCGAGCACCCGGCCGATCGCGAAGCGCTCGATCAGGAGGCGCGTCTCCATCACGTCCTCGACGTCGGCGGCCGAGATCGGCACCACCAAGGCGCCCCGCTTCGGGTAGAGCTGCAGCATCCCCTCCGCCTCCAGCCGCAGGAAGGCCTCCCGCACCGGCGTCCGACTGACCCCGACCGCCTCGGAGACCTCACCCTCGGCGATCAGTCGACCCTGGGCGAAGCGGCCGTCGAGGATGCGGGCCCTGGCGTAGGCATAGGCGCGATCCGCAGCCGACATAAAGCGATTCATAGCGCACCGCGGGTCCTTGACCGGTGGCGTCGCGTCGATGTCGGTCGCGTTCAGGCAGTCGCGCCGCGACAACCTGGGTGCGCCTCGGCGCGCCCGACCTCAGCCGACCGGCGCGGTGGCGAGCTCGGCCAGCATCCCCAGCCGCGCCTCGTCCACCGATCCGGGGGCGGCGCTGAAGACGACCAGCCGCTCGGAGACGTTCTCCGGGGTGAGGATCTGGCAGTCGAGGGTCAGCTCGCCGACCAGCGGGTGGACGAAGCGCTTGTCGCTCGCCTGTCGGCTGCCCACCTCGTGGCGCTCCCAGAGCGCGGCGAACTCCTCGCTCGCGGCCAGCAGCGCCGCGACCAGCTCCTCCGCTTCGGGGTCGGGACCGGGCCGCCCGTACACGGCGCGCAGCGAGGCGACGTGCTGGCGGGCGCGCACCGCGTGGTCCTCGGCCGGATGGAGCGCCCGCCGCTCCGGTTCGGTGAACCAGCGGTAGACCATGCTGCGGGCGAGCCCGCTGTGGACGGAGTGGTCGCCGAGCAGCGCCTCGGAGAGCCGGTTCTGGCGCCGGGTCACGCCGAGGTCGGAGACGATCATCGCGGGCGCGCCGTCGATCCGTTCGAGCACCCGCAGGAGGCCCGGGCTGGGCTCGTCGCGCCGCACCGTGGTCGCCGGCGCGTTGTGGCCGGCGAGCGCGAAGAGGTGGTTGCGCTCGATCCGGTCGAGCCGCAGCGCGACCGCCAGCGAGGCCACGGTCGAGGCCGAAGGCCGCGCCCCGCGGCGCTGCTCCAGCCGGGTGTAGAAGTCGGTCGAGATGTGGGCGCGGGCGGCGACCTCCTCGCGGCGCAGGCCGCGGGTGCGGCGCCGCGAGCCGACCGCGATGCCGAGCTCCTCGGGCCGCAGCGCGGCCCGGCGGCGGCGCAGGAAATCGGCCAGCCCGTCTCGGTCCATGTCCCAAGTATGCAGCCCGACAGGCGCTTATCCAGGGACAGGTTGTCCCCCGACAAGGCGGGCTCTTTTGCCCGCCGCCGCTTCCGGGCACCATGGAGGCGATCCCGAGAGAGGAGCCCGATGCCCACCAAGACCCTCCCCGGCGGCACCTTCGAGCTCGCCGCCGACATCACCGTCAACCGCCTCGGCTACGGCGCGATGCAGCTCGCCGGCCCCGGCGTCTTCGGCCCGCCCGCCGACCGCGCCGAGGCGATCCGCGTCCTCCGCGAGGCGGTCGAGCTCGGCATCGACCACATCGACACGTCCGACTACTACGGCCCCTACGTGACCAACGAGATCATCCGCGAGGCGCTCCATCCTTACCCGGAGGGCCTGACGATCGTCACCAAGGTCGGCGCCGCCCGCGACGCCCAGGGCGGCTGGCCGGAGGCCCGCTCGCCGCGCCAGCTCCACGAAGCCGTCCACGACAACCTCGAGCGCCTCGGCCTGGAGGCGCTCGACGTCGTCAACCTGCGGATGGGCGGCGTCGAGGGGCCGACGGCGGGCTCGATCGCCGAGCAGTTCGAAGCGCTTGCCGCGATGCGGGAGGCGGGGTTGATCCGCCACCTCGGCGTCAGCACCGTCTCCGCCGCGCAGATCGCCGAGGCGCGCTCGATCGCGCCGGTCGTCTGCGTGCAGAACCTCTACAACCTCGCCAACCGCGGTGACGACGAGCTGATCGACGCGCTCGCCGCCGACGGGATCGCCTACGTCCCCTACTTCCCGCTCGGCGGCTTCTCGCCGCTGCAGTCGGAGCAGCTGAGCGCGGTGGCGACGCGCAACGAGGCGACGCCGATGGCGGTGGCGCTGGCCTGGCTCCTGCGGCGCTCCGCCAACATCTTGCTGATCCCCGGCACCTCCTCGGTCGCCCACCTGCGCGAGAACGTGGCGGGCGCCGGCCTCGAACTGACGGCGGAGGACCTCGCCGAGCTCGACTCGATCGCCGGCTGACCCCGGGGTCGCCGCTCAGGGCTCGATCAGGGCGCAGAGGTACTCGGCCGAAGCGGCGAACGCGCCCTCGCCGCCGCCGTCGTTGCGGGCGGCGATCTCGCAGAGCTGCTCCCGCAGCGGCTCCCAGGCGCCCCGCTCCCGCAACGCCAGCCGCGCGATCAGCAACGGCCCGTACGCGGCGGCCATGTAGTCGACCCAGGCGGCCGCGGACTCGGCCGCCAGCTCGACCTGGGCGCGGCTGGTCGACACCTCGGCGGCGTCGCCGAAGAGCTCCTCGACGACGCTTTCCCGGCCCCACTCGAGCGGCGAGGGCGCGGCGGCGCCGCGGGCGCGGGAGACCGCGGCGAGGATCTGGCCGATGAAGCCCTCGGGCGTCCAGGCGATCAGCGCGATCCGCCCTCCCGGACGGCAGACGCGGAGCAGCTCCGCCGCCGCGGCGGCGCGGTCGGCGCAGAACTGGACCCCGACGCAGGAGAGCACGCGGTCGAAGCTCGCCGTGGCGAAGGGCAGGGCGCGGGCGTCGCCGTGGACCCAACTCAGCTCGAGCCCGGTCGCGGCGGCGCGCTCCGCGCCGGCCTCGAGCAGCGCCGGGGTGATGTCCAGCGCGGTCACCGCGGCGCCCCGCCGCGCCGCCGGCAGGGCCGCGTTGCCGGTGCCCGCCGCGACGTCGAGGACCGCCTCGCCGGCCCGCACCCCGGCGAGCTCCACCAGCCGGGCGCCGAGCCCGGGGATCATCCGCTCGCAGACGTCGGCGTAGTCGCCCGCCGCCCAGATCTCGGCCGGCGTGGGGGTGCTCGGGTCGGTCTGGCCTGGCATCGGAGGCAGCCGTCCTAGCGGATGGTCCCGCCGACCAGGATCGCGGTGAGCTGGGGATCCTCGCCGATTTCGACCGTGACTTCGGCGCTCTTGCGGCAGGCCACGAACTGGGTCGAGGCCGAGCCTTCGACCACGTGCAGGCCCTGCAGGGGGATCGCCTGCATGCCTTCCGGGGCCAGGTACACCGGGTAGTTGTCGACGCCGGTCGGGTCCCGGTCGGAGAACAGGTCGCAGCGCACGTAGGTCCCGGTCGTGGTCGATTTGTTCGCCGCCACCACGTTGGCGTCGAGGACGAAGGTGCCGGGCCCGAGCGGCAGTTCGAGCACGGTCGTGAAGGAGGGCGAGAGGGCGATGTTCTTCGGGCCCGCCGGCAGGGTCACGTTGAAGGCCTCGCTCGGGCCGATCGGCCCGGCGGGGCCCGCCGGTCCCGCCTGCCCCTGTGGGCCCGCCGGTCCGGGCGCTCCCCGGGGTCCCTGCGCTCCGGCCGGCAACTGCCCGGGCCGGAAGTCACGCGCCAGCAGGGAGCCGTCCTTCACCTGCGGGGAGCGCACCGCGCCCTTCCTGATCTGCGCGGCGCCGACGCTGTTCCTCGGCAGCATCGTCGCGCCCGCCGCGTAGGCGCCGCCGCCGAGCAGCACGAACAGGCAGAGCGTCGAGACGACGTTGGCGTAGGTGAGGCGCAGGCGCGGGCGGCGCCGGTGACTCCCTCTCGTCGATCTGGCCATGGGCGCAACCTCGCAGCCGCCCCGCACGCCGCTCAAGTAGCAAAACGCAACTACCCGGGATTTGCCGCGGTAGGGTGCGCCGATGGAGGGATACGGGCAGTTCTGTCCGGTGTCGCTCGCGGCCGAGACCTTCGCCCGCCGCTGGACGCCGCTGATCGTCCGCGAGCTGCTCGCCGGCAGCACCCGCTTCAACGACCTGCGCCGCGGCATCCCGGCGATCTCCGCCAGCGTCCTCTCGCGCCGCCTCGAGGAGCTGACCGTCGCCGGGATCGTCGATCGCCACGAGGACGAGCAGGGAACGCGCTACGTCCTCACCCCGGCGGGGGAGGAGCTGCGCGGCGTGGTCGAGCAGCTCGGGATCTGGGGCCGGCGCTGGCTGCCGAGCGATTACCGCGAGCAGGATCTCGACCCGCGCCTGCTGGTCTGGGACATCCACCGCAACGTCCACCTCGACCGGCTGCCAGGGCGCACGGTGGTGGAGCTCTACTTCACCGACGCACCGGCCAAGCAGCGCGGCTACTGGCTCGTCCTCGCCCCCGACGGGGCCGACGTGTGCCTCGCCCCGCCCGGCGGCGAGATCGACCTGCGCCTCCGCTGCACCGTGCGGGCGCTGACCGAGATCTGGATGGGCCAGACGAGCTGGGCGGCGGCCTCGCGCACGAAGGCGATCGAGCTCACCGGCCCAAGCAGGCTGCGCCGGGCCTTCCCCGGCTGGCTGAAGCTGAACCCGTTCGCGGCCGTCGCTACCGGGTCCGCCTGAAGCGCAGGTGTGGGGTGGTGCGGCCCGATTTTCCCGGGCCGGGTGCTCAGAGCGCCGGCGAGGCCGTGGCGGTTCGAGGCGAGCCACCGCCGGCCCACCCTTGGTCGCGGTGACGTCGCCGGTCGTGTTGCTCTTCGGTACCGCCGAGATGCCGGTGACCTCGAGCGAGAAGCTGGACGAGGAGGAGGGCGATGACGCCGCCCGACCCCGTGAGGGTGGTCGACGAGGTATGCGGCGTGCATCGGCCGCGCCATCGCTCCGGTGCCTTCGGGTCAGCAGCCCAAAGGGCTCGGCTCTTATTACTACTACGTAGTAGTCTGTCGCGATGGTTCCCACCTCGTCGGAAAGCGCGAGCGTCGACGCCGCTAACGTCGCCGCAGGGCCGCGGCGGCGAGGAGTAACGGGCTCCCTCGATACACCGCTCACGTCGGTGCTCCTGCTTGGTGTGATGTGGGGCACCGCTTACCTGTGGATCAAGATCGCCCTGCACAGCTTCGACACCTGGGAGATCACGTTCCTGCGACTCGTCATCGCCGCCCTCGTCCTTACCTGGGCGGCATCACGGGAGCAAGGAGTCGGGGCTCCGGCAGACCGCAAGGTGTGGGGTGGCCTGATCGCGTTCGCAGTGGTGGGAACGGTTCTCCCGTTCATGCTCATCACCTGGAGCATCACCAGTGTGCCGACGTCGACGGCGGCGATCAGTAACGCTACGACTCCTCTCTTCACCCTCGTGATCGCGATATCGCTCGGTCGCGAGTCAAGGCCCTCTGGCCTGCGGGCGGTCGGGACCACGATGGGGTTCCTCGGTGTCGGGCTGATGTTCGGGCTCGGATTTGGCGGCGGCGATCCGGTGGCTCGCGTGGCACTTTTCCTCGCCGCCTTCGGCTATGCGTGCGGCTTCGTGATCGCCGGCGGGCCGGCTTTCAGGCCCCGGCCGCCCAGTTGGCTTGCCCGGCGCCAGATGATGATCGCCGCGACATTGATGTTGCCCGCGGCCCTGACAAGTGCAATCGCCGAACCGCCCCACCTTGAGCTCGACCCCCTCCTCGCGATCCTCGCCATCGGCGTCTTCTCCACAGGGCTCCCTGCTCTCGTGCAGATCCGTGCGGTCCGGAACTTCGGCAGCTCGAGTGCCTCGCTTGCGACCTACGTAGTTCCCGTCGTCGGCGCCGCCGCAGGGGTTTTCTTCCTCGGTGAGCACGTCGGCTTCCTGGCGATCCTCGGTGGGTCTGTGACCTTGGCCGGGGTGGTTCTCGCCGAGCGCGGCCGGCGCTGACAAAGAGCGATCAAACGGTCCAGGCAACCCGACGGACCCGTCCGGCTCGTATCACGAAACCCGTGGGCAGGGCGACCCGAGGCGACGACGGGCAGATTCCCGGGCGACTTTCAGAAGTGGTGGAGCAGGTCGGGGAACGTGCTCAGCCGCAGCAGCATTCCGTCCTCCGGCTCAGGGAACCGCCCCTGCTCGGGGCCCCATGGATTCTCCTCGGGGATGTGTACCGCGCGAAGGCCTGCCTCGAGGGCCGGAGCGATGTCGTATCGGGTCGAGTTGCCGATCATCCAGGTGAGCTCCGGGTCGAGGCCGTAGCGGTAGACAACGTCGGTGTAGACGCGTGCGTCCTTGTCCGGGACGACGATCGTCGCGCGAAAGTGAGAGATGAGGCCGGAGGCGTCGATTTTCGCCTGCTGCTCCTCGTCGTCCCCACGGGTCAGCAACAGGAGGTCGTGGCGGTCGCGGAGTTGCCGGAGGGTCTGGAAGACCCCGTCGATCAGTTCGGGTTCGGCCCAGGAGAGATGCGCCGACAGTGCCTCCACCCGGGCGATCCCGTCGGGCGTCACCTCCTCGGCCAGCAACCTGTAGGTGATCTCGGCCCCGCGCAGATAGTTCCGGGTCGTCGTGCCGTGGGTGTCGTAGGTCAGCTTCGCGACCTGGTCGAGCACCTCCTGCACCCTCTCGACGGAGAGCCCGGGCCGCGAGAGCAATTCGCAGAATTCTGCCGATGCCGCGCCGAACTTGTGGCCGCTGCGCCAAAGGGTGTCGTCGGCGTCGAAGATGAGGTGTTGTCGCGACATCAGTGCCACATCACCTTGAGGTCGAGAAAGGACTCGAGCCCCCAGGTTCCGTGCTCGACGCCGACGCCGCTCCACTTGATTCCGGCCATCGGCACCTCGGGATGCAGCTCGGAGTGGGTGTTCCACCAGACCGACCCCGCTGCGAGGCCCTCCATCGTCTCGAGGGCCAATTCCGCGTCATCGGTCCAGACCGAGGCGCCGAGCCCGAAGCGGCTGCCGTTCGCCTGCTCGACAGCGACGGCGAGGTCATCGAAGGCCATCACGGGCAGCGCCGGGCCGAATTGCTCCTCGGCCACGATGCTCATCTCGGGGCGGGCGTCGATCACGACCGCGGGCCGGTAGTAGCTGCCATCGCCCGGCAGCCGCTCGCCACCGGCTACGACCCTCGCGCCCGCATCGCGTGCGGCGGTCACCAGCTCCTCGACGTGGTCGCGCTGAGCGATGGTCGACACCGGCCCAACCTCGGTCGAGGGCTCCGTCGGGTCGCCGACGCGGAAGGCGCGAACCCGCGCTACGAGGGCCTCGACGAACGCGTCGTGCAGCGACTCATCGACGAAGATCCGCTTCGGGGCGTTGCAGATCTGGCCGCAGTTCCTGAATGACATCTCGGCCAGGGCGGCGGCCGCCGCCTCGACGTCGGCGCCACGAAGGACGAACGCGGGGTCGTTCCCACCGAGCTCCAGGGTGACCCGCTTGAGGTCGGCCGCGGCAGCCCCGGCAACCTTCATCCCGACCGGGATGGAGCCGGTGAGCGTGACCTTCCGTACGTCGGGGTGCGAACTCATCTTGGCGCCGAGGCCCGCGCCGCCGGACACAACGGCAAGTACGCCCGCAGGCAGCACCGGGTTGAGCAGCTCGCCCACATGGAGCATCGAAAGGGGGGTCGACGCGGAGGGCTTGAGCACGACCGGATTGCCCGCGAGAAGGGCGGGGGCCAGCTTCATGCAGGCGGAGCCGACCGGGAAGTTCCAGGGGACGATCGCCGCCACCGGGCCGAGCGACTGGCGCTGGACCTTGACCGTCGTCCCGCCGGCGTGACGGACCGTTTCCTCCGGCCAAGGGAGCTCGGCGTAGTAGTCGAACCACTGGCTGCCAAAAAGCACCTCCCCCCGGGCCTGGGCCAGCGGCTTGCCCTGCTCGGCGGTGATCAGAGCCGCGATCTCATCGACGTCTCGGGTCAGCACCCTGCTGCATGCCCGCAGCGCCTCGCGCCGCTCGTCCGTCGCAGCGCGCCATCGGGGCCAGGCCTCGGTCGCGGCATGGAGCGCCTGGTCGAGCTGCGCCGCACTGCACTCGGGGGCAGCCTCGAACGCCTCGCCCGTGGCCGGGTTCACGACCTCAAATGACGCATCGCCGGCGACGAGCTCGCCGGCGATGGCCATTACGAAGTCAGCCATCGGACAAGGCGCCTTGCGCCGCCTCGATGAAATCGCGCACCCGGTTCAGGTCCTTGCGCTTCAGGTTGTCCGGGTGGCTCGTCTGCGTGAACGAGTCGACTCCCCAAGGCCGGACCGCGCGGATCGCTTCGGCGACGTTGGCCGGCGAGAGCCCGCCGGCCAGCACGACCGGGATGTCGACCTCCTCGACGATCCGCCTGCTGACCTCCCAGTCATGGGTCTTGCCGGTCGCACCCACCTGGCCGCTGCTTTCGACGGTGTCGAGCAGGATCGTCGCCGCCACTCCCTCATAGCTCTTGGCATGCTCGACCGCCTCCGGGCCGCCGACCGGGATCGCCATCATGATCTCGAGACCCGGTACGCGCTTGAGCAGAGCTTCGGCCTCGGCGACGGGCATCTCAGGGATCCCCGGAAGGGCCGAGAGGTGAACCGCCTTCGCCCCCACGGCGCGAACGGTCTCCTCGAGCTCGTCGACCTGGTTCGAGAAGATGAGGGCATTGACGATCACGGTCTCCGGCAATGCGGCCATGATCTCCCTCGCCTCCGCGACGCTGATCCCGTCCGGCGTCAGCGATTCGTCCTCGCAGACGACGAGCCCCATGCGGTCGGCGCCGAGCCGGGCCACCGCCACCGCATCCTCGACGGTCGTGATCCCGTAGATCTGAGTCTTCATCTCTCTCCTTGATGTTACGTAGTAGGTGAAAGGAGAGCAGTGTACACAGTCGACTTAGACCGGAGGCGCATTTTGGCTCAGGCGAGACGTCTCACAGTGCGGACATTACGTAGTACCTGGGCTGTCCGCTCTGCTAATCTACGCACCGTGACTGCTGCTCTCTCCGAACGTCCCGAGGGGCCCGACAGGCCGGCGAAGCGAGATGCCGACGGCTCCATCCAGACCGCCTCAGGACGCTGGATCGACCCGCTCTCCCCTGATCCGGAGGAAATCGTCATCGCCGATATCGCCCAGGCTCTCTCCAACCAATGTCGGTTCGGCGGCCACTCGCGGGAGTTCTATTCCGTGGCGCAGCATTGCTGTCTGGTCGCCGACATCTGCGGAGAGCGCGGGGCCTCGGCCGGTGCCAGGCTCACCGCCCTCCTCCATGATGCGGGCGAGGCCTACCTCGTCGACCTTCCGCATCCACTGAAGCACCGCAGTCCCCTTGGGTCCTCCCTATCGCGAAGCAGAGGCGCTGCTCGAGGAGGCGATCCGCATCCGCTTCGATCTGGAGCCTCCGTTCGGCGAACTGAAGCTGATCGACCGCCGCCTGCTGGCGACCGAGCGGCGGAGGTTCGCCTCCTCGGTCGACAATTGGCCCGAGTTGGAAGGCTTCGAGCCCCTCGAGGTCGAGATCGAGCCTTGGCAGCCCGTCCGTGCCCGCCGCGAGTTCCTCGGCCGCTTCGAGGAGCTCGGCCTCCGAGGTCGCGGGGCGGTTTGAGCTAGCCGAAGCGATTAGCAGCGAGCTATCGCGGGGTGGCTGCGGGGGCGGCAGTCGATCCTCGCCGCCGCAGTTCCACGCCGAGCAGTCGATGGCTCAGGCCGGTGCCGTCGAGTTGGGCGAGCAGCATCTCGGTCGCGGCACGTCCGGCGTCGGCGGCGGGAAGCGCGATCGTCGTCAGGCCCAGCGCCCGCGACAGGTGGGTCTCGTTGAAGCCGATCAGGGAAAGCTGGTCCGGGACCGACACCCCGCGCGCTTGGGCGGCGCTGAACGCCATCGCCGCGAGGGAGTCGCTGTCACAAATCGCTGCGGTCGCGCCGTTCAGGCCGCCCGCGATCCGATCTTCGAGTTCGTCCCGTCCCTTGTCGAAATCGAAGGAGACTTCGACCGTGCTGACCAGCAGGTCGGCAGCCGCCGCCGCTATGCCCTTGTCCCGTTCGGCGAAGGTGATTCTGGTCGTATCTCCATGTATGTGCGCGATCCGCCGGTGCCCGAGCTCGCGAAGCAGATCGATCGCGAGGCGGACCCCTGTGGCGAGGTCGTAGCGAACCCACGAGATCGTTCGCGGCGTGCCACCGTCCAGGACCACGGCCCCGTTGGGGATCTCCCGTGCCTGCCGCAATTCACGACGGTTGGGCGAATGGAGGACGAGGCCGTCCAGGGTGGCGGCGCGGGTGGCGGCGATCGCATCGCTCAGGCCTGCCTTGGCGCCGGACTCGATCATCGCGACCGTGTAGCCGCGTGGCGACGCCGCCGCCTGGCTGCCCCTGAGAACGTCGCCGAAGAACGGGTCCGAGACGTTCGGGATGACCAGCCCGATCATGTGCGCCCTTCCCGAGCGCAGGCTGCGGGCGCTCGGGCTCGGTCGGTAGCCGAGTTCCTCGGCGACCTTACGTACGCGTTCCTGGGTGGCGGCCGAGATTTTGCCGTCGGCGGCGTCCCGGAAAACGAGCGATACGGTGGTCTGAGAGACCCCTGCGTGCCGGGCGATGTCCTTGCTCGTAAGTTTCCTGGGGTCCGCCACGTCCTGCCTTTCTCCTCGTCGCGCTGGAGCTTGATACTACGTACTACCGCGATGCACGCGCGGCCGTCGCCGCGGGCGATATCGGCGCGTCTGAGGGCGCCTCCTCTGGAAGTCCCGTTAGGTGCGGAATTCCTCGAGTGCTTCGACGCATCTAGTTAATGTTACGTAGTACTGACGACGCCCCCACATTCTCGGGAGTCCCGTGGCCTTGCTTGCATTTCTGGGTGTTACGTAGTAGCTTCGCGGAGAGGCGAGTTCAGTTCGTGCCTTGCCACGGCACTCGCCAGGGTGATATCGGAGAAAGGAGAGGTGCCCTCATGAGATCTGCGTCGGTTGCTGTCCTGGTCGTAGTGGTGTCCCTGCTGGCCTCGGGATGCGGGTCCGGCAGTTCAAGCGCGACCGGAGGGAGCACGGGTGGTGGCGGAGAAGTCGCCGGTGGCGGCAAGCTTGCCTGCTTGGTCACCAGTGGGTCGGGCGTCAGCGATCACAGCTTCAATCAGGCGGCCTGGACGGGCGTGAAGGCGGGCGCCGAAGCGAAGGGGCTCGAACCTCGGTACGCGCAGGCCGAAAGCAGCGCCGACTATCAGTCGGCCGCCAGCGCGTTCACCAAACAGCCCTGTGCGCTGATCGTCACCAACGGCTTCGCGATGGCCGATGCGACCGAAACCGTCGCCACCGAAGACCCGAGCAGCCATTTCGCGATCGTGGACTTCGGTTTCGAACCCCAGCTTCCGAATGTCCAGGGGCTCCAGTTCAACGCCGCAGAAGCAGCATTCCTGGCAGGGTTCGCCGCCGCGGGCTACTCGAAGACCGGCGTGGTCGCGACCTACGGAGGCGAACAGCAGCCGCCGCTGACGCTGTATATGGACGGGTACGTCGACGGCGTCGACTACTACAACAAGACCCATGGGACCCAGGTCAAGGTGCTCGGCTGGAACAAGGCGTCCCAGTCGGGGACGTTCGTCGGCTCGTTCACCGACCAGGCGAAGGGCGAACAGATCGTCAATGACTTCATCGGTCAGGGCGCCGACGTCATCCTCACGCTCGGCGGGCTCGCCAATGAGGGCGCGTTGGCGGCGGTCGAACACGACAACGGCCAGGCGAAGCTGATCTGGGACGACACGGACGGTTGCGTCGAACAGCCGAGTGCCTGCAAGTCGATCCTCACTAGCGCGATGAAGAACATCTCGGTGGCCACCCAACAGGCGGTCGAAGGAGCGGCCGAAGGGCATTACGACAACAGCAACTACGTCGGCACCCTCGCCAACAACGGGGTCGGGATAGCCTCGTTCCGCGGCCAGATCAGCTCGGCGCTCGAAAAGGAAGTCGAAGCCGTCAAGCAGAAGATCATCGACGGCGAAGTCAAGGTCGAATCCCCCTCGACGCCGCACGGATGATGAAGCTGGAGTTGCGCGGAATCACCAAGAGGTTCGGTTCCGTCGTCGCGAACGACGGAATCGACCTCCTCGTCGAGGCGGGAGAGGTCCACTGCCTGCTCGGTGAGAACGGCGCAGGAAAGTCCACCCTGATGAACCTCCTGTACGGGATGCTCTCCCCGGACTCGGGCGAGATCCTGATCGACGACCGACCCGTCCACCTGGATAGTCCGGCTTCGGCGATGGCCGCCGGGATAGGCATGGTCCACCAGCACTTCACCCTCGTCCCTCCGTTGACCGTCGCCGAGAACATCGTTCTCGGCGACGAGCATGGCGGCAGGCTCGGCTGGCTCGACCGCGCCCGGGCCAAGCGCGAGGTAGCGGATCTGGTGGAGCGCTTTGGGCTCGAGGTGCCGGCCGCGAGCACGATCGAGAGCCTCCCGGTTGGCATCCGGCAGCGCGTCGAGATCCTCAAGGCCTTGCGTCGTGATGCCCGCCTGCTGATCCTCGACGAGCCGACCGCGGTGCTCACCCCGCACGAGGCGGACCGACTCTTCGACGTCGTCCGCCAGCTGCGTGCGGATGGGCGGTCGATCGTCTTCATCAGCCATCGTCTCGCCGAGGTCCGCGCGATCTCCGACCGGATCACCGTGATCAGGCATGGTCGAGTAGTCGGCGAGGCGGATCCGGTGACGACCGAGGTGGAGCTGGCATCGATGATGGTGGGGCGGACGGTCGACCTCGCGGTCGAAAAGCCACCGTTGATCGAGCAGGCTGGGACCGCACTCGACCTCGAAGGTGTGAGCCTCCTCGGGGAGGGAGGCGAGCCGCGTCTCGCCGACGTGAACCTCACCCTCCGCACGGGTGAGATCCTTGGCGTCGCCGGCGTCCAGGGCAACGGCCAGGCCGAGCTGGTCGACATCCTGCTCGGTGCGGAGCACCCCACCTCCGGCACGATCAGGCTCGGTGGCGAGGAGATGCAAGGATGCTCGAGGCGCGAGATGCTCGCTGCCGAGGTCGGATACGTCCCCGAGGATCGCCATGCCGAGGGGTTGATCGACGGTTTCTCGATCGCCGAGAATCTGATCCTGGACCAGTATCGCGCGAAGCGGTTCAGCTCCGCGGGCCGCCTGCGGTTCGACGAGATCGAGGGGAACGCGGATGAGCTGATGTCGAAGTTCGACATCAGGGCGCCGAGCAGGGACACGAACTGCGACACGCTTTCGGGTGGCAACGCCCAGAAAGTCGTGCTCGCGCGCGAGCTCTCCCGCGAGCTGCGGCTGCTCGTCGCCGTGGAGCCGACCCGCGGCCTTGACATCGGCTCCTCCGCCTTCGTCTACAAGCAGATCGTCGACGCACGTTCCCGCGGCACGGCCGTGGTCCTCGTCTCCTCGGACCTCGATGAGATCTTCTCGCTTGCGGACCGGATCGTCGTGCTCTACCGCGGGCGCGTGACCGGGACGGCGACGCCGAGCACCGACCGAGACCAGGTCGGCCTGATGATGGCGGGGGCGGCGGCGTGAGCCAGGCGAGCGCACCGGCAGGGCCGGTCACGGCTCCCGAGGAGAGGTCAAGCGGCCGAGTCGAGGATCGGCGCGGGCGCTCCTGCCGGGATGCGAAGGTGACCGCGCTGGCGCTGGTCCTCGCCTTCGCGATCGGGGCGGTCATCATTGCCGTGTCGAATGAAGTGGTCCTCGAAGCCTGGGGAAACTTCGGCAATGAACCGCTCCGTGCGGTCGAAGCCAGCTTCGAAGCGGTCGGCGAAGCCTACGGTGCACTGTTCGAAGGCGCCTTGTTCGACCCCGGCGCGGCGAGTGTCACTGAATTCTTCGCCCCGATCTCGGAAACCGCGGTGGCGGCCACGCCGCTGATAGCCAGCGGGCTGGCGGTCACCCTTGCTTTCCGCTCCGGGCTCTTCAACATCGGCGGCGAGGGACAGGCGATTCTCGGGGCGGCGGCGAGCGCCTACGTCGGCTTCCATTTCGGCCTGCCCCCGGTGATCCACCTTTTCGCCGCGCTCCTTGCCGCCACGCTCGCCGGCGCGGCGTGGGGGTTCGTTCCTGGTTACCTCAAGGTCAGGACCGGTGCGCACGAGGTGATCACGACGATCATGCTCAACTACGTCGCAGGCTTGCTGGTCGTCTACCTGCTCACGATGAAGGCGTTCGAGCGAGTCGGCCGGAGCGCCGGGATCAGTCCGCTGGTGGCGGGCAATGCGCGGCTGCCGGAGCTCTTCGGTGGCGGTCTTCGCGTCAATGCCGGCCTGATCCTGGTCTTGTGCCTCGCCTGGGTTGTCTGGTGGCTCTTGTTCAGGACGACCTTGGGCTACGGGCTGCGCGCGGTCGGCCAGAACCGAAAGGCGGCCCGCTCAGGCGGTATCGACGTCGGCGCCACGGTGATCGGGGCGATGTCGATCAGCGGCGCGCTTGCCGGGCTCGCCGGCGCCTGCACCATGCTCGGGACCGACTTCGCCCTCAGCAGTGAGACGGCCGCCGGCCTCGGCTTCGCCGGAATCAGCGTCGCCCTGCTCGGCCGGGCCACGGTCAAGGGCACGGTTGCAGCGGGCTTCCTCTTCGGCGCTCTGCAGGCGGGCTCGATCCAGATGCAGGCGGCGACCGGAACGTCTGCCGATCTCGTGACGGTGATCGAGGCGCTGATCGTGCTGACGATCGCCGCTCCCCTCTTGATGGCCCGAGTCTTCAGACTGCGGGCCGGGGATGCGGGGGTCTCCACGACCTCGGGTGGGTGGTCGGCGTGAATGCGATCTCGGCCTCGGCGACCGGAAACATGGGGGAGACGCGGCGGGCTCCGTTCGCGCTCATCGTCGCCGGAATCCTTCTCGCGGTGGTCCTCGGTCTCACCGGGGAGCCATCCAAGTCGGCGAAGTTCGCGATCTCACCGGTCGACTCCAACATCAACCTCGGATCTATCTCCTTGCCGGTGGGCGTAGTCGGCTTGATCTGCGGGGCTCTCACAGTTGCGCTGGGTGCCTACGCGCTGACCCTCCTGCCGCGTCGGATGCCACCGTGGATACTGCGCACGGCGTTCGGGCTGATCGCTGTGGCCTTCTTGGTCTGGGCGGCAGCCGGGAATAGCTTGAACCTCTCCTCGCTCGCCGAGGCGTCGGTGGTCGGCGCCTTGCCGCTGCTGCTCGGCGCCCTGGCCGGAGTTCTCTGCGAGCGCTCCGGCGTGATCAACATCGCGATCGAGGGGCAGTTCCTCTTCGGGGCATTCGCGGCCTCCGTCGCCGCCAGCGCCCTCGGTCTCTGGGTGGGCCTGGTGGCGGGATCGGTCGCCGGAGGCCTGATCGGCGCGATCCTGGCCTACCTTGCGGTCCGCTACGCGGCCGACCAGGTGATCGTCGGCTTCGTCCTCAACCTCCTCGCCCTCGGCCTAACCAGCTTCCTCTTCACCCAAGTGATCGTTCCCAACCAGGAAGCTTTCGGGTCGCCGCCGACCTTCAGCCCGATCGACATCCCTGTGTTGAGCGAACTTCCGATCGTCGGCCCGGCGCTCTTCGACCAGAACGTGATCCTCTACATCGCCATCGCGATCCTGGTGGCGACGCAACTCATGCTTTCCCGGTCCCGGTGGGGGCTGCGGACCCGCGCCGTGGGCGAGAGCCCGGAGGCCGCTCAGAGCGCCGGCATCGACGTGCTCCGGCTGAGGACGAGGAACGTGATCGCAGGCGGGCTGATCGCCGGCCTGGCCGGGGTGTTCCTGACGATCGGCTCGGTAGGTGCCTTTACCCCGAACATCTCCTCGGGCAAGGGGTTCATCGCCCTCGCGGTCCTGATCTTCGGTCGCTGGAGCCCGGGCGGCTCGCTCCTCGCAGCGCTGCTGTTCGGGTTCGCCGAGGCGGTCGAGAGCGCCCTCTCGGTGGTCGGCTCACCGATCCCACCGGAGCTGCTGCAGATGTTCCCCTACCTCGTCACCCTCGTCGTCGTCGCCGGATTGGTCGGTCGCGCCCGGCCGCCGGCCGCCGACGGCAAGCCGTTCATCCCCTGATCTTCCGGCGGCGCGGGAGTCCCGTCGAAAGACGGACTGGTATAGTACTACGTAGTAGTTCGAAGGCGTAATCTAACACTGCCAAGTGACCAATCCAGCCAGGAGAATCGTGACGCCAGACCAACCCGTCGCCGCCGTGCTCGGTGACGCAGCTTGCGACCTTACGTTCTGGAAAGACCGCGACCTGCCGGTCGTATGCAACTTTCCACTGGAGGTAAAACGCGGCGGCACCGCGGCCAACACCGCGGTCGGCCTCGCCCGGCAGGGAGTTCCGGTGGAGTTCTTCGGCGTCGTCGGCGACGATCCGCTCGGGATGGTCATCCTCGACGACCTCGCGCGCGAGGGGGTCGACACGGCCGGGGTACGAGTCCGCAACGGTGTGGCGACCCCTCAGGTTCTCTACGCGATCGACGAGGACGGTTCCCTGTGGGGCAACACGGTATGGCCTCCGCTGCTGGAGTCGGCGATCTTCGCACTCGAGAAGGGGGACGTGGACATCGCCCACCTGAGGCGGTTCGGCTGGCTGCACGTGGTCGGCCTCTGCTTCTTGAAGTCGCCGCTTCGCGAGACGGCGCTCGCGGTGATGGAGGCTGCCAAGGAGCAGGCTGTGCCGGTGTCGCTCGACCTCAATCTTCGTGCAATGGAGAGTGTCGAGATCGCCGAGGTCAGGTCCGCGCTCGAGCGGGCCGTGGAGTCGACCAGCTACCTGCTCGGGTCGGCATCGCAGGAGTTCAGCGTCCTCTTCCCCGACTCCACGCCCGAAGAGGCGGCGCGTCGCATCGCCGAGAGGGGGTGCACCGTGATCTTGAGGATGTCGAAGGACGGAGCGACCGCGATCTCCGCCGACCGAACCGTCACCGTGCCGGCACTGTCCGTCGACCCGGTGAGCCCGGTCGGGGCCGGCGATGCCTTCAACGCCGGCTTCATCACCGCTCTGTTGCGAGGCGAGGAGGTCGAGGCTGGCGTGCGTCGCGGCAACGCCACCGCCGCGCTGACGATCTCGCGTGCCGAGGCCGATGCCCCGAGCGGTGCCGCTGTGGAGGCAAAGCTTGCCGAGGCCTTCGGTCCCGCTGGCTCAACAATCGAGCCGCGCTAGGCAGGGCGGGAGGGGGTGAACGTTCCTGTCGGCGCTGATCGCCAATTCCGCGGCCCATCTCGGGCGCCGCACCAAGATCGTCGCGACTGTCGGGCCATCGAGCCGGTCCCCTGGCGTGCTCGAGCAGTTGATCGATGCGGGCGCTGATGTCTTCCGCCTGAACTTCTCCCACGCAGGTCCCGACGAGCAGGCGCGAGTCATCGAGACGATCCGCGACGCCTCACGGCGCGTCGGCCGCGAGGTCGCGATCCTCGGTGACCTGCCCGGGCCAAAGCTGCGGATCGGGCGGATTCGCGACGACCTCGCCGAGCTTGATACGGGCACCCGCGTGACCCTGACCACGCGGCAGATCGAGGGCGATCGCGGGGCGATCCCGGTGTCATGGCCAGGGGTCTCGGCCCTGCGACCAGATGAGGTCGTCTACCTCGCCGACGGGGCGATCAAGTTGCGAGTCGCCGAATCCGCTCGGGAGGGAGTGATCGCCGAGGTCGAGGTGGGCGGCACCATCTCCTCGCACAAGGGGATGAACATCCCCGGCGGCACCGAGCTGCCCGCGGCCACGGAGGCGGACCTGGCCTGGGCCGAGTTCGCGGCAAGCCACGGGGTCGACCTGCTGGCCGTCTCTTTCGTCTCCGCGGCGAGCGATCTGGCGCCCGTGCGCCGGCGGCTCGACTCGCTCGGCTCCGATATCCCGCTGATCGCCAAGATCGAGCGCGGTCAGGCGGCCGCCGGCATCGAGCAGATCGTCGGTGGCGGGAGCAGCGGAATCATGGTCGCTCGCGGTGACCTCGGGGTCGAAGTCCCGTTGGCCGAGGTGCCAGTCCTGCAGAAGCGCCTGATCCGTGCGGCGGGGCGGCGTTCCAAGCCGGTCATCACCGCGACCCAGATGCTCGCCTCGATGGTCACGGCGCGTCGCCCCACGCGCGCGGAGGTGACGGACGTCGCCAACGCGATCTACGACGGCACCGATGCGATCATGCTCTCCGAGGAGACGGCGGTCGGTCAGCATCCGGTCGAGGCGGTGCGGGTGATGGACCGGGTCGCGCGCGCGACCGAGCCCGACCTCCCTTACTCCCAGTGGCTCGTCGAGCGCACCGACCAGGCAAGCCACGAAGTCGCAGACGCCGTGGCACAGGCCGCGGTCAGCTCGGTGAGGCGGCTCGGGCTGAAGGCGATCGTCGTGCCGACCGAAAGTGGCCGCACGGCGCGGCTGGTTTCCGCCCACCGACCCGAGGTGCCGGTCTTGGCCATCAGTCCTCGGATCGAGACCGTGCGTCGCCTCAGCCTCCTGTTCGGCGTCACCGCGGTGCAGGGGGACCGCAACTTCGATCCCGATTCGCTGATCGGCCTCTCCGCGACGACCGCCCGCCGCATGGTCGGCGCCGCCGACGGCGACCTGATTGCGATCACCGCGGGGCTTCCGGATGAAAAGCTCGGAACCAATCTCTTCACCGTCTGTCGGGTGAATCGCGAACGGTCGGTGCGGTCGGACCCCGACCCGATCTCATAATCGAGATCCCAGGCTCGAATCTTCGCCTCGCCATCTCAGGAAGCTCCGCATTCGCGGACTTTCGTCGTCTCCGGGTAGATCGTCGCCTCGTTGAAGCGCTGAGGGTCAGCCCGGTAAGTAGCGCGGAGCCGGCCCTCGGTCAGGACTCATGCTCGAGGAGCAGCTTCTCGCAGGCTCCCCACCCGTCTTGACGCGCCCTTGGCGGCAGCAGATACTCGCCCGGTCCTGGCTAGGAAGGGATGACTGTGCGATCGAAAATGTGGCGACGGCTTCGGCGGGCGACCAGGGGTGCGATGACGGCGGCCCTCGTGCTGGCCGTGCTGGCGCTCGCGCCCCCCGCCGCGCGCGCCGCGATCAACCCTTTTGGCAAGCCCACCGGCCACGACCGCAGCGAACTGCGCAGCCGCTTCCTCGCCGCCCACCCGCACGGCTACGCGATCGTCGGCTACCACGCCTCGGCCTTCTTCCACTTCCGCTTCGCCGGCGTCTATTACGTCGAGACCAAGGACGGAGCGGTGGTCGAAGGCGGGGTGATGATCTTCCGCCGGAGCGGCGACGGTTGGCGCCCCGACCCGCACCCGAGCGCCACGCTCGCGGTCAACCTCGCTCCCACCCGTTACTTCTATGCCGTCACCCTGACCGGGTCCGGCTCCTACCGCTTCCTGGAAGAAGGCGAAATCGGGGTGCCCGAACTCGCCGACGCGACCAAGACCGAAATCCAGCTCAGCCTCGCGGGGACGTTCGGCGGCCGCAAAGGGCTGCGGATCGTGCTCGGCCAGGAACAGCCCGGCGGGGCCAGCTCGGCGCGGCTGCTCGGCGGCACCGGGACCAGCACCTACACCGACGCCGCCGACCCGGCCGGCAACTATTCCTGCGCCTTCCACCTCGGCCCCTCCGAGGCGCCGACCTCGCTGGCGATCGGCTGGCACGGCAAGGAAGAGCTCACCGCCGACCTCAACCTCGGCGATCCGGCCGGTTCCGGCGGCGGGGAATGCGGCGGCGCCCCCGAAGACCCGAGCTCCCGCGAACCGTGGATCGAGATCCGCACCGGACTCGCGCAGCCACCGCTCGGCAAGCCCTTCGACCTGCCGCTGAGCCTCGAACACCACATCTCCCGGCCCGACCGCGACGCCTCGGGCGCCCTCCTCGATCTCGAAGAAAAGGCGCTCGAGCTGAGCGGCGCGCTCCACTTCGGCCTCATCACGATCGAACCGCCCTACTACAACTGAGGCGACCCTCGCAGCGGGCGGGCCGGCCTCCGGGCGCCCGCGCCGCGCCACCCGGCTTGTCGGGACCGAGGGCCGGGTGTAGGTTCGGATCGAGGCAGGGCTGAGCCAACCAGGAGGCAGCAAATGTCAGCCGAAGCCAAGAATTTCACCTCTCCCGACGAGACCCGGCCGTTCCAAGGCAAAGGTCAGGCGAAGGCCGTGGAGCTCGCCGGCCACACCGTCCTCGAGGGCACCTTCGAGCCGGGCTGGAAGTGGTCTGAGAACGTCAAGCCGATCGCCGGCACCGACTCCTGTCAGGCGGCCCACTTCGGCTACGTCCTCTCCGGCTCGATGCGGGTCTACATGGACGACGGCTCCGAGCTCGAGATCAAGGCCGGCGACGTGGCGGCGATCCCGCCCGGGCACGATGCCGAGGTCACCGGCTCCGAGGCCTGCGTGATGGTCGACTTCGGCGAGATCGGCGACTACGCGAAGGCATAGTCCGACCGTGAGCCGGTTGCCGGACCGGCTGCATCGGCTCACCGAGCTCGGCAGCTCGCCTTCGGACACCGGGGAGGATCGGCTCCGCAAGTCGGTGCTGGTCCTCTCCTCGGGCCTGATGGCCACGCTCGCGTTCGCCTGGGTGGGGACCTACGCGATCCTCGGGCTCTGGCTCTCGGCGGCGATCCCGCTCGCCTACCAGCTGGCGAGCGCGGCGAGCCTCTACGCGTTCGCGATCACGCGCCGTCTCGCTCTGGGCCTTCACATTGAGGTTACCTCGCCCGGCCTGAGCTGGGCGGTCCGTGGCCTACGGGTCACACGGTGGCGCTTACGACTGGCAGGTGCGAGTCCGTTCAGGATCCGGACCAGTCGGGCGACGTATTCGCCCCCAATTCCGCCCGCGCGGTCAGGCACAGGCGACCGTGCGGCTGAGCTACACCGCACCGCGGGCCTATCCGGTCGAAGAAACGAGGAGGCCGACCCTTTTCCGTTACACGGGAGCCGCCTCGGCCTGGACCAGGCACCCCCATCCTCCCAAGGCCAGGACGAAGACGAAGCCGAAGCATTCCGAAAAGCACTCCGGACGCGCCAACTAGTCACCTGTTGCCGCAAGGATCAGCGGCGCGAGCTCACTCGGAGAAACGGGGATTCGCAATCATCGGGCGGGCATCCGTCGGAAACCGAAGGTCGGAGCCCCCTTACACCGCGGTGAAGCCGCCGTCGATCGGCAGCACCGCACCCTGCACGAAGGCGGCGTCGTCGCCGGCGAGGTAGACGGCGAGGCGGGCGACCTCGCGGGCGTTCCCGAGTCGGCGCGCGGGGACCTCCTGCATCTTCGCCGTCATGTCGGCGCTGCGCGAGGGGTCGTTGAGGAGGGGCAGGGAGACGCCCGCCTCGATCACGCCGGGGGCGATCGCGTTGACCCGGATCCCGCGCTCGCCGCAGTTGTAGGCGAGCTCGCGGGTGAGGCCGATGACGCCGTGCTTGGTGGTCGTGTAGGCGATCCCGCCGGCGCCGCCGACCATCCCGGCGATCGAGGCGATGTTGACGATCACGCCGCCGCCGCGCTCGGTGAGCGACGGGATCAGCTCGCGCGAGACGAGGAAGGGGCCGGTGAGGTTGACCGCCACCACCGCGTCCCAGCGCTCCGGGGTGATCGTGTCGATGTCGAGGAACCCCTCGAAGATGCCCGCGTTGTTGATCACGGCGTCGACGCCGCCCCGCTCCTCGGTGGCCCACCGGCCGAGGCGGGCCACGGACTCCGGATCGGTGACGTCGCAGGCGAACCCGGCGGCCGGTCCGCCCAGCGCGCCGGCGGCGTCGACGCCGCCTTGCGCGGTCTCCTGGTCGAGGTCGACGGCGAGGACGCGATAGCCCTCCCTCGCGAACTCCTCGCACATGGCGCGGCCGAGGCCGCCGCCGGCGCCGGTGACGAGGACGGTGCGGGTTGCGTCGTCAGGCATCTCTGGGGTCCTTTCGTTCGACTTGGCTCGGGGGTGGATCTCAGCCGCTTGCCGGGTTCTGCAGGTTGTCGCGCAGGGTGGCGAGGAATTCCGCCGCCCCCGCGCCGTCGATCGCCCGGTGGTCCCAGGACAGGCCGAAGATCGAGATCGAGCGGATCGCGATCGCATCGGAGCCGTCGGGGCCGGTGACGACCACCGGGCGCTTCACCACGGCCTCGACGTCGAGGATCCCGACCTGGGGCTGGTTGATGATCGGGGCCGACATCAGGGTCCCGAATTTGCCCTGGTTGGTGATCGTGAAGGTGCCGCCGCCGACGTCGTCCGGTTTCAGCGCGCCCTCGCGGGCCGCCCGGGCCATCGCCCGGATCCCCCGGTCGAGCCCGGTGACGCTCAGCGCCTGGGCCTCGCGGAGGACCGGGACGATCAGCCCCTCCGCGCCGAGCGACACGGCGATCCCGAGGTCGACGTTGGCGTGGCGGGTGATCCGATCGCCGTCGATCCAGGCGTTCAGATCGGGGTGCGCGCGCAGGGTCCGCACCGTCGCCTCGGCGACGAAGGGCAGGGCGGTGGTCCCCGCCGCGGCCCGCGCCGCCTCGATCGCGGTCATGTCGACCTCGATCCAGGTGTGGCAGTGGGCGGCGGTGGCGCGCGAGTGCAGCATGTGCCTGGCGATCGCCTGCCGCATGCGCGACATCGTCTGGCTCTCGCCGTCGGCGGGCGGCGCCGCGGTCGGGCTCGCGGTCGGAGGCGCCGCGCCCGCGCCAGGGGCCGCCGCGGTTCCGCCGGCGTCGATGGCCGCCTGGACGTCGGCTTTCTGCACCCGTCCGCCGCGCCCGGTCCCGGCCACCTTGCTGAGGTCGATCCCGTGCGCCGCCGCCATCCGCTGGACCAGCGGCGAGTACCGTCGCCCGCTCGCGTCGTGGGCGGGCGCCCCGGCCCCGTCGGCAGCCGGGGCGGCGGCTGACGGGGGCTCGGCGGCGGCCGGCCGCGGATCGGCGCCCTGATCGGCAGCGGGCCCGTCGTCGGCGCTCGCCAGGCCCGCCGTGCTTTCGGCGGTGCGGATGCGGGCGATCGGGACGCCGACGGCCACGGTCGTCCCAGGCTCGACCAGGAGCTCCTCGACCACCCCGCCGATCGGCGAGGCGACCTCGCTGTCGACCTTGTCCGTGGAGACGTCGCAGAGCGGCTGCTCGGCAGCGATGGTCTCACCCGGCCCGACGTGCCACTCGATGACGGTCCCCTCGTCCACCGAGACGCCCATCTGGGGCATCGGAACCGCGATTACGGACATGGTCGTCTCGCTCACTGCTGCCGACCTCCCTTGACTTTGATATTCATCTCGTTCAGTATACGGGCAACTGCTCGCATTGCGAATACGAGCGGTCGGCGTCAATTTCCTGAGGAGGGCGGGCTTTGAGTTCTGGAGGGCGAATGAGGGTCGGAATCTGCGGTCTGGGCAGCATCGGCAGGGCGGCCGCCCAGCTTCTGCTCGACCATCGCCAGGGGGTCGAGGTGGTTGCCGCCGCGACCAAGGAGGAGGACGCGATCGGCAGGCCGCTGGGCGAGTACGTCGGCGCTGCCCAGGGCTCCGGGCCGGCGATCGTCGATGACCTCGGCGCGGTGATCGCGGCGCGGCCGGAGGTCATCGTCTTCGCCACCGGGTCATTCCTCAGCCAGACCGAGGACGACGTCGTCGCGATCGCCGAAAGCGGCATCGACCTGGTCTCCCCCTGCGAGGAGCTCGCCTTTCCCTTCAACCGCTTCCCCGAGTCGGCGGCGCGGATCGACGCCGCCGCCCGTGCCTCGGGCGCGACCGTCCTCGGCACCGGGGTCAACCCCGGCTTCATCTTCGACGGCCTGCTGAGCACCGCCACCGGGGTCTGCTGGGACATCGACTCGATCCGCGGCCGGCGCATCGTCGACGTCGTCGGCTTCGGCGAGAACATCCACCTGCGCCTCGGGATCGGCTACACGCTCGAGGAGTTCGAGCGGGGCCACGCCGATGGCTCGATCGCCGGCCACGTCGGCTTCCCCGAGTCGATCGAAATGGTCTGCGAGCGGCTCGGGCTCGCCCTCGACGGCCCGGTCGAGGAGCGCTTCGAGGCGATCGTCGCCGAGGCCCCGGCGCCGACCCGCTACGGCGAGGTCGCGGTCGGGAGGACCGAAGGGTTCGTCCAGCGCGCGACCGGGATGGTGGACGGGAAGCCGATCGTCCAGTTCGAGCTGGTCCTCCACCTGCGGCCCCAGGCAGCCGGCATGGAGCCCGCCGACAGCTTCGAGATCGAGGGCGTCCACCCGGTCCGCCTGACCCTCTCGCCCGGGATGGACGCGATCCCCGCCACCGCGGCGATCCTGGTCAACAGCCTGCCCGTGGTCGCGAAGGCCGGCCCGGGCCTGAAGTCGGTGAAGGATCTCCCCACCGCCGGCGCCTGGCTCGGGGCGTCGACCGCGGGGTCGATCCGATGAGCCGTGCCGCCGAGGGCCGCGCTGGCGCGGGCGGGGCAGCGGCGACGATCGACGTCGACCAGGCGCTCTCCCTCTACCGCCAGATGGTCTTGATCCGCGGCGTCGAGGTCGAGATCGAAACGCTGCACAAACGCGGCCGGATGACCGGGTCCTTCCACTCCTCGATGGGACAGGAGGCCTGCGCCGCCGGCGTCTGCGCGGCGCTCCGCCAGAGCGACATCGTCACCAGTAACCACCGCGGCCACGGGCACGCGGTGGCCAAGGGCATCCCGATCGAGGGGATCTTCGCCGAGCTCTTCGGCCGCTCCACCGGGGTCAGCGGCGGGCGCGGCGGCTCGATGCACCTCCATCACCGAGAGAGCGGCTTCCTCGGCGAGAACGCGATCGTCGCCGGCGGCCTGCCCTGGGCCGGCGGTGCCGCCTGGGCGCGCAAGAAACGCGGCCTCACCGACGTCGGCGTCGCCTTCATCGGCGACGGCGGATTCGCCCAGGGGGTCACCCACGAGGTCCTGCTGATGGCGAGGTACTGGGAGGCGCCCCTGGTCATCGTCTGCGAAAACAACGGCCTGGCCCACTCGATGGCCTCCGAACGCCTCTTCGGCGAGCCGGGCAGCATCACCAGGATCGTCGAGGCCACCGGGGTCCGCTCCGAGTTCGTCGACGGCCGCGACGTCATCGCGGTGGCCGAGACGGCGGCCGCGATGGTCGAGCACGCCCGCACGGTCGGCCCCGCCTTCATCGAGTGCCAGGTGTTCAGGGTGAAGCCGCACAGCCTCAGCGATCCCGACTACCGCTACCGGGAGAAGGACGCCGGCCAGGCGTGGCTCGAGACCCACGACCCGATCCTCGCCCTCCGCCGGCGGCTCGGCGAGGACCAGGGCGAGGCGCTCGATCGCATCGACGCCGAGGTGGCCGAGGAGGTCGCCGCCGCCTCGGCGGCCGCCGAGGCGGCACCGCAGACCCCGGTCGAGGCCGCCCTCGAAAACGTCTACCTGACTGCGGAGCTGAACAAGAATGGCTGAGCTGAAATACGCCGAGGCGGTCCGCGCCGCCCTCGCCGCCGAGATGCAGGCGGACGAGGACGTGCTGATCATGGGCGAGGAGGTGGGCGCCCTCGGCGGCGTCTTCACCACCACCAAAGACCTGATCGAGCAGTTCGGCCCCGAGCGGGTGATCGACACGCCGATCAGCGAGAGCGGCTTCGTCGGCTGGTCGATCGGCCTGGCCGCCGAGGGCTTCCGACCGGTGGTCGAGATCATGTTCTCCGACTTCGTCCTGCTGGCGCTCGACCAGATCATCAACCTGGGCGCCAAGGTGCGCTTCATGAGCAACGGCCAGTTCAACGTCCCGCTGGTGATCCGGATGCCGGGTGGCGGCGGCACCAACCACGGCCCGCAGCACTCGCAGAGCCTCGAGTCGATCTTCGCCCAGGTGCCGGGCCTGATCGTGGCGATGCCGGCGACCGCCGCCGACGCCTACTGGATGCTGCGCGACTCGATCCGCTGCGACGACCCGGTCATCTTCATCGAGAGCAAAGGCCTCTACTTCCGCGAGAAGGGCGAGGTCGACGAGAGCGAGGGGCCGCGTGGCTTCGGCGCCCGGGTCGCCCGCCCCGGCACCGACATCACCGTGGTCAGCGCCGCCCGCATGCTGCACCGCTGCATCGAGGCCGCCGATGCCCTGGCGGCCGCCGGGGGGCCGTCCTGCGAGGTGATCGACCTGCGCTACATCTGGCCGCTCGACACCGACACGATCGCCGCCTCGCTGGCCAAGACGAACAAGCTGGCGGTGATCCACGAGCCGGTCGAATTCAGCGGCTGGGGCGGCGAGGTCGCCGCCTGGGCGGCCGCCTCGCAGTTCGAGCAGCTCGACGGGCCGATCGCCAGGCTGGGTGCCAGGCGGGTGCCGATCCCGTTCCAGCCGCACCTCGAGGACGAGGTCGTGCCGAGCGTCGCGCGGATCGAAGCGACCTTGAGCGATCTTCACGGATACTGAGAGGAGCGCTGCGTGACCCGATTTGCAGTCGATACCGGCGGCACCTTCACCGACCTCGTGATCGAGGACGACGAGGGTCGTCTGGAGAGCCATAAGAGCCCGACCACGCCGAGCGACCCGGTGCAGGGGATCCTCGACGTCTTCGCCGTCGCCGCCGCGGTCCACGGGCGCCCGGTCGAGGAGCTCCTCGGTGGCGGCTCGGTCCTGATCCACGGCACCACCCGCGGCCTGAACGCGGTGCTCACCGGCAACGCCGCGCGGACCGGGCTGCTCGCCACCGCAGGCCACCCGGACCTGCTCCTGCTCCGCGAGGGCGGTCGCTCCGACATCTTCGACCTCAGCATCCCCTACCCGGAGCCCTACATCCCGCGGTCGCTCACCTACGAGGTGCCGGAGCGGATCTCCTCGAGCGGCGACGTCGTCAAGCCGCTGGCCGAGGAGGAGATGGCGGCGGTGTTCGGGCAGATGCGCGAGGCCGAGGTCGAGGCGGTGGCGGTCTGCCTGCTCTGGTCGATCGCCAACCCGGTCCACGAGCTCCGCCTCGGCGAGCTGTTGGAGCAGGAGCTCCCCGGCGTGCCGTTCACGCTCTCGCACCAGCTGAACCCGTGCATCCGCGAGTACCGGCGGGCGTCCTCCGCCGCGATCGACGCCTCGCTGAAGCCGGTGATGACCGACTACATCGGCAACCTGCGCGACCGCCTCCGCGACGCCGGCTTCCGCGGCCGCCTGCTGGTCGTCACCTCGGCCGGCGGTGCCCTCGACGCCGAGGAAGTCGCCGACGCCCCGATCCACGCGCTGAACTCGGGCCCCTCGATGGCACCGGTCGCCGGCCGCCGGATCATCGCCGAGGACCCCGACGAGGAGATGGCGATCGTCGCCGACACCGGCGGCACCTCCTACGACGTCAGCGTCGTCCGCCACGGCCGCATCCCCTGGACGCGCGAGTCGTGGATCGGCAAGCCCTACTTCGGCCACATGACCGGCTTCCCCTCGGTCGACGTGCGCAGCGTCGGCGCCGGCGGTGGCAGCATCGCCTCGGTCGACGCAGGCGGCCTCCTGCGGGTCGGCCCGGAGAGCGCCGCCGCCGACCCCGGTCCGGTCTGCTACGGCAAAGGCGGCACCCACCCGACCGTCACCGACGCCTGCCTGGCGCTCGGGCTGCTGAACCCCGATTACTTCCTCGGCGGTCGCCGGTCCGTCGACCTGGAGGCGGCCCGCGAGGCCCTCGCGCGCGAGGTCGGCGAGCCGCTCGGCCTCGACGTGCGCGAGGCTGCGGCCGCGGTGCTGCGGGTTGCCACCGAGCGGATGGTCAGCGCGATCGAGGAGATCACGATCCACGAGGGCATCGACCCGACCCGGGCGGCGCTGATCGGGGGCGGCGGAGCGGCCGGCTTCAACACCGTCGCGATCGGCCGCCAGCTCGGCTGTCGCAAGGTGATCGTGCCGCCGACCGGGCCGGTCCTGAGCGCCTCCGGCGCGATCATCTCCGAGCTGACCCGGAGCTTCGAGATCGCCTCCGCGGCCGAGGACCGGACCTTCGACTACGACGCGGTGAACGCGGTGCTCGAGGAGCTCGGCGGGCGGGCCCAGGAGTTCATCGACGGCCCTGGCGGAGGATCCGAGGACAGCGTCATCGAGTACTCGGTCGAGGCACGCTATCCCCACCAGGTCTGGGAGCTGGAGGTGCCGCTGCGCGGCGAGCGGATCGTCGACGAGGCGGCCTTGCGGGCGCTCTGCGACGACTTCCATGCGGTGCACCGCCAGGTGTTCGCGGTGGCCGACGAGGGCTCCCGGATCGAGTTCCAGAGCTGGCACGCCCGCGCCGCCTGCCGACTGGCGGAGCGCTCCAAGGTCGAGGCGGTCGTCGCCCCGGCCGAGCCGGTCCGCCGCGAGATCTACCTGCCCGGCGCCGGCGCGATCGGGGCCGACGTATGGCGGCTCGAGTCGGTGCCGGTGGCCCGGCCGCTGGTCGGCCCGGCGATCGTCGAGTCGGAGACCACCACCGTCGTCATCGACCCGGGCGTCCCCTTCGAACGACGTACCGACGGGGCGCTCCACATGGACACCGCAGGGCGGGGCGGCGAGGCGCGGCCGGTTGCACCGAACTACGACTCGAAGGAGAAGTGATGGACGGCGTCCGCATGGCCGTGATCAGCAACCGCTTCAACGCGGTGGTGGCGAGCATGATGAACACGATCTTCCGTTCCAGCCGGTCGGGCGTCCTCAACAGCGCGCACGATTTCTCCTGCTGTGTGATCACCCGCGACCACGAGCTGGTGATGGGGGCGGAGAGCCTGCCGATCCACATGATGAGCGGGCCCGACCTGATCTCCAGGGCGATCGCCGAGACGCACCCCGACCTGAAGGCCGGCGACGCCTTCCTGCACAACTCCCCCTACAACGGCAACTCCCATCCGGCCGACCACTCGATGCTGGTGCCGGTCGTCGACGAGCAGGGCGAGCATCGCTTCTCGGTCCTCGCCAAGGCCCACCAGGCCGACTGCGGCAACTCGCAGCCGACCACCTACATGGCCTCGGCGAAGGACGTCTACGAGGAGGGGGCGCTGCTCTTCGACGCGGTCCGGATCCAGTCCGACTACCAGGACCTCGAGGACGTGCTGAGGACCTGCAAACTGCGGATCCGCGTGCCCGAGCAGTGGTGGGGGGATTACCTCGCCCTGCTCGGGGCGGTGCGGGTCGGCGAGCGCCGGCTGCTCGAGATCGGGGCCGAGTTCGGCTGGGAGGAGATCGGCTCCTTCGTCGCGGAGTGGTTCGACTACAGCGAGCGGGCGATGGACGCCGCGATCCGCGACCTGCCCGCCGGGAAGCTGCGGGTGACGAGTCGGCACGACCCGTTCCCGGCGATCCCGGACGGGCTCGAGATCGGCGCCGACATCGACGTGCGGAGCGATCGGGGCGAGATCGCGATCGACCTGCGCGACAACCCCGACTGCCTCGACAACGGGATCAACCTGACCGAGTCGACGGCGAAGACCGCGGCGATGATCGGCGTCTTCAACAGCATCGGCGCGGACGTGCCGCCGAACGCCGGCTCCTACCGGCGGATCAAGGTCGAGCTGCGCGAGGGGTGCGCGGTCGGCATCCCCGTGCATCCCCACAGCTGCTCGGCGGCGACCACCAACCTGGCCGATCGGCTCGCCAATGCGGTCCAGCGCGGGATGTCGGAGCTGCGCGACGACATCGGCTTGGCCGAGTGCGGCGCCTGCATCCCGGCCGCCGCCGCGGTCGTCTCCGGCCGCGATCCGCGCGCCGGGGGAGAGAGCTTCGTCAACCAGATGTTCCTCGCGGTGACCGGCGGCGCGGGCGCGCCCGCGGTCGACGGCTGGCTGACGATGTTCCACGTCGGCTGCGGCGGGATGCTGCGGCGCGACTCGATCGAGGTCGCCGAGATGACCCATCCGCTGCTGGTCGACGTGCAGAAGATCCTCGCCGACTCCGAGGGCGCCGGCCGCTTCCGCGGCGCCCCCTCGGCGATCGTCGAGTACGGCCCGCTGGGCACCGACATGACCGTCGCCTACGGCGCCGACGGCGCCGCCAATCCCGCCCTCGGAGCCCGCGGCGGCCTCGCCGGCGGCCCGACCCGCCACGCCCGCCGAGCCGCCGACGGGACCCTCAGCGACCTCCCCTCCTACGGCCTCGTCAACCTCGCCGACGGCGAATCGATCGTCTCGATCACCGGCGCCGGCGGCGGCTACGGCCCGCCCGGCGAGCGCGACCCGGAGATGGTCCGCCACGACGTGGTCGAAGGCTGGGTGAGCGCCGCTCGCGCCCGCGAGGTCTACCGCGTCGCGATCGGCGACGACGGCCAGGTCGACGAGCAGGCGACCGCGCAGCTGCGCTCGGGCTGAGCGGCAGGCCCACTCTCGGGCTGGGGCTCGGGGTGAGCTGGCGGCTGGGGGAGGGCGCGGGACGGCGAGGGTCCGGGCCGGACCGTCGGAGCTCGGGCGCCCGGCCTTTTCGGAGGCGACCCGGGCAGGCTGTGGCCGCCTCCGAAAAGGCCGGGACATGGGGAGACGGCGGAGGGTCCGGGCGAGCCGCGGGGATCGTGGAGGGAGGCGCGCCGGAGACGGAG
>JAFDWF010000034.1 GCA_018268575.1 Actinomycetota bacterium
GACCTGACCACGATCCTGACCGAGCCCAAGCACGCGCTGACCCGCCAGTTCCAGCGCTTCTTCGAGTTCGACGACATCGAGCTGGTCTTCTCCGAGGACAGCCTCGAGGCGATCGCCGACCGCGCGATCGCGCGCGAGACCGGCGCCCGCGGCCTGCGCTCGATCCTCGAGGAGACGCTGCTCGACGTGCAGTTCGAGCTGCCCTCGCGCCGCGACGTGACCAAGTGCGTGGTGACCAGGGAGACGATCCTGCAGGGACGGCGGCCGACCTTGGTCACCGAGGCGGCGCAGCAGGACATCGGTCCGGCCGAGGACCGGCTGGGCGAGGAAACCGCGTAGCCGTTCAGCGGCCGACGATCGCGTCGGCCTCGATCTCGACCTTCCAGCGGGGGTCGAGCAGGGCGGCGACGGCGACCGCCGTGGCCGCAGGCCTGGCCCCACCGAAGACCTCGCGGTGCGCGGCGCCGACCGCGTCGATGTCGGCGGGGTCGGTGAGGTAGATGCGGGTGCGGATGACGTCGTCGGCGGTGGCGCCGAGGTCGGCGAGCGCGGCGAGGATGATCTCGATGCAGCGCTTGGCCTGGACCGTCGGGTCGGGGTCGCAAGAGCCGTCGACGAAGACGGGGCCGGTGCCGGAGACGTGGACGTGGTCGCCGACCCGGGTGGCGCGGCTGAAGCCGATCAGCGGTTCGAACGGCGAGCCGCTGCTCGTATGTCGGCGCTCCGAGGTCACGATGCCGAGCTTAGTGTCGATCCGAAAGCCCCCGCTATCCGACGTCCTCTCCACATCGCGCCGCGGCCCGGGGGCTCCACGGCTGCTGTGGAAGTTTGCTCCCGCTATCCGGGAGCAAACTTCCACGCCGACCCATCAGCGCGACGGCGAGCGCGCCGCCGAGGCCGAGTGCGGCGGCGCTGAAGGCGAGCGAGGCGGTGACGGTGGAGAGGCCGCCGATCAGGGCGACGCCGATCGCGCCGCCGACCTGGCGCGAGGTGTTGTTCACCGCCGAGGCGATGCCCGCGCGGTCGGGCCCGAGGGCCTCGGTGGCGCCGGCCACCAGGCCGGGGACGGCGACGCCCATGCCCGCTCCGGCAAGGGCGAGGAACGCCCAGCCGACGGGGGAGTCGATCGACGACGCGCCGACGAGGGCCGCGCCGAGGTATCCGGCCCCGCTCGCGATCAGGCCTAGCCCGGCGGGCAACCGCGGGCCGACCCGGCCGACCAGCCGCCCGGTGAACGGCGTGAGGATCGCCAGCGGCGCCGCCAGCGGCACCAGCGCCAACCCCGCTTCGAGCGGCGAGAGCCCTTCGCCTTGCTGTAGGAACAGGCCCAGCGCGAACAATCCGCCGAGGGTCCCCAGGTTCATCAGCCCCGATCCCGCGTTGGCGCCGCAGAACTCGGCCTTCCGAAACCACCCGAGGTCGATGAGCGGTCGACGAACGGCGCCGCTCCCGGCCCCGCGGGCGGCAGCCGACAGCCGTCCCTCGACGACGAGGAACCCTGCGAACGCGACCACGGCCAGCGCCAGTCCGACGCCGGCCGGGCCCGACGCAAAGCCGCCCTTACCGGCCTCGATGAGCGCGAAGACGAGGGCGGCGAGGGCGGCGGTGCCGAGCGCCTGGCCGCCCCAATCGACGCGAGCCCCTTCGGCGGTCGATCCCTTCGGCAGGGTCGCGACGCCGCCGACCAGCGCCGCGACGACGAGCGGCACGTTCAACCAGAAGATCGCCCGCCAGCCCAGCGGTCCGACCAGCACCCCGCCGAGGATCGGGCCCAGGATCAGGGCCGAGCCGCCGAGGCCCGCCCAGACGCCGATCGCCTTGGGGCGCTCGGCGGGGTCGGGGAAGAGCTGGTTGACGATCGCGAGGGAGCTCGGCAGGATCGCCGCCGCGCCCAGTCCCTGCACGGCCCGGGCGCCGATCAGCACCGCCGCTCCCGGCGCCGTCGCGCAGAGCGCCGAGGCGCCGCCGAACGCCGCCAGCCCGCCGAGGAAGAGCCGGCGGGAGCCGGCGCGGTCGGCAAGGTCGCCCATCCCGAGCATTCCCGCCGCCAGCACCAAGGCGTAGGCGTCGACCACCCACTGCAGCTCGGAGCGCGAGCCGCCGAGGCCGCTCCCGATGCGGGCAAGGGCGACGTTGACGATCGTCACGTCGAGGAGGACGAAGAAGTAGCCCGCCGAGGCGACGGCGAGGGCCGGGAAGCGGCCGCGGGGGGTGTCGGCATCGGTCATGCCCCCACCGTAGGGTCGAAACGGTTCGGTGACGGCCGAATCGTCGCGGTCCTACCCTGGAGGGATGGCAACCGCGGCGCCCTCCCCGATTCCCCGCTCCCAGGGCGAGGTCGACATCTCCGCCACGGCCGCGCTGATGGCCGATCCGAGCCGCGCCGCGGTCTTGATGGAGCTGACCGACGGCCGGGCGTTGCCGCCGAGCGAGCTGGCCGAAGTCGCCGGAGTCTCGCGCTCGACCATGTCCGAGCACCTGGCGAAGCTGCACAAGGCGGGCTTCCTCGCGGTCGAGCAGGGCGGGCGCAACCGCTACTACCGGCTCTCCGGGCCGGAGGTGGCGACCGCGGTCGAGGCCCTCGCGGCGCTCGCGCCGCGCACCGAGGTCCGCACGCTGCGCCAGGCCAACCGCGCCGGCGCCCTCGGTGCCGCCCGCACCTGCTACGGCCACCTCGCGGGCAGGCTCGGGGTCGGGATCACCGACGCGATGGCCGCGCGCGGCTACGTCGAGCGCGAGGCCGAGGTCTTCCTCCTCACAGACCCCGGCGCGGTCTTCCTCGCCGACCTCGGGATCGCGAAGCCGCCCCGCGCGGGCAAGGCCTGCAACGACTGGTCCGAGCGCCGACCGCACCTGGCGGGCAAGCTCGGCGTGGCGTTGACCAGCCGCCTCTTCGAGCTCGACTGGGTCCGCCGCACCGAGCGTCGCCGCGGGGTCGAGATCACCGACCGGGGCAAGCGCGAGCTGAGCGAGCGCCTCGATATCTAGACTCGGCCGCATGGACGCGGCCAAGCGCACCAAGCTCGAAGCGACCACCCGCTACGAACCGGCGGAGATCGAGGCGCGCGTCTTCGCCGAATGGATGGAGGGCGGCTATTTCCACCCGGAGGCGACCGGGACGCCGGAGGAGAACTTCTCGGTCGCGATCCCGCCACCCAACGTGACCGGTGCGCTCCACATGGGCCACGCGCTGAACGGCTCGATGCAGGACGCGCTCGTCCGCATGAACCGGATGCGCGGCCGCAACGCGCTCTGGATCCTCGGCACCGACCACGCCGGGATCGCCACCCAGGCGGTGGTCGAGAAAGGCCTTCGCGCCGAAGGGAAGAGCCGTCAGGAGCTCGGGCGCGAGGCGTTCGTGGAGC
>JAFDWF010000035.1 GCA_018268575.1 Actinomycetota bacterium
CGTCCCGGGCGTCCCGGAGGCGACCCGGGCAGGCTGTGGCCGCCTCCGGGACGCCCGGGACGGGGAGCCCCCGGAAGGGCATCCTGAAGGGACGGCACCATCGCTCAGGAACGTCCGTGGAATATTCCGGGTCCAGGGCGCCCGGAATATTCCACACAGGTCCTTGGGCGGTGGGGCCGGGCGAGACAAGGCACGCCGCCGTCACGAAGACGCCGGGATCGCAGGGGAGGCGTGCGCCTTCGCGGGGGAGCGTGTGTCCTTCCCGGGGGAGTCCGCTCCCCCGGGATCACCCTGCGTGGATGACCCGTGCCAGGGCACGGGTCATCCACGCAGGGCGTCATCGGCCGTGGAGGAAGCGTGGAACTCGTGACGTCTCCCTCGCGTCACCCGCGCACTTCCCGGCGTCTTCGTGACGGACCCCGCGGCACCCTCCCTCCGCCGTTCCTTATGCCCACCATCCCGGCATAAGGAACAGCGGAGCGTAGGACCCTCTGCCGTTCCCTCATGACCCGGCCGGGTCCCTTTGGCGTTCCCCCGGAGCGCCGTCATGGAACCACCCTACGAGCGCTCGCTGCGGCGCGCGGTGAGGACGGTCGCCGCGGAGGTGGCGAGGTGCTCGCGCATCCGCTCGCCCGCCTCCTGCTCGGAGCCTGCGGCGATCGCCTCGTAGACCGCCTTGTGGGCGGCGAGGGAGATCGGCGGTTGGCCCTTCAGCCCGAGCGAGCCCTGCGAGGTCTTGTCGATCGCGTCGGCGAGCTGGGCGAAGAGGCTCTGCAGCATCGGGTTGTGGGAGGCGTCGAGGATCGCCTGGTGGAAGTGGCGGTCGCCGAGCACGCCCTCGCCGCCGGCGGCGACGGACTCGCCCATCGCCTCCAGCGCCGCCTCCATCCGCTCGAGCTCCTCCTGGCTGCGGCGCCGCGCCGCCAGTCGCGCCGCCTGCGTCTCGACCGCCTCGCGCACCTCCCAGATCATCGGGTGGTCGGCTTCGCTCTCCAGCACCTCGAGCGCCAGGCTGGGGACGATGTCCTCGCTGCTGGTGACGTAGACGCCGTCGCCGGGGCGGACGTCGACCATGCCGAGCACGCGCAGCGCGGTGAGCGCCTGGCGCACCGAGGTCCGGCTCACCCCGAGCTGCTCGGCGAGCTCGCGCTCCGGCATCAGCTTGTCGCCCGGCTGCAACTGGTGGACGTCGATGAACTCGCGCAGCCGGTCGACGACCTCCTCGTAGAGGGCGCTGCGTCTGATCGGGCGCAGGGGGGGCTCGGCCATCCGCCGAATCTACCGTCCCCCCGACCGTCGGAAGCGCCGCCCGGGTGCGGGCGAGCCGGATTGACAGGTGCTCTATCGTTGCGGCTCACTGGTTGGACCACTGTGCCAAAGCGAGACCCACCTTGGCTTCATCACTGCGCAAATCCCCCCTTCACGACGCCCACCTCCTGGCGGGCGCCGACCTGGTCCCGTTCGCGGGCTGGGAGATGCCGATCGCCTACGCCGGGATCCGTCCGGAGCACGAGGCGGTGCGCAAGTCGGTCGGGATCTTCGACGTCTCCCACATGGGCGAGATCGAGACGGTCGGCCCGCAGGCCGAGCCGTTCCTGCAGCGGATCCTCTCCAACGACGTGACCAAGATCGCCGAGCACGGTGCCCAGTACAGCGTCCTCTGTCGCGAGGACGGCGGCGTGCTCGACGACCTCTTCACCTACCGGCTCGGCGAGGATCGCTTCCTCACCGTCACCAACGCCGCCAACCACGCCAAGGACCTCGCCTGGTTCCGCGCCCAAGCGCACCGCTTCGAGGTCGAGGTCCACGACCAGCTCGACGAGTGGGCGATGATCGCGGTCCAGGGTCCGGACGCGCGGGAGACGCTGGCGGCGCTCGCCGACGCCGCGCTGCCGGGACGGTTCCGCACCGCCGAGATCGGGATCGCCGGGGTCGGCTGCCTGGTCTGTGGCACCGGCTACACCGGCGAGGACGGCTGCGAGCTCCTCGTCCCGGCCGCGGCGGCACCGACCGTCTGGGGGGCGCTCATCGACGCCGGCGCCGTCCCCGCCGGCCTCGGCGCCCGCGACACCCTGCGGCTCGAGGTCTGCTTCCACCTCTACGGCAACGACCTGAGCGAGGACCGCGATCCGGTCGAGGCGGGGCTCTCCTGGTGCCTCGCCCCCGAGACCGACTTCATCGGCTCGGGCGCCATCGCGGGCCGCGAGCGCTCCCAGGTGCTGGTCCCGTTCGCCTTCACCGACCCCGGCATCCCGCGCCCGGGCAACGAGATCCGTACCGCGTCGGGGAGCGGTGTCGTCACCAGCGGCACCCACTCGCCTTCGCTCGGGATCGGCATCGGGATGGGCTACGTGCCCGTCGACCAGGCCGAGCCGGGTACCCGGATCGAGGTCGACGTGCGCGGGCGGGTCCGCGCCGCCGAGGTCCGCAAGAAGCCCCTCTACGCAAAGGAGCCCGTCGCGTGACCGACCCCAGCTACCCCGCCGAGCTGCTCTACCACCCCGCCCACGACTGGGCCCGGGTCGAGGGCGAGGCGGCCACCTTCGGGATCACCTGGTTCGCCCAGGATGCCGTGGGCGAGGTCGTCTTCTTCGCCCCGCCCGCCGTCGGCACGCGGCTGCGCAAGGACGAGAGCTACGCCGAGATCGAGTCGGTGAAGGCCGTCTCCGAGGTCGTCGCGCCGCTCTCCGGCGAGGTGATCGAGGTCAACGCCGCGGCCGAGGCCGAGCCGGAGATCATCAACGCCGACCCCTACGGGGCGGGGTGGATGGTGAAGGTGCGGCTCGACGACCCGGCCGAGGCCGAGGGGCTGCTCGCCGTCGCCGCCTACCGGGAGATGCTGGGCGATGCCTAGCGCCACGGACACCCGGCGGACGCTGGAGATGCCGCTCGCCGAGGTCGACCCGAAGGTCGCCGCGGTGCTGGCCGCCGAGGTCGGGCGCCAGCGCGACACGCTGGAGATGATCGCCTCGGAGAACTTCGCCCCGCGGGCGGTGCTCGAATGCCAGGGCTCGGTGCTGACCAACAAGTACGCCGAGGGCTATCCCGGCCGGCGCTACTACGGCGGCTGTGAGAACGTCGACGTCTCCGAGCAGATCGCGATCGACCGCGCCAAGGCGCTCTTCGGCGCCGAGCACGCGAACGTCCAGCCGCACGCCGGGGCGCAGGCCAACAACGCCGTCTACCACGCGCTGCTGTCCCCCGGCGACAAGATCCTCGGGCTGGAGCTCTCCCACGGCGGCCACCTCAGCCACGGGATGAAGCTGAACGTCTCCGGCCGGCTCTACGAGGCGATCGCCTACGGGGTCGATCCCGAGACCAGCCTGATCGACATGGACGAGGTCGCGCGGATCGCCCGCGAGGAGCGGCCGCGGATGATCGTCGCCGGCTGGTCGGCCTACCCGCGCCAGCTCGACTTCGCCGCCTTCCGGCGGATCGCCGACGAGGTCGAAGCGCCGCTGATGGTCGACATGGCGCACTTCGCGGGCCTCGTCGCCGCGGGCCTCCATCCCAACCCGGTGCCCCACGCCGACGTCGTCACCACCACCCTGCACAAGACCCTGAACGGGCCCCGCAGCGGGATGATCCTGTGCCGCGAGGAGTGGGCGAAGAAGATCGACTCGGCCGTCTTCCCGGGCCAGCAGGGTGGCCCGCTCGAGCACGTGATCGCGGCCAAGGCGGTGGCGCTGAAGCTGGCCGGCGAGGAGGAGTTCCGCGAGCGGCAGCGGCGCACGATCGAGGGGGCGCGGGCACTGGCGGCGCAGCTCGTCGCGGCGGGCGACGGCGTCTCGGTCCTGACCGGCGGCACCGACGTCCACTTCGTCGTCGTCGACCTGCGCGACTCGCCGCTCGACGGCAGGGAAGGCGAGGACCGGCTGCACTCGATCGGCGTCACCGTGAACCGCAACACGGTGCCCTTCGACCCGCGCCCGCCGATGGTCTCCTCGGGCCTGCGGATCGGCACCTCGGCGCTCGCCACGCGCGGGCTCGGGGTCGCCGACTTCGAGCGGCTGGGCGGCGTGATCGCCGCCGCGTTGGGTAGCGATTTCGAAGAGAAGCGGGCCGACCTCGCCGCCGAGGTCGCCGAGATCGCCCGCCGTTATCCGCTCTACGGCCATCTCGAAGGAGGTCAGGGATGAGTCGCTACACCGCCGTCACCGACGCCGACCGGGAGGCGATGCTGGGCGCGATCGGCGTCGGCTCGGTCGAGGAGCTCTTCGGCGCGGTGCCCGCCGCGGTGCGGATGGACCGGCCGATCGCCCTCCCTGACGGGCGCGGCGAGCAGGCTGTCTACGCGCACCTGCGCGAGCTTGCCGCGCGCAACGTCTCGACCGAGGACGAGGTGAGCTTCCTCGGCGCCGGGATGTACGACAGCTACTCGCCGGCCCTGATCGAGATGCTGATGGAGCGCTCCGAGTTCCTCACCCCCTACACCCCCTACCAGCCGGAGGTCTCCCAGGGCGGGCTGCAGGTGATGTTCGAGTACCAGACCGCGATCTCCGAGCTGACCGCGCTGCCGGTCTCAAACGCCTCGGTCTACGAGATGCCCTCGGCGCTCGCCGCCGCCGGCTACCTGGCGAAGCTGGCCAACAAGCGCTCGCGCTTCGTCGTCTCCCGCGGCGTCCACCCGCACGCCCGCGAGACGCTGCGCACGCTCGCCCGCGGCTACGGGGCCGAGGTGGTCGAGGTCGGCCTCGCCGACGGCGTCACCGACCGCGAGGCCTGGTTCGCGGCGATCGACGAGGAGACCGCCGCCGCCTTCCTCCAGCAGCCGAACTTCCTCGGCGTGATCGAGGACGTCGCCGACCTCGCCGCGGTGGAGCCGATCACGGTCTGCGCCTGCGACCCGCAGACGCTCGGCATCCTGCGGCCGCCGGGCGAGTCGGGGATCGAGATCGCGGTGGGGGAGGGGCAGACGCTCGGCAACCGGCTCGACTTCGGCGGCCCCTCGTTCGGCTTCTTCGCCGCCACCGAGGAGCACTTGCGGCGGATGCCGGGGCGGATCGCGGGCGAGACCGTCGACGCCGACGGCGCCCGCGGCTTCGTCCTCACCTTGCAGACCCGCGAGCAGCACATCCGCCGCGAGCGCGCCACCTCGAACATCTGCACCTCCCAGGCCTTGAACGCGCTGGCGGGCGTCGTCTACCTGGCCTGGCTGGGACGGCGGGGGATCGTCGAGCTGGGCGAGCTGCTGGCGCGGCGCACCGACTTCACCCGCCGCGCGCTGACCGCGCTCGACGGGGTCGAGCCGCTGGCCGAGCGGCCGGTGGCGCGCGAGTTCGCGGTCCGCTTCCCCGGCGCCGACCTCGCCCGGGTCGAGGCGATCGCCGCCGCCTGCCGCGCCGCCGGCGTCAATCCCGGCTACCCGCTCGGCCGCGACTACCCCGAGTTCGAGGACGGCCTGCTCGTCGCCCTGACCGAGCAGCGGACCCGCGTCGAGATCGAGCGCCTGGTCGGGACGTTGGCGGAGGTGATCGCGTGAAGACGATCTTCGAGCGTGGCGCCGCCGGGCGGCGCGCCTTCGTCGCGCCGCCGACCGAAGTCCCGGAGACACCGCTCGCGGAGCTGATCCCCGAGGCGGCGCGGCGGCGCACCCCGCCGCGGCTGCCGCAGGTCTCCGAGCCGGAGATCGTCCGCCACTACGTCAACCTCTCGAAGCGGAACTTCGACCTCGACTCGGGCTTCTACCCGCTCGGCTCCTGCACGATGAAGCACAACCCGCGCCTGCACGAGCGGGTCGCGGCGCTCCCCGGCAACGCCAAGCTGCACCCGCTGCAGGAGCCGGAGGCGAGCCAGGGTGCGCTGGAGCTGATGTGGAACCTGGGCGAGGCGCTGGCCGAGATCGCCGGCCTGCCGCACGTCTCGCTGCAGCCGAGCGCCGGGTCCCACGGCGAGCTCGCCGGCCTCTTGCTCACCCGCGCCTACCACGAGGAGCGCGGCGAGCGCCGGCCCAAGGTGCTGACCCCCGACACCGCTCATGGCACCAACCCGGCGACGGTGACGATGGCGGGCTACGAGGTGGTCAAGGTGGGGACCTCGGCCGAGGGCGGCGTCGACCTTGACGACCTGCGCGCGAAGGCGGACGCTGAGGTGGCGTGCCTGATGTTGACCAACCCCAACACGCTCGGGCTCTTCGACCCGAACATCGAGGAGATCGCGGCGATCGTCCACGGCGCCGGTGCCACCCTCTACTACGACGGCGCCAACCTGAACGCGGTGATGGGGGTGACGCGGCCCGGCGACATGGGCTTCGACATCGTCCACTTCAACCTGCACAAGACCTTCACCCAGCCGCACGGCGGCGGCGGTCCGGGGTCGGGGCCGATCGCGGTCTCCGAGCGCATCCGTCCCTACCTGATGAACCCGCGGATCAGGCGCCGCGAGGACGGCACCTTCGACCTCGACCCCGAGGGGTACGAGAAATCGATCGGCCGCCTGCGTGGATATCAGGGCAACTACGGCACCTTCGTGCGCGCCTACGCCTACATCTGCTCGCTCGGCGGCGACGGGCTCGCCGAGGCCTCCGAGACCGCGGTGCTGAACGCCAACTACCTGAAGGCGCGGCTCGCCGAGGTCGCGGGCGAGCGCCTGCCCGCCGCCTACGAGCGGATCTGCGGCCACGAGTTCTGCCTCTCCGGCGCGCCGATGAAGCGCGCGCTCGGCATCGCCACCCTCGACCTCGCCAAGCGCCTGCTCGACCACGGCTACCACCCGCCGACGGTCTACTTCCCGCTGCTGGTCGAGGAGGCGCTCCTCTTCGAGCCGACCGAGACCGAGACGAAGGAGACCCTCGACGCCTTCGTCGCCGCGATCGCGGCGATCCTCGCCGAGGCGGAGGAGGATCCGGAGATCGCCCGCACCGCGCCGCACACGACGCCGGTGCGGCGGCTCGACGAGGCGGGCGCCGCCCGCCGGCCGGTGATCAGGCAACTACTGGAGGAGGATCAGTGAGATGAGCGACCGCGAGACCGTCACCGCAGCCGACGCCCCGGCGGCGATCGGCCCCTACAGCCACGCCGTCCGCCACGGCGACGCCCTCTACTGCAGCGGGGCGCTGCCGCTCGACCCGGCCTCCGGCGAGCTGGTCGAAGACTCGCTGGGCGCCGCCACCGGGCAGGCGTTGCGCAACCTCGCGGCGGTCTGCGAGGCGGCCGGGACGCGGCTGGGAGAGGCGCTGCGGATGACGATCTACACGACCGAGCTCGAGGGCTTCGCCGAGATCAACGAGGCCTACGGCGCCTTCTTCCCGAGCGAGCCGCCGGCCCGCGTGGCGATCGGCGTGGCGGCGCTGCCGAAAGGCGCGCGGGTCGAGATCGACGCCGTGGTGGCGATCCCGCGGTGAGCGGCTGGGACCCCGATCCCGCCGAGCTGCGCCGCATACGCGAGGGGCTGCGCGACGTGGTCAAGGAGACCCCGGTCTTCAGCTTCGGCGCGCTCTCGCGGCGCTGCGGCGGCGAGGTCTCGCTGAAGGCCGAGAGCCTGCAGCGCACCGGCTCCTTCAAGCTGCGCGGCACCTCGGCGAAACTGCGCGCCGACCCCGACGCGGCGGCGCGCGGCGTGGTCACCGGGAGCGCCGGCAACCACGGCCAGGCGCTCGCCTACGCCGCCCGCGCCCGCGGCATCCCCTGCACGATCTTCATGCCGGTCGAGGCGGCGGTCTCCAAGGTCGAGGCGGTCGCCGCCTTCGGCGCCGAGGTGCGCGGCGAGGGGACCACGGTCGACGAATGCATCGCCGCCGCGCGCCGGCTCGCCGAGGAGCAGGGGCTGCTCTTCGTCCATCCCTTCGACGACCTCGACGTGGTCAAGGGCCAGGCCGGGGTCGGCCTCGAGATCCTCGCCCAGGTGCCCGAGGTGGCGCGGGTGGTCGTCCCGGTCGGCGGTGGCGGGCTGATCTCGGGCGTCGCCGGCGCGATCAAGGCCGAGCGCCCGGAGGTCGAGATCGTCGGCGTCCAGGCGGCCGGCTGCGCCTCGCTGCGGACCTCGCTCGCCGAGGGGCACCCGGAAGCGGTGGCGGTCCCCTCGACGATCGCCGACGGGATCGCGGTCAAGCGCCCCGGCGAGCTCACCTTCGCGCTGATGGAGCGCTGGCTCGACGACCTCGCCGAGGTCGACGACGACGCGATCGCCGAGGCGATGGTCTTCCTCGTCGAGCGGGCGAAGCTGGTCACCGAGGGGGCGGGGGCGGTGGCTGTCGCGGCGCTCACCACCGGCGCCGTCGCGCCCGCCCGGGCGGGTACCACGGTGGCGATCCTCTCCGGCGGCAACGTCGACGCCAACGTCCTCGCCGCGGCGATCAACCGGGCGCAGACCGGGGCCGGGCGGCGGGTGCGCTTCTTCACCCGGATCAGCGACCGGCCCGGCGTCCTCGCCGGCCTCCTCGGCCAGGTCGCGGCGGCGGGCGGCAACCTGCTCGACGTCACCCACGTCCGTGACGGGGTCAGCCTGCACGTCGACGAGACCGGGGTCGAGCTGCTGGTCGAGTGCCGCAGCGTCGAGGCGGGGAGGCGGCTGCTGGAGGAGATGCGCGCGGCGGGCTACCCGGTCGAAGAGCTGAACCGAGAGGAGGGCCGATGATCCGCCACGCGGTGATCTGGTCGATGGCACCGGGCAGAGGCGGGGAGCTGGAGCCGCTGTTGGACGAACTGCGCGCCCTGCCGGCGGTGATCGACGAGATCCGCGCGCTCACCGCCGGGCCGCTGCTGAACGAGTCGCCCTACGACGCGGCGCTCTGCGTCGACGTCGACGACGAGGCCGCCCTGGAGCGCTACCGGAGCCATCCCGCGCACCAGCCGTCGCTGGCGCGGTTGCGCGAGGTGGCGGCCGAGATCGTCGTGGCCGACTACCGCTTCTGAGCGATCGATCTCGGGCTCATCGAGAACCCTCCAGCGTTCGATCTGAAAGATCACTTGACGCGAGCATAGGCGATGCCGTACGGTGGCACCGGTGGAGAGCCTGGGAAAGCTCGATTTCGTTCGATCTGCCGGACGCGTCGGCGGTGACCTGGAGGAGCCTTCCGTCCTCGCGGCCATCCTAGCCGTACGCGGGCGGGCCGTGTTGCCGGGCACCTCGGAGAGGGGGTCGCATGAGCCTTGAAGGCGATTTCGCCGGTCAGACCGCGCTCGTCACCGGCGCCGCCCGGGGCCTCGGTCGCGGCATCGCCCGCGCCTTCCTCGAGGCCGGGGCCAACCTGGTCGTCTGCGATATCAACGACGCGGTCGAGGCGACCGCCGCGGAGCTCGGCTCGGAGACCGGCGGCGAGGTGCTGGCGCTGAGGGCCGACGTCAGCAGCGCCGCCGACGCCGCCCGGGTGATCGACGCCACCAAGGAGCGCTTCGGCTCCCTCGACCACCTGGTCAACAACGCCGGCATCGCCCGCGTCGCCCGCTTCGTCGATACCCCCGACGAGGACTGGGACCGCACGATCGCGGTCAACCTCACCGGGGTCTTCAACTTCATGCGCGCCGCGCTGCCGACGATGATCGCGCAGCGCCGCGGCTCGGTCGTCAACATCGCCTCGCAGGCGGGCAAGCGCGGCGGAGAGCTGGCCGCCCCCTACTGCGCCTCGAAGGCGGGCGTGATCAGCCTCACCCAGTCGGCGGCGCTCGAGGTGGCGCCCGACGTGCGGGTCAACTGCGTCTGCCCGGGGTTCATCAACACCGAGCTGCAGGAGGACGAGTACGACGCCGTCTCCGCGATCACCGGCGAGGACCGCGAGCAGATCAAAGCCGGGTGGATGGCGGCGATGCCGCTGGGACGCTTCCAGGAGGTCGAGGACGTCGCCAAGGTCGTGCTGTTCCTCGCCTCCGACGCGGCGGGCCAGACGACCGGCGAGGCCCTCAACGTCAGCGGCGGGATGGTGATGGATTGACCGCCGCCGACAACCTGGAGCTGTTCGCCCGGATGGCCCGGATCCGCGCCTTCGAGCGCAAGGTCCAGGCGCTGTTCAAGGCCGGCACGCTGCCCGGCTTCGTGCACCTCTACATCGGCGAGGAGGCGGTCGGCGTCGGCGCCTGCTCGGTCCTCACCGAGGCCGACAAGATCACCAGCACCCACCGCGGCCACGGCCATCTGCTGGCGAAGGGCGCCGATCCGAAGCTGATGATGGCCGAGCTGCTCGGTCGCGAGACCGGCTACTGCAAGGGCAAGGGCGGCTCGATGCACATCGTCGATTACTCGCTCGGGATCCTCGGTGCCAACGGAATCGTCGGCGGCGGGCTGCCGATCGCCACCGGCAGCGGGATGGCCGATCGAATCCTCGGCCGCGACCAGGTCACCGTCTGCTTTTTCGGCGACGGCGCCTCGAACCAGGGCGTCCTCCACGAGGCGCTGAACCTGAGCGCGATCTGGAGCCTGCCGGTGATCTTCCTCTGCGAGAACAACCACTACACCGAGTGGATGCGGACCGAGGAGATCACCGCCGGTGAGATCGCCGACCGGGCCGAGGCGTTCGGCATCCCCGGCGTCCAGGTCGACGGCAACGACGTGCTCGCCGTCCGTGACGCCGCCGCGGAGGCGGTCGAGCGCGCCCGGGCCGGGGGCGGCCCCTCACTGATCGAGGCCGAGACCTACCGCCACCACGGCCACAACGAGGGCGAGGAGGTCTTCTCCGGCCCCTACCGACCGCAGGAGGAGATCGACGAGTGGATCGCCCGCGACCCCCTCGCCCGCTTCCGCGACGAGTGCGTAAAGGAGGGCATCGCCACGCCGGCGGAATTCGAGCAGATCCAGGAACGCGAAGGCGACCTGATCGAGGCGGCCTACCGATACGCCGAGGCGAGCCCGATGCCGGCGCCGGCGAGTGCGCTTGCGGACCTCTATGCGGAGGCGGAGTGACGATGACCGAGACGCTCGCCAAGGACACCTATATGACGACCGCCATCGCGGGGGCCCTGAGGGCGGCGATGGCCGCCGACGAGTCGGTGGTCGTCCTCGGCGAGGACGTCGAGCTCAGCACGATCGGCTGCACCAAAGGCCTGGTCGAGGAGTTCGGCGCCGACCGGGTCCGCAACTCGCCGATCTCCGAGGCGACCGTGGTCGGGGCCTGCGTCGGCGCCGCGGCCAGCGGCCTGCGGCCGGTGATGGACCTGATGTTCTCGAGCTTCTTCTACGTCGCCATGGACCAGGTCGCCAACCAGGCGGCGCGGCTGCGCTACATGTCCGGGGGGCAGGTCGACCTGCCCCTGGTCTACTTCGCCGGCACCGGCCCGTCGGGCTCCGCCGCGGCCCAGCACTCCGAGAACCCGCACCCGATCCTGATGCACCTCGCCGGCATCAAGGTCGTCTTCCCGAGCTCCCCGGGCGACGCCGCCGGACTGCTGATCGCGAGCGTCGAGGATCCGAACCCGGTCGTCTTCCTCCTCGACCTGATGCTCGCCGGCGCCAAGGGCCCGGTGCCCACCGACCTCGAGCCGCTGCCGCTCGGCAAGGCCGAGGTGAAGCGCAGCGGCGAGGACGTCACCGTGGTGGCGATCGCCTCCGCCGCCGGCACGGCGCTCGAGGTGGCGGCCGAGCTGGAGGAGGACGGCGTCTCGGTCGAGGTGATCGACCCCCGGACCCTCTCGCCCTTCGACTGGGACGCGGTGACCGACTCCGTGGCCAGGACCGGGCGGCTCGTCGTCGTCGATCCGGCCCGGCGCACCTGCGGCGCCGCGGCGGAGATCATCGCCCGGGTCGCCGAGCGCAACTGGGCCGACCTGAAGAGCCGGCCGCGGCGGGTGACTTGGGAGGACGTGCCGATCCCGTTCAGCCCGGTGCTGGAGGAAGCGGTGACGGTGCGCAAGGACTCCGTGCGGGACGCGGTGCTCGCCGGCGTCGAGGAGAAGGGAGCGGGCTGATGGACGTGATCCTGCCGAAATGGGGAGTGACGATGCAGGAGGCGACCCTGACGACCTGGCACGTGAAGGAGGGCGACGCGGTCGACGAGGGCCAAGCGCTCGCCGACGTCGAGACCGACAAGATCGAGGCGGAGCTGGAGGCGCCGGCGAAGGGCGTCGTCGCCGAGCTGCGGGTCGAGGCGGGATCGGTGGTGAAGGTGGGGGCGGTGGTCGCGGTCCTCTCCGACTAGCGGCACGAGGGCATGCTGGTCGTCGGCGACATCGGGAGCACCTTCACGAAGATGATCGGGGTGACGGAGACGGGCGAGCTGCTCGGCGCCGTGCGCGTGCCGACCGCGCGGGAAGATCTCGCGGCCGGCGTCGGGGAGGCCCGCGAAAGGCTGGTCGAGACGGTCGGCGCCGGCGCCGCCGAGGGCGAGCCGATCCTCTCCTCGAGCGCCGGGGGTGGGCTGCGGGTGGTCGTCCTCGGGGTCGAGCCGGTGTTGACCCTGGCGGCGGGGCGCCGGGCCGGCGCGACGGCGGGCGCCCGCATCGTCGCCGGATACGGCGCCGGCGAGAGCGGGCGGGAGACGAAGGACGGCTTCGCCGCCGCCGCGCCCGACATCGCCCTCCTCACCGGCGGCACCGAGGGCGGCGACGAGGCGGGCATCCTCGGGCACGCCGAGGCGCTGCGGACCCTGGCGCCCCGCCTGCCGGTCGTGGTCGCCGGCAACAGCGCCGCCACCGGCGCCGTGGTCGAGGCGCTCGGCCACGGCCGCGAGGTGCGCTGCGTCGACAACGTCATGCCGCGGATCGGCGAGCTCACCGCCGAGGCCGCGCAGCGGGAGATCCGCGCGCTCTTCATCGATCACGTGATCGGCCACGGCCGCTTCGCCTCGGCCTCGGCGATCGCCCGCTGGGTCCGGATGCCGACCCCGGCGGCGGTCCTCGCGGCGACCGCGGTGATCGCCGACGCCGGTGCGGGCGTCCCCGGCGATGCCTTGCGACCGGTGGTGGTCGACGTCGGCGGCGCCACCACCGACGTCCACTCGGCGCTGCCGGTCGAGGCGGGCGAGGGCTACGTGAGCACCGGCCTTGGCGACAGCCGCCTCACCCGCACCGTCGAGGGCGACCTCGGCCTGCGCGAGAACGCGCCGGCGATCCTCGAGGCGGCCACCGAGGTCGGCTACGCGGCGGAGGAGATCCGGCCGTTGGTCGAGCCGGCGGCGCGGCGGGCCGCCGACCGCGCCTTCGTCCCCACCGACGAGGGCGAGCGGCGGATCGACCGCAAGCTCGCCGAGATGGCGAGCGAGATCGCGATCTTCCGCCACGCCGGAAGGCTGCGGACCGTGGTCACGAGCGAAGGGACGACGCTCAGGAAGGACGGTCGCGACCTGCGCGCCGCCACCTGCGCGATCGCGACCGGGGGGATCTTCACCGACTCCGGGCAGGCGGCGGCGATCGTCGAGGGAGCGTTGGAGCGGGTCCGCCGGCGGGCCGGGCTCGTGCCGGCGGAGCTGAAGGTCCGCCTCGACCGGCGCTACCTGCTCTGGGCGATCGGCCTCCTCGCCGCCGAGCACATCGGTGCCGCTCGCGGCCTGACGCGGACCGTGCTGGGGACGGGCGGATGAGCTCGCGCGTCGCCGAGGAGCTGCTGCCGGCCGACCTGCCGGGCAGCGCCGAGCTGATCCGCGAGGGCCGCGAGATCGGCGGCGGGCTGAAGCCGGCCCGCACCCGATACGACGAGCGCCACGGGGTGATCTCGGAGCGCTTCTACAAGGAACGCTGCCGCGAGGACGGGACGATCACCTACTACATCAACCTCGGCCTCAAGTCCTGGCCCGAGACCCGCGACGCCCTGGGCGAGGTGTGGGAAGAGTGCAGGCGGCGCGACCTGCGGGTCGATCGCGTCTCCTTGACCGCGGACCGGCGCATGGGCCTGATGCCCGCGGAGCGCGCCGCGGCGGTCGAGGAGACCGGGATCATGTTCTGGACCCGCGAGGACTGGGCCGGGGTGGCGACGGAGATCGAGGTGCAGGGGATCGTCAACGACCACGCCGTCGGCAGCCCCGCCTCGGTCTTCAACGCGGTGGCGGCGATCGAGGCGGGGATCTCCTACGTCGGCAACATCGCCCAGCAGTCCTACGGCTACCCGGGCTGGAGCTCCGACGTCGAGGAAATGGCCAACACGGTGAAGGCGATCGCGGTGATCGCCGCGCAGAAGGACGCCGGGGTGGTGCTCGACTCCTACATCGACGACGGCTACGTCGGCTCCTTCCACGACTGCGCCACCTCCTTGGCCTGGTGCCTGCTGCACCGGCGGGTGGCGGAGGAGCTGATCGGCGCCGCCTACTCGCCGAGCTACGGCTCGACCTTCGCCGACCCGGTGCTGAAGGCCGCCTTCGGGCAGGCGCTGGACGCGATCAACACCTCGCGCGTGCCGCCCTCGCTAGTCCACGGCGACACCAACTCGCTCGATCCCGGCTTCTCGCTCGACCGCCACGCGGCGATCGTCACCACCGACGTCTTCTTCACGATCGCCAACCAGCTGGCCCACCCGACCGGCGCGGCGGTGCACGCGACGCCGACCACCGAGCCGATCCGGATCCCCACCGTCGGCGACATCGTCCAGTCGCTGGAGCTCGCGAACGAGGCCGAGCGCCAGGCCCGGCGCGCCCTGCCGATGATCGACTGGCGGCCGGTCTACGCGGTCCGCGACCGGATCCTCGAGGGGGGACGGCGGTGCTACGCCGACATGCTCGCGGGCCTGAAGGGCTTGGGCGTCGACATCGACGACCCGCTGCAGATCCTCGTCTCGACCCGGCGGCTCGGCGCCGAGCGGATCGAGGAGCTCTGGGGGGCCGGTCCGCCGGACCCCGAGTACCCGCGCGGCCGTGCCCCGGTGGTCGCCACCAACACCTTCCTGCGGGCGACCGAGACCCGCCGCGCCGTGCTCGAGGAGATCCTCGCCGAGAACGACTTCGACCTCGCCGGGATCAAGGTGGTGGCGGCCTCGGCTGACGTCCACGAGTACGGGCTCGGCGTGGTCGTCTCGATCCTGCGCCACTTCGGCGCCGAGGTGGTCGACCTCGGCACCAGCGTCGACAACGACCTGGTCGCCGCGGCGGCGGCCGAGACCGCGGCCGACGCGATCGGGCTCAGCACCTACAACGGGTCGGCGCTGAGCGTCGCCGAAGACCTGCTGGCGCACCTGCGCGAGCGCGGGCTGGCGACCGCGGTCTTCGTCGGCGGTCGGCTGATCCAGGACCTCGGCCCGGTCAAGTCGGTCGACGTCACCGACCGGATCGAGGCCCTCGGGGCGAATCCTTGCGCCACCGTGGGGCAGATGCTGGCCTCGCTGGCCGCTCGCAGACCATCACGTAACTGAACGAAAGGCGATTACAAATGTCGAATGTTGCACTGGTTGTCGGTGGTGGTACGGGAATCGGCTACGCCTCCGCCGAGCGGCTTGCGCGCCGGGGCGTGTCGATCATGCTCTCCGGGCGGCGGGAGGAGAAGCTGAAGGCGGCGCAGGAGCAGCTCACCGCGGCAGTCGAGGGGGCCCAGGTCGCCTACTCGGCCGGCGACGGCGCGGTCGAAGCCGATGCGAAGCGGATCGTCGCCGACACCGTCGATGCCCTCGGCGGCCTCGACTTCTGCGTCAACTGCGCCGGCACCTACGAGCCGACCGACTTCCTCGACATGGACGAGAAATCGTGGCGGCAGACGATCGCGCCGACCCTCGACGCGATGCTCTACCCCTGCGTGGCGGCGGCCCGGGTGATGGCCGAGAACGGCGGCGGCCGCTTCGTCCTGATCTCCTCGATCAACGCCCCGGTCTCCGAGCCGGAAGCGGCCCACTACAGTGCCGCCAAGGCTGCGGTCGCCTCGCTGGCGCGCTCGATGGCGGTCGATCTCGCCAAGCACGACATCCTGGTCAACGCGATCGCGCCGGGCTGGGTGGCCACCGACATGGTCGGCGACTTCGTCGAGAACGCCACGCCGGAGTCGCTCAAGCAGCTGAACATCCTCGCCCGGGTCGGTCAGCCGGACGAGCTCGGCAACGTGATCGAGTACCTGGTGCTCGACGCCCCCGAGTACCTGGACGGGGCGACGATCTTCGTCGACGGCGGCCAGACCGCGATGGCGCCGCTGATCTGAGGCCAGATGATCGATCCGCCGAGAGGGGTAGATGCGGCGTCCCGGGCGAGTTCGCGGAGGTCTCGTCACAGGGATGGCACGTCTGCGGAAGGCCCGGCGTTGATGGGCCGAAAACTCAAGCAGACGTGCGCCTTCGCGGGGGCGGTGGAGGAAGCGTGGACTCCGCGAGGTTCCCGGCATCTCCGTCACGGCCACGGTCCCCGGCGCGCCCTCCTCCACGATCCCCGGCCCCACGAAGGACGACCACCCTCGCCGGCACCTCGGCCGTCCCCCGAGTCTCGGCCATCTCGGCGGCGACCACAGCCTGCCCGGGTCGCCGCCGAGATGGCCGCATCCCTTCAGCGACCGCCGACCGTGCACGCCGACGCCGTCGCGTCTCTTCCGTCCGTCGAATCACCTCGTGGGATCGACTACCGGACCCGGTAGCGCCTGATGCCGACCATCGAGACAGGAGGAGCCACGATCGACTTCGCCGTCGTCGGCGAGGGCCCGGTCGTGCTCCTGATCCACGGCACCGGCGGCGACGCGAAGACGACCTGGTCGACCGTCGCGCCGACCCTGGCGCAACGGCGGACCGTGGTCATGCCCGACCTGCCCGGCTCGGGGGCCACGGTCGACGACGGTGGCCCGCTCGAGCTGCCGAGGCTCGCCGCCCAGATCGCCGCCGTCGCCGACGCCGTCGGGGCGGCGAGCTATTCGGCGGTCGGATTCTCGTTGGGCGCCGCGGTCGCCGCGGCGGTGGCGGCGGACAATCCCGGCCGGGTCGATTCGTTGGTGCTCCTTAACGGTCCGGCGGGCGGGGCCGACGCTCGCAGCCACCTCCAGTTCGAGCTCTGGCGCCGGTTGCGCGAGCGCGATCCGGAGTCGTTCGCCCGGCTCTGGATGCTGACCGGGTTCAGCCCGGAGTTCGTCGAAGGGCTGCCGGTCGAGGGCCTGGCACTTGCGGCCACCTTTCCGATCTCACCCGGTTTCGACCGCCAGGCCGACCTCAACCTGCGGCTCGACCTCGGCGACTCGCTGGCGAGGATCGTGGCGCCGACCCTGGTCCTGGCCGGTCGAGACGACTGGATCGCACCCCCGGAGGTTCTCCGCAGGGTCGCCGACGCGATCGCAAGGGCAACCTTCGAGGAGCTCGACAGCGGGCATTTCTCGATCCTCGAGGCGCCGGAACGGCTCACCAGGCGGATCGAGCCCTTCCTCTCCGCGTCATAGATCAGCGTTCGACTTAAGAGGGCACTTGACGCCGATACCCCTCATCACGTACGGTGGCACCGGTGGAGAGCTTGGGAAATCTCGATTACGTTCGATCTTCCGAACGCGCCGCGAGCGACCAAGACGCGCTTTCAGTCCTCGTCATCGGCACCTTGGACACCAAGCGCGACGAGATCGTCTTCCTCGCCTCGGCCATCGTAGACGCAGGCGCCCAGCCCGTGTTGCTGGATTCCTCGGTCGTCGCGGGAGAGGTCGAGGTGCCTTTCCCGATGATCGCCCGCGCCGACGTCGCCCTCGCTTCCGGGTCGACGATCGCGGCGATCACCCGCCTGCCGCGCGGCGAGGCGGTCGGGCAGATGCAGGTCGGGGTGAGCGAGCTGACCCAGGCGCTGGTCGCCCGCGACCGGGTCCAAGGCGCGATCTGCATCGGCGGCGCCGGCGCCTACCTCGCCGGACCCGCCTTCCAGCGCCTCGACGTCGGCTTCCCGAAGATGGTCGTCTCGCCGCTCGCCTCGGGGCTGCGCCAGTTCGAGCCCTACGTCGGCCTCCGCGACGTGGCGGTGATGCACTCGGTCGCCGACATCGCCGGCATCAACGCGATCACGGAACCGGTCTACCGCAGCGCCGCCGGGTACATCGCCGGCGCGGCGCGGACCTACGCCCGGGTGAAGGACCAGGGCGACCTGCCCGCCGCCACCGGGCCGACCGTCGCGATCTCGATGAACGGCAACACGACCAAGGCGATGGACCGCGGTCGCGCCCGGCTCGAAGAGGTCGGCTACACGCCGGTCATCTTCCATGCCAACGGGGTCGGCGGGCGGGCGCTCGAGGACCTGGTCGGCTCCGGCCACGCCGAGGCGGTCCTCGACTTCACCACCACCGAGCTCGCCGCCGACCTGGTCGGCGGCCTGATGGTGGCGGGGCCGGAGCGGATGGAGGGCGCCGGTCGCAAGGGCGTCCCCCAGGTGTTGGTGCCGGGGTGCGTGGACTTCATCACCTGCGGGACCTGGGAGGCGAGCGAAACCGAATTCCCGGGCCGCACGATGTTCCGCCACAACCCCGAGCTGACCCTGGTCCGGCTGACCGTCGGGGAGATGGCCGAGCTGGGGGCGATCTTCGCCCGCAAGGCCAACACGGCGAGCGGGCCGACCGCGATCCTGGTGCCGATGGGCGGCTTCTCGGTGCCCGACGTGGAGGGCGGCCCGTTCTGGGACCCGCCCGCGGACCGGGCCTTCCTCGACGCGCTGCAGGCGGAGATCCGGCCGGGGGTGAAGGTCGAGGTCTGGGACTCCCACATCAACGACCCCGACTTCGCCGACGCCGCCGTCGACACCCTGATCGCCCTGATCGGCGAGAGCGCGTTGGCGCTCGGCCAAGGCTCCGAAGCGAGCGCCGGAGGGGCGTCGTCATGACCGCGCGACCGCTCCGCTGGGGCATCCTCTCGACCGCCCGGATCATCGAGGAGCTGCTGCCCGGCTTCGCCGCTGCCGCCGACGCCGAGCTCGGCGCGGTCGCCAGCCGCGACGGCGGCCGGGCGCGGAGCTACGCCGCCGCCAACGGGATCGAGGTCGCCCACTCCTCCTACGAGGGGTTGCTCGACGACCCGGCGATCGACTGCGTCTACATCCCGCTGCCCAACTCGCTGCACCGCGAGTGGGTCGAGGCGGCGCTGCGGGCGGGCAAGCACGTGCTCTGCGAGAAGCCGCTGACCGCGACCGCCGCCGAGGCCGAGGCGCTCTTCGACCTCGCCGAGGAACGGGGCCTCGTCCTGATGGAGGCGTTCATGTACCGCCACCACCCGAAGGTGAAGGTGCTGCGCGAGCTGGTCGCCGGCGGTGAGATCGGCAGGCCGGTGGTGGTGCGCTCGCGCTTCCACTTCACCGTCGCCGACCCGGCCACCGACATCCGCTTCCGCTCCGAGCTGGCGGGCGGTGCCCTGCGCGACGTCGGCTGCTACTGCGTCAGCGCCAGCAACTTCCTCGCCGACGCGGCGCCGCTCGAGGTCGCGGCGAGCGCCCGCTTCGCCGCCTCCGGGGTCGACGAGGCGACCGCCGCCACCCTGCGCTACGAATCGGGCCTGCTCGCCGTCTTCGACTGCGGCATGGTCAGCCCGCTCGACGTCGGGGTCGAGGTGCTCGGCGAGGGCGGCCGGGCGATCCTGCCGATGCCCTGGTACGCGGTCCGCGAGCCGCACGGGATCGAGGTCCGCTTCGAGTCGGGCAGCCGCTGGGTCGAGACGCCGGTCGAGGATCCCTACCGGCTCGAGATCGAGAACTTCTGTGCCGCGGTCCGCGGGGACGGACTGACCGAGGTCTCGCGCCAGGAGAGCGTCCGCAACCTGGAGACGATCGAGCGGATCCTCGCCACGGCGAAGGCCGCCGCCGATCGCGACGCAGGGAGCAACCGATGAAAACCGCCAAGGAGGAGTCGAGCCAAGTGAGCAGTGTGACCAGCGCCCCGCAGGCAGAGCCGGCGGCCTTGCCTGGCGCCGACGGAGCTCCCGTCGTGGAGTTGAGGGGGGTCTCGAAGACTTACCCCGGTGGCGATGTGGCCGCCGTCGACAACATGGACCTGAACATCCAGGAGGGCGAATTCTTCTCCATCCTCGGCTCCAGCGGCAGTGGCAAGACCACGACGCTGCGGATGATCGCCGGCTTCGAGCAGCCGACCAAGGGCAACGTCCTGCTCGACGGCATCGACGCCACCGGCGTGCCGCCCTACCGGCGCGACGTCAACACGGTGTTCCAGAACTACGCCCTCTTCCCCCACATGAAGGTCGAGGCGAACGTCGCCTACCCGCTGAAGATGGCGGGGACGCCGAAGGGCGAGATCAAGCCGCGGGTCGCCGAGGCGCTCGAGCGGGTCTCGATGACCGGCTTCGAGAAGCGGCTGCCGCACCAGCTCTCCGGCGGGCAGCGCCAGCGCGTCGCCCTCGCCCGGGCCCTGATCGGGCGCCCCCGCCTGCTGCTGCTGGACGAGCCGCTCGGGGCGCTCGACCTGAAGCTGCGCGAGAACATGCTGCTGGTCCTCAAGCACCTGCAGCGCGAGGTCGGCATCACCTTCATCTACGTCACCCACGACCAGGGCGAGGCGCTGGCGATGAGCGACCGGCTGGCGGTGATGAACGGCGGCTACGTCGAGCAGCTGGCCAGCCCGACCGAGATCTACGACCGGCCCGCGACCTCCTTCGTCGCCGGCTTCATCGGCAAATCGAACCTGCTCGAGTGCAGCTGCACGAGCGGCGACAAGGCGCAGGCCGGGACGATGCCGCTGGTCCTCGGGGAGGCGCCGGGGGAAGAGAAGTTCACCCTCAGCATCCGCCCCGAGACGATCGTCGTCGGCGAGGACAGCCGCGGGCTGCCCAACCACTACGAGGCGGTCGTCGGCGACGTCCTCTTCCTCGGCCACGAGCGCGAGGTGATGGTCGACTGCGGCGACCAGCGGTTGGTCGTCAGGGCCGGGCAGCAGATCTATTCGCCGGGAGATCCGATCGAGTTCGGATGGAGCCCGGACAAGGCAGTGATCGTGAAAGCGACGGGGTCATGGCAGCAGCAGCAACAGTCGCAAGACGCCTAGAACCGATCACGGCGCTGCCGCGCCGCCTCCCTTCGCCGATCAAGAAGTTCCTGATCGTCAGCCCGGCGCTGCTCTGGATCCTGGTGCTGGTGATCCTGCCGAACGTCTTCCTGATCTCCTACAGCCTCTGGAAGAACGAACTCGGCAGCGTCGCCCACGTCTGGAACTTCCACAACTACAGCGAATTGTTCGCCTCCAACGTCTTCACCACGCTGCTGAAGCGCACGCTCCTGATCGCGTTGGTTTCGACCACCTGCGCGACCCTGATCGCCTACCCGCTCGCCTACGTGGTGGTGACCAAATTCGGCCGCTACAAGACCTTGGCGGCGATCATGATCATCATCCCGCTCTGGGTCAGCTACCTGATGCGGATCTTCGCCTGGAAAATCATCCTCGGCGAACACGGCGTGCTGAACGGGTTCCTCGAATCCGTCGGCCTGATCAGCAAGCCCTCGACGGCGTTCATCTACTCGACGACGACGGTGATCATCGCCCTCACCTACATCGCGATCCCTTATGTGTTCCTCTCGGCCTATACCTCTCTGGACCGAGTCCCGAAGCATTACTACGAGGCCTCGGCCGACTGCGGCGCCTCCGCCTGGCGCACTTTCCGCCATGTGATCTGGCCACTGACCCGACCGGGGGTCGCGGTCGGGTTCGCGATCGGCTTCGTCCTCACCTTCGGCGACTACGTGACCCCGGCTCAGGTCGGCGGCCTCAGCGGGACGATGCTCGGCTCGATCGTCTTGCAGTCGTTCGGGACCGCCGACAACTGGCCGCAGGGCGCCGCGATCGGGGTGACGATCATCGCCGCCGGACTGCTGGTGCTGGCGCTGGTCTCACTGTTCACCCGACTGGAAGCGGAGATCGACTGATGGCCGCGGCGGGAAGTGTCCGGATGCGCAGGCGACGGCGCGAGTCGAAGGCCGTCAAGTACCTGATCGTCGGCATCGTCGGCCTCTTCGTGATCGCGGTCTACATCTTCCTCTACGCGCCGATGATCATCACCGCGCTGTTCTCGGTCAACGACTCGAAAATTCAGACGCTGCCCTTGGTCGGGTTCACCACCAAGTGGTTCTCAGCGCTCTTCAACGACGAACCGATGAAGCAGGCGATCCTCTACAGCCTCAAGGTCGCCGCCGTCGCAGTCTCGGTCTCGGCCTGCGTCGGCCTTGCCTTCGCCTTGATGATCGACCGGCTGCGGATCCGCGGCAAGGCGGTATTCCAGGCACTCCTGGCGGCGCCGCTGGTCGCCCCCGGCCTGGTCCTCGGGATCTCGTTACTGGTCAACTTCCACACCGCGAAGATCGAACCGGGCTTCTTCACCATCGTCGCCGGGCACGTCTCGTTCATCACGCCGCTGATCATGTTCATCGTCCTGCAGCGGCTGAAGACCGCCGATCCGACGCTCGAGCAGGCCTCGATGGACTGCGGCGCCGGGCCGCTGCGCACCTTCTGGCACGTGACCCTGCCCGGGGTGCGGGTGGCGCTGATCGCGGGCTGCCTGCTCGGCTTCACGCTCTCGATGGACGAGATCGCCTCGACCTTCTTCCTCGCCGGCACCCAGCCGACCCTCCCGGTCTACGTCTGGGGGCTGCTGCGCTTCGGCTTCACGCCCGAGGTCAACGCGGCCTTCACCCTGATCGCGGGGGGCTCGCTTACCTTGATCGGGATCGCCGGCCTCCTGCTCTTCATCTCCGGCCGGCGCAACCGCCTGCCGGAGGAAAAGAAAGCGAGTCGCTGGCGTCGGCGCGGTGCCGGACGGCCGAGCGCCGCCGCCGAGCGCGAGATTGGCCCTGGCTCGGTGGCGCCGGGGGTCTGAGATGAGGCGCGCCGTGTTCCTCCCCAACTTCGGACCGTTTGGCGATCCGCACGTGCTGGTCGAGTTGGCGCGCGAGGCCGAGGATTGTGGTTGGGACGGCTTCTACCTCTGGGACCACATCTCCTGGGAAGGGGACTCGGACGGGCGGATCGTCGACCCGTGGGTGGCGATGGCGGCGATCGCCGGCGCCACCGAGAGGCTGCGCCTGGGGACGATGATCACGCCGCTGCCCCGCCGCCGGCCTTGGAAGCTGGCGCGCGAGACCGCGACCCTCGACCAGCTCTCCGGCGGCCGGCTCGACCTCGGCATCGGCCTCGGCTATCCACCCGACCTCGAGTTCGGGATGTTCGGCGAGGAGACCGACGACCGGGTCCGGGGGGCGATGCTCGACGAGGGCCTCGCGGTGCTCGACGGGCTCTGGTCGGGAGAGGAGTTCAGCTTCGCCGGCGAGCATTACCGGGTCGACGGCGCCCGCTTTCTTCCGCCGCCCGCCCAGCGCCCGCGGGTGCCGATCTGGATCGCCGGTTGGTGGCCGAACCGCCGTCCCTTTCGGCGGGCCGCCCGCTGGGACGGCGCGATCCCGGAGAAGGTCGGGGGCGACACGTTGACCCCTGCGGAAGTCGCCGAGATCCGCGCCTACGTTGCCGCGCACCGGGACGGCGACACGAACTTCGCCATCGCGATCAACGGCTACTCCGGCGCGGTCGACTCGAAGGCGACGCTCGCCGATTACGAGTCGGCCGGAGTCACCGATTGGCTGGAGCGGATCGAACCAAACCGGTTGTTCTCGGTCGAGGGCGCGCGCGACCTGATCGAGGCGGGGCCGCCACCGTCCGATCGGTTGGCAGGCGGACCTCCACTGGACTGAAAGGAGCACGGAGATGAGCACCTCGACCATCGACTATGACCCCTTCACGGCGGGCCTTGACGATCCCTACGAGGATTACCGCCGGCTGCGTGACGAGCAGCCGCTCTACCACAGCGCGCGGTACGGGTTCTACGCCGTCTCTCGTTATGAGGACGTGCGCATGGTCTCGCGCGATTGGCAGACCTTCTCGAGCGCCGAGGGCGTCGACGTGGACCACACGGCGCTGCTCGGCGGTCCCAACTTCCTCGAGTGCGACCCGCCCGACCACGACTGGTGGCGGCGGCTGTTCCAGCCGCGCTTCTCGGCGAAGGCGATCCGCGAGTCGCTCTGGCCGGTGATCGAAGCCGAGGTGGCGCGCCTGCTCGACGCGGCGCTGGCCGACGGCCGCGAGGAGGTCGACCTCGCCGCGGAGGTCGCCTGGCAGCTGCCGATCGCCGTCACCGGCCACATGATGGGGGTGCCGAAGGCCGACCAGCCGGCGCTCTCGGAGAACCTGCGGCTCTTCCAGGAACGCGACCCCGGCGACATCACGCCGCCGCCGCACTCGGTGAAAGCCGCGGCCGACGCCCATGAATATCTGATCGATCTGATCGAGGAGCGGCGTGCCAACCTCGGCGACGATCTGCTCAGCCTGATGCTCACCGCCGAGCACGACGGCGAACCGCTTCCGGAGGACCACATCCTCGGCAACGCCTTCTTCTTCCTCGACGCCGGCACCCACACCACCTCCTCGCTGATCTCCCAGGCGCTCCTGCTCCTCGACGCCAACCGCGACCAGCGGCGGTGGCTGCTCGAGGACCGCGACCGCGTGCCCGGCGCGGTCGAGGAGGCGCTGCGCTACGAGGCGCCGCTGCGGTTCCTGCGGCGGGTGACGACGAAGGAGTGCGAGCTGCACGGGGAGACGGTCCCAGCCGGAGCCACGATCTTCATGCTCTATTGCGCGGCCAACCGCGACGACCGCCGCTGGCGCGACGCCGACGTCTTCGACGCCACCCGCAAGCAGGAGCGCAACATCGGTCTCGGCGAGGGCATCCACCACTGCATGGGCGCTCCGATCGCCCGCTTCGAGGCGACGATCGCCCTCGGCGCGATCCTCGATCGCCTGCCGGACTACGAGGTGAGCGGCGTGCCGGAACGGCTCCGCAGCCACATGATGAACGGCTACACCTCGATCCCGGTGGCGGCGGGCCGCTAGACGGCGGACGGGGAGATGGAGCTCCTGGTCTTCCAGTCGATGTGGGCGATGGAGCAGCTGCCCTGGCGGGGACGCGATTGGAGCTTCGCCGAGCAGGTGGATCGGATCGCCGCCGCGGGGTTCGACGGGGCGGCGGTCGAGTTCGAGGATTACGAGGCGGCAAGGGAGATCACCGGCCTGCTGCGCGACCGCGGTCTTCTCTGGAGCATCGAGTGCGCCCCTCGTGACTTCGACGAACTGCGGACGGCGATCGAGCGCGCCGCGGAGTTCGGGCTTGAGCGGGCGACCCACATCAACCTGCAGCCGAACGTCAGGCCCCTGACGGTGCTGGAGGGCATCCCGCTGATCCTGGAGTGGCAGCGGATCGCCGACGAGGCGGGAGTGCCGGTGCTCTTCGAGACCCACCGTGACCGGATGACCACCGACCTGCTCTACACCCTGCAGCTGATCGAGGCGATCCCACGGATGCGGCTCACAGCCGACCTTTCGCACTATCTGGCGGGTCGCGAGTTCCGCTGGCCGATCAGCGAGGAGAATCACCAGCTGATCAGGCGGATCCTCGATCGCGCCGGCGCTTTCCACGGTCGCGTCGCCTCACGCGAGCAGGTCCAGATCCAGCTCGAATTCCCGCACCACCGGCAGTGGGTCGACCTCTTCCTCGACTGGTGGCGGGAGGGGTTTAGCCGCTGGCGCTCGCGCGCCGCGGAAGGTGACCGCCTGATCTTCACCACCGAGCTGGGACCGCCGCAGTGGTATGCGATCTCCGGTCCCGACGGCGAGGAGATGTCGGACCGATGGGAGGAAGCGCTGAGATTGCGGCGTGAGGTCCAGGCGGTCTGGGAGGCGACGGCGGGGGCACCGGCGTGAGCGCCGAGTTCGATCGCCTCGGCCACCCCGAGCCGGGCAGCCTCGTCGGCACGCCGGGGGTCGGCATCGTCGGCGCCGGCTGGATCGTCCGCGAATGCCACCTGCCCTCATACAGGACCGCGGGCGCCGAGGTGGTCGGGATCAGCTCACGCGACGCCGAGCGTTGCCGCAGCCTCGCCGCCGAGCACGGGATACGCGCTTTCGCGACCTGGGAGGAGATGGTCGCCGATCCGGCGATCGAGGTCGTCGACATCGCCTACCCGCCGGATGTCCAGCCGCAGCTGATCGGCGAGATCCTTGCCGCCGAGGCCGGCATCCGCGGCATCCTCGCCCAGAAGCCGTTGGCCTCGACGCTCGCCGAGGCGGAGGCCACCGTGAACGCCTGCGAGGAGCGCGGGGTGGTCCTCGCGGTGAACCAGAACATGCGCTGGGACCACTCGATCCGGGCGCTCAAACGGCTGCTCGACGAGGGGCGCCTGGGTGACCCGGTGATGGCGCAGATCACCATGCACGCGCGGGTCGGCTGGATGCCATATGCCGACGACTACGCGCGCAAGGGGATGCTGATCATGAGCGTCCACCACCTCGATGCCTTCCGTTTCCTCTTCGGCGAGCCGCAGGATGTGGTGGCGAGTGTTCGCGGCGCGCCGGGCGGTGACGGGGCCGACGAGATGGCCACCTACACGCTTCGCTATCCGGACGGCCTGCTCGCGGTCGGGATCGACAACACCTACCCGAGCCTCGACCAAGGCATCGAGTGGCGGGTCGACGGGACGAGGGGAACCGCCAGTGGGACCCTCGGCTGGCCCGACCATCCCTGGGGCAGCGCCAGCAGGTTGCGCTACCTGGCGACCGAGAACCCCGAGCGTGTGCTCGAACCGAAGTGGACGGGCCGCTGGTTTCCCGATGCCTTCGCCGCGACCCTGGCGGAGCTGCTGTCAGCGCTCGATTCGGGTCGGACCCCGAGCATCTCGGGGCGGGACAACCTGGCGACGATGGCGCTGCTCGAGGCCGCGTACGCGGCCGCCGAGAGCGGCCGCGCCGTAGAACCGGTTGTCCGGTACTGACTTGCAGTTTCAGATCTTTACGGCAAAACGTTCGATAAAAGGCATGACTTGACGGCAGATACCCCAGTAACGTACGGTGGAGCCGGTCCCATCACAGGGTGGGGGCCAGCTCCGTTCGTTTCCCTCGGACACGAGAAAGGAACACCATGAATGACGACCAACGAGGCAGCCGAGGACGGCTTTCCTCTCTCCCTCTCTCGCTGCGCTGGGGGGGCGTCCTCGCACTGCTTCTCGTCGCGGGCCTGCTCCTCGCGGCTTGTGGCGGAGGTAGCAGCAGCAGCACCGGCAGTGAAACCAGCGCGTCCGGAGAAGAAGCCGAAGCGAGCTCGGAATCTGGCTCGGAATCCAGTTCCGAAGCGAGCGCGGAATCGGGCAGCGGTGAAACGCTGAACGTGCTCACCTGGGAGACCTACGACGAACCCGAATGGATCTCCGAATTCGAAGAAGAAACCGGCATCAAGGTGAACGCGACCAACGTCGGCTCGCCCGCCGAAATGTTCTCCAAGGTGAAAGCCAACCCGAGCCAGTACGACATCATCCTCAACACTGCCGGCTGGTTCCCGCAGTACGTCGAATCGGAACTCCTGGAACCGATCGACACCTCCAAAGTGCCAGAAATGAAAAACATCAAGCTGGGCTTCAATTGGAAAGAAGCCACTACGGTCAACGGCAAGCTCTACGGAATCATCTACAACTGGGGAACTCAGCCCCTGGCCGTGATGCCCGAATTGGTGAAGGGCATCGACCTCTCCAAGTACGAGAACTCGAAGGGGGAACTCGACAACTGGAACGTCCTCTGGGATCCGGCGCTGAAGGGCAAAGTCTCGATGTTCGACGACCCGACCTCGGCCGAGCCGATGGTCCCGATGGCGCTCGGCTTCAAGGACGCCTACAACCTGAACGAAGAAGAATTCAAAGCCTTCGAAAACAAACTGATGGAACTGCGGCCGCAGGTGAAACGCCTGACCAGCGGCTTCGACGATCAGACGGCGCAGCTCGCTGCCGGCGAAGCCTCGGTGGCGATGCTGAACAACGTCGCCACGGCAACCGCGCTGAAGGAAGAAGGCAAGGAAATCGAAGTCTTCAACATCGTCAAGGGCGGTATGCCGGCCTGGAGCGACAACCTCACGATCACCAAACAGGGAGCATCCAAGGAAGCCGCCGTCTACAAGTTCATCAATTTCTCGGAGACGCCGAAATGGCAGGCGAGGTTCATCGCGAAAAGCGGTAACTCCGGGACCCTGAACTACGAACAGGCGACCACCAAGGAAGCCGAAAAAGAGGGCCTGACGAAAGAAAAGCTGGAAGGCACGCTGATCCCGGAAACCCAGAAGGGCGAAGCGTTCTTCAACGCGCTGAAGTTCTACAAGCCGGTTGAAAACCTGGAAAAGCGACTCAATCTCTGGAACGAATTCAAACTCGGAATCGGCGGTTAGTCACACGACCGGAGCGGACCGGTGGCCTCGAGGCCACCGGTCCGCGACCGGGCGGACGCGGCGGAACGGATATCGGCAGGGAACGGGTGCCGGCGGGAGATGGGGCACAGGCGATCCTCGGTAGCCTTGGCCTCCTGCAAGCGACCGGACCACTCAGTGGCAGGGGAAAAAAGGAATCTCAGTCATGGCCAAGACCAAGGCCGTTGCCGGCGGCAACGGCAAAGAGAGCAGACAGAGCGGGCGCGAGAACGTGGTGAAGAACGACGCCGGCTCGCCCGAGAAGGCGATCGGCGTGCGTCTCGCCGAGCTGCGTAAGGAGCACCGCTACAGCATCCGCAAGCTCGCCGACCGGGCGGGCGTCTCGGCCTCGCTGATCTCCGACGTCGAGCGGGGCAAGGTCGAGCCCTCGATCTCGACCCTGAAGCGCCTCTCCGACGCGCTTGGCACCACCCTCACCTACTTCTTCTCCGAGCCCGCCGAGCGGACCGGCCGGGTCGTCCGTGCCGGCGAGCGGGTCGTCCTGCGCGGCGGCGACGCCAACAACGAGCTGCGCTCGGCGATCGAGACCGACGGCATCCGCTTCGAGCTCGCCTCGCCCGACCAGACCGAGTCGATCGAGGCGATCTTCGGCCGCTACGAGGTCGGCGCCTCGCTCGGCGATGAGCCGGTCACCCACGCGGGCGAGGAGTGGGGGATGGTGCTGAAAGGCCGGCTCAAGGTCTGGGTCGGCGACGAGATCCACTTCCTCGATCCCGGCGACGCGATCTGGTATCCGAGCACGACTCCGCACCGGATGGAGAACGTCGCCGACGGGCCGACCGAGTACATCTGGATCGACACCCCGAAGAGTTTCTGACGCGCGGCCGGTCATAGCGAACGCCTGGCGGTAGATCAGCCACATTCGTCTTCTTTCAGCGATCACTTGACGGTAGATACCCATCTTCTGTACGGTGGGACCGTCCCAGTGTTCAACGGAACAGAGATGGAGAGAGCTGATGTCGACCGGAAAGGCGCTGCGCATGCGGCGCATCATCGAGCCCGCCACACAGTCCACGCTGATGTTCGCCTTCTCGCACGGCACCAGCGCACCAGAGGTCATGCCCGGCCTGGAGAATCCGGTCAGGCAGTACGAGGCGGCCCGTGAGGGCGGCGCCGACTGCATCTTCATCGCGCCCGGCTTGATCCGGAGCCTCGCCGAGGTCGCCTCCGCCTCGCGCGAGATGGGGGTGGTCGCGAAGATCACGGCGACCGCCTCGCGCGGCGGCATCAAACACCAAGAGCGCCTCATCGCCTCAGTCGAGCACTGCGCCGAGCTGGGCGCCGACGGGGTGGTGGCGATGATTCCGTTCGCGCCCGAGAACGAGCCCGACGTGATCTCCTTCACCGGTCAGATCGGCGAGGCATGCGAGCGCCTCGGCATGCCCTTCGTCGCCGAGGCCGAGTTCCCGAACGCGTATTACGACACGGGGGTGGACTACGCGGCGGATTGGGGCCTTCCTTATCTGAAGCGCAGCGCCCGCCTTTGCGCCGAGCTCGGGGCCGACATCATCAAGAGCAACTGGCCGGGCTCAGGTGAGCAGTTCGCTGAGATCGTCGATTCCGTCTCGGTGCCGGTGGTGGTCGCCGGTGGCTCGCGCGAATCCGATCTCGAGTTCCTGCGCAGGATCGTCGAGGCACGCGCCGCGGGGGCACTCGGTGCCTCGGTCGGCCGCACGATCTTCCAGCACGACCGACCCGCCGCGATCGTCGCCGCGATCTCGCAGGTGGTCCGCGGCACGGCCTCGCCGGAGGACGCGCTCGAGGCAAACGACCTGGGCAAGGCAGGCGCCGTCGCCTGAGCGACGCCGCACGCTTCGACGGACAAGGAGAGAACGATGAAAGCCGTCGTACTGAACGCCGAGTGGGCGCCCCGGCAGGGCGCCGAGATCGATCCCAAGGACGCCGCGCGGCGCTGGGCAGTCAATGCCAACCAGGTCTACAAGAACCCGGAGGCGACCTACGAGACCGTCGATGACCCGGGTGAGCCCGGGCCGCGCGAGCTGGTCCTCAAGGTCGGTGCCTGCGGCATCTGCGGCTCCGACGTGCACATGTTCGAAACCGACGACGACGGCTACATGTTCCTGCCCTACCACCTGGCGACGCCGGTGGTGACCGGACACGAGTTCTCCGGCAAGGTCGTCGCCGTCGGCTCCGCGGTGACCGAGTTCAAGGTCGACGACCTGGTCACCGCGGAGGAGATCCAATGGTGCGGGGAGTGCGACGCCTGCCGCGGCGGCTACTGGAACAACTGCCGCTTCATCGAGGACCTCGGCTTCACCATCGATGGCGGCTTCGCCGAGTACGTAAAGGTGCCGGCGAAGGCCTGTTGGTCGCTGAACGCGGTGCTCGAGCGCTACGGCGACGAGAAGACCGCGCTCGAGGTCGGCTCGATGAGCGAGCCGACCAGCGTCGCCTACGAGGGGATGTTCACCCGCGCCGGCGGCTTCCTCCCGGGTCGCGCGGTGGCGGTCTTCGGCGGCGGCCCGATCGGCCTCGCCTCGGTGGCGCTGGCCAAGGCCGGCGGCGCCTCGAAAGTCTTCTGCCTCGAGCCGCTGCCGGAGCGGCGCGAAGTCGCCGCCAAGCTCGGCGCGACCCACCCGATCAATCCGCTCGAGGTCGACGCGGTCGAGGCGATCATGGAGGAGACCAAAGGCGACGGCGTGGCGCTGGCGGTCGAGGCGAGCGGCAACTTCCCGGCGGTGATGAGGACGATCGAGCGCTCGCTCGGGATCGGCGGCAAGGTCTCGATCATCGGCCTCGACCCGCGTGCGGCGGAAGTCAACTTCGTCGATTACCAACTCAAGGCGGGCTCGATCTACGGGTCGATCGGGCACTCCGGCTCCTGGGACTTCCCCAACGTGATCAAGCTGATGGCCTCAGGCCAGATCGACATGCACCACGCGATCACCAAGCGGTTCGCGTTGGCGGAGCTGGTCGCGGCGATCGACGAGACCAAAACGCGGGTCGACGGGAAGATCCTGGTCAAGTCCGAGCTCTGAGCCCTTCCTCCCAGGATGCCCGACCCCCAACGCCGCCCGGCCGTCGTCTCCTCCGATTTCGCCGGCCGGGCGGCAGGCCTTCCGACCGGTGACCTCTAAAGTCGAGGTCACCGATGGCGTCGCGGACCAAAGAGGAGGCGGGGGCGAGCGACGTGCTCGGCATCGGCCGGCGGCTCGCCGACCTGCGCACCGAGCACCGCTACAGCATTCGCGCGCTCGCCCGCGAGGCGGGCGTCTCGGCCTCGCTGATCTCCGATGTCGAGCGGGGCAAGGTCGAGCCCTCGATCTCGACCCTGAAGCGGCTTGCCTCGGCGCTCGGCACGACGCTCGCCTTCTTCTTCAGCGAGCCCTCGAGCCAGTCCGGGCGGGTGGTCCGGGCGACCGAGCGGGGCGTGCTCGGCGAGGACGGCGAGCCGCGCAGCCAGGCGGCGCGCAGCGCGATCGAGACCTCCGGGGTGAGGTTCGAGATCGCCTCGCCGCCGGAGGCGACGACGATCGAGGCGATCTACGGGCGCTACGAGCCGGGCGCCTCGCTCGGCGACGCGATCACCCACGCGGGCGAGGAGTGGGGGATGGTCCTCCGCGGCCGGCTCAAGATCTGGGTCGGCGAGGAGATCTACTTCCTCGACCCGGGCGACGCGATCGGCTTCCCCAGCACCACGCCGCACCGGCTCGAGAACGTCGCCGACGAGCCGCTCGAGTACATCTGGATCAACACCCCCAAGTCGTTCTAATCGCGACCGGTAGTAGGCGGCATCTTGACGGTGCATCCGTCAGGATGTACGTTCACAACCGTTCTGATTCGCCAAATACGGCAAAAGCGTTCGATACTTCGGACGAACGGTGGTCGGGACGATCTTCCGGAATACGACGATAAGGGGTTATGAACGGATGTCCAGATCGAACGGCCACCTCCACTCGCGCCAGCTGCTTGACCTGGCGCCGCCTGACATCCGGGCCCACCTGGAGCAGGACGACACGATCCTGATCCCGATGGGCGCCTGTGAGATGCACGGCGACCACATGCCCCTCGGCACCGACATCTACAACGCGATCGAGGTCTCCCGGCGCGCGGCGGAGAAGGCGGGGACGCTGGTCGCGCCGCCGATCTGGAGCGGCTACTCGCCCCACCACCTGCGCGAGCCGGAGCGGGGGATGGGGACGATCACGATGCGCTCGACGACGCTCCTGGCGATCCTCCACGACACCGCCCGCTGCCTGATTCACCATGGGTTCAACCGGCTGATCTTCGTCAACGGCCACACCTCCAACACCAAGGTGACCGACCCCGTCTTCCGCAACCTGCGCTACGAGACCGGCGCCCTGCTGGCGATGTTCAAACCGTACGGCGAGCGCTACCTCGGGCTGATCGAGGACGTGATGGAGAACCCGCCCGAGGAGACGCCTGGCTGGCACGCCTCCGAGCAGGAGACCTCGATCATGATGGCCTACGACGCGGCCAACGTGAAGATGGAGCGGGCGGTCGACACGCGCGCCCACGCGCCGGAGTGGATGCCCGAGGCGTTTGCCAAGGAAGACGGCGCCGCCGACGCCGAATTCAAGGGCTACGAGTACTTCTACTTCCCGATGGAGCACAACGAGTTCGCCGAGCGCGGCGTGATCGGGAACCCGAAGCGGGCGACCGCGGAGAAGGGCAACGAGATCTTCGAGCGGTTCTCGACCTACCTGGCCGAGGCCGTCGAGGAGATTCGCAAGATCCCGGTCGACATCAAGCAGCGCGAGTACGTGCTGAAGGCCTAACAGAGGAGAGCGGACGATGGGAAGCAGGTTCGAGGGAAGCGGCGTGCTGGTCACCGGCGGCGCCGCGGGCATGGGTCGCGCGATCGCCGCGGCGTTCCTGGGGGAGGGCGCCAAGGTCGTGATCGCCGACATCGACGAGGAGCGGGTCGGAAAGACCGCCGAGGAACTGGGCTCGGGCGGCGAGGTGTCGAGCCTCGGCGTCGACGTCACCAGCGAGGAGCAGGTCGGCGAGATGATCCGCCGCGGTGACGAGGCGCTCGGCGGCATCGACGTCCTGGTCAACAACGCCGGCGTGATCACCATGGACAAGGTCACCGACGTCTCCGAGAAAGACTGGGACTTCGTCATGGACGTCAACGCCAAGGGGGTCTTCCTCTGCGTCAAGGCGGTGATCCCGGGGATGCTCGAGCGGGGCGGGGGGAGGATCGTCAACATCGCCTCGCAGGCCGGCAAGCGCGGCTACAAGCTGTTCGCCCACTACTGCGCCTCGAAGGCGGCGGTGATCGTCTTCTCCAAGGGCGTGGCGCTGGAAGTCGCGCCGACGATCCGGATCAACTGCGTCTGCCCGGGGATCGTGAACACGGAGATGATGGACCGCGAGTACGTCTGGGAGGAAGAAATGACCGGCGAGACGCAGGCGGCGATCAAAGAGCGCTGGATGGCGGGGATCCCGATGGGCCGCTTCCAGGAGCCCGAGCACATCGCCCGGGTGGCGATGTTCCTCGCCTCCGAGGACTCCAGCGAGATGACCGGTCAGGCGATCAACGTGACCGGTGGGATGGTGATGGAGTAAGTGACTATCCGAAAACCCCCGCGCACGCCTGGCGGCGCCGGACACACTTCGCGGGGCGTCGTCCTCGGACGGCCGAATGGCTCTGCCATTGGGCCGTCCTGCGTCCTACCCCCGCTCGGTCCGGCACTCGCCAGCCGCACACGCGGGTTTTCGGATAGTCACTAAGCCGCTGAAGCGACTGCAGCGCCCGGCCGTCCTCGGCTGGGCGCTCTTCATCTGCAGCGGCACCTGCAGCGCCGTGGGGGCGGCGCTGGCGACCGAGACCTTCCACGAAGTCTCGCCGCTGACCGGGACCGCTTTCAGCGCCAGCGTCGCCGGGCTGATCACGGTGGCCGCCGTCCGGCCCCGCACGGCGGGCTGGTCGCCCGCCCGCCGGCGCGCCTCGGCCGGGCTCGGGGCGATCTTGCTGCTCAACGTCATCACCCTCTACCTGGCGCTCGACCGGCTGCCGCTGGGGACCGCGATCACGATCGAGTTCCTCGGCCCCCTGAGCTTGGCGGTCCTCCACGCCAGGGCGGCGCGCGACTACGGCGCCGCGGCCTTCGCGATCGGCGGCGTCGCCCTGGTCACCGGCGCCGGCGTCAGCACCGACCTCGTCGGCCTCCTCCTCGCGGTGTCGGCGGCGGCCTGCTGGGCTACCTACATCCTCATTGCGAGGCGGGTCGCCGCCTTCCCCCGTCTCGGCGACGGCCTGGCGGTGGCGATCGGGATCGGCGGCCTGATCGGCCTTCCCCTGGCGGTCGCCGCCTGCTTCCAGATCGGCACCCCCGACGTCCTCCTCCTCCTGCTCGCCGTGGCCCTCTGCGGCCGGATCCTTCCCTACGCCTTCGAGATCGTCGCCCTCCGCATCCTCACGCCCGGCTCCGCCGGAGTCCTCTTCAGCGTCGTCCCGGTGATCGCCGCCCTGACCGGCTTCGTCCTCCTCGGCGAGCCCTACTCTCCGGCCCAGGTCCTCGGCGTCGCGATCGTCGTCCTCGCCAGCGCCCTGGTGCTGAGCGATGCCCCACCGGAGTGACCGAAGACCGTCTAAGATCGACCCTCACGGCGCCTCGCAGGGGAGCCGCACTCCCGCCCGGATAGCTCAGTTGGTAGAGCACTTCCATGGTAAGGAAGGGGTCACGAGTTCGAGTCTCGTTCCGGGCTTGGAGAAACCGCCTGTAAACTGGCCCCTTTCTGGGGTCGGTTTCGTGCATATGAGGGGCCTTCGCGACCCGGAATAACGCCACTAGCCCGGATCCACCGTTTTCATCCCGCAGGGTGTGAGCGGGCGTCTCGAGGTAGGTAACAGCACCAGGGTGGTTCCTCGGGACCGCCCTGGTGCTGCTTCAAGGTCGGTCGCCGAGGAATCGGGGCGCCGGCGCCCGTTCTCGGGCAGGCCGGGATCGGCGAGTGCGGCGAGGGGTCGGGGCCGGGGAGCGGACGGTGGTGGCTACGGGCTCGCGGCCGGCAGTGTCCGCAATCGCGCGAAGGCCGCGACCAGCGCCTCGGTCCACGGCCAACCTCGCGGCAGCCGCAGGCTCACCCGTCGACCCGGGCGCACCAGGCGCCCGGCGACGTGCAGCAGGCGTCGGCGCACCCGCTTGGGCTCGGCCAGGGCGAGCTCCCCGTCCAGGCAGAGCAGCGCCGCCCACCTCAGCAGCCTGCGCCAGGAGGGAGACCTCCAGCCAGGCCCGGTTGTGCTCGAAGGTGGCGAAGGGCATCTTGCGCATCCCGGTCTCCTTGCCGACCCGGATCGCATCCTCGACGCGGGCGAGGCGGCGGTGGCGCAGCTCGAGGGCGGCGACGTCGGCATCGCCCTGGTCGGTGATGAAGGCGGTGTGGCGGTAGCCGGTCTCGCAGTCGAGGACCGAGAGCTGGGCGCCGGGGTGGGGCCGCTCGCGCCTGACGATCAGCCGCGTGCCCTCAGGCCGGTTCGAGAGATCGACGCGGTTCGTCGGCTCGGTCACCCCGGCGCCCTCGCGCTCGGTGCCGTCGCCGTCGATCGCCTGCTGCCAGGCCGACTCGGGCAGCGCGCCGATCGCCTCGCGCACCCGCGCCTCGACCTCGTAGCCGACCGAGAAGCGGATGCCGGCCTCGCGGCAGTCGGCGGTGAAGGCGCGGGTTCGCCCGCCGATGTCGGCGCGGATGAGGATCTCCCGCTCGAGATCGACCTCGGGCAGTTGCTCCAAGGCGAGTTGCAGGACCTCGAAGTGATCGGCAGCGGTGTTGGCGCCGGCGTTGCCGGGGCGAAGGATCCCGGCCAGGGGCTCGCCGGTCTCCGAGAGGTAACAGAGCAGAGGGAAGAACCCGAAGCCGCCCTTGTAGGTGCCCGCGGCGCGCTCCTTCTCGGAGTGGGCGCCGAGCAGGGTGGCGTCGATGTCGAGGGCCAGCTCCTCGGGTCGCGCCCCTGCGTCCCAGGCATGCCGCAGGGCTCTTGCCCTGGCCACGCGGAGCGCTTCGAGCAGGTCGGCGTCGACCGACCTCAGCACCCGGTGGGCCGTCGTCTCCGAGGCCACCGCCCCGAACAGCGCCTCCTGGTCGCGCAGGACGCCGAGGTCGGAGACGTGATCGCCGCCGTCGGCGATCGCCACGGCCAGGTCGCGCACGACGACGCCGGGGTCGTGGGCAGAGCGGCGCTCGCGGGTCGGCGCCAGGGATTCGGAGAGAGCCCTCGTCACTTGCCCCGCTTGGTCCGACGCTCGCCATCCGTGCACGCGGCATTCTGAAAGGGGCTCTTAGACGGCCGCGAAGGTCTTTGACCGACTGGTCGCCCTGCGAGCTGGCGAAGCGCTCGAACCAGTCGTTGAGGAGGTCGCGGACGCGAGCGAAAATCGGATCGTCAACCCGCTGCAAAAAGTCGTAATCCGACTCATGCGAGTAATCGGGAGCCGGTCGGTGTGCGGCTGATCGGGGAACAACGGGTCTGACACAGCCGGGAGCGTAAGCGGGCCGCTGGACGCGCCGGGGGGGGGCGGGCAACGGCCGGTCAAGGTGAGCCACGCGCCGGACTGCGGTTGAGCCTCAGCACACACAAGGAACCCGATCGCGGCTCGCATCTCCGAGTACCGTTCCGCCGCGAGGATCGCGGTTTGTTCGTCGTCGCCGTTGTGCAGCCTTTTCGACTGCGGGGTGACGGAGTAGCGGGCTGCCCGACCAATACGTCAGCCGGTCGCGGTCGCTCTTGAGCAGCCCGCCGAGGGTGCGCCCAATTCACGTACCTGACTGCGAAGCGGCGTAATCGTCCGGCGTCCCGTTGGAAGGCGCTCCGACAACGCCGCCCGGCGGTCGCTCGCCCGCTCCAGGGGCTCGAGCGAACTCTCGATGCCTCCGACGACGCCGCCCTCCTGGTCGGCCTGCGCGCCTAGCGCGTCGAGCTCGAGCCGCCCGTGCTCGACCTCGTAGGTGCTCCGAAGGCGCATAGCTTGCGCCTGGCGCCGCCCGGGCTCAGGGTCGCGGGCAGCGAGACGCTGGTGTCGACGACGACGTTGGGCATGGCGACCGCCAGCCTAGGTCGCCGTCAGGCGGGTCGGCGCGTCAGTCCTCGGAGAGGGCGGCGAGAACCTGCTCGTCGGTCACGTCGGAGTTGCGCTCGTCCAGCTCCCGCAACTCCGAGCCCAGGTCGTAGTTGCCGCGCAGCGACGCCAGGAGGGCCCCTTGGGGGATCCGATGGTGATGGTTCCCGTCGCGACCGCCGCCGTCGGCACCTGACGACCGCCGGCCCGGGTCGCCACCGCCTCTACCGCCCTCGGCTTCCTCGTCGTCGAGGGATTGCTGATGCGCCGGGTGATGATCGCCGGCACCCGCTGCACCGAGCTGCTCGGTCGCGGCGACGTCCTGCGGCCGTGGTCGATGGACGCTCCCGAAGTCTCCTCGGTGCCGATCGAGGCAGACTGGCGTGTCGTCGACCGTTCGGCCCGTCTTGCGGTGCTCGACGGCAAGGCCACCCGCCGGCTCGGTCAGTGGCCCGCGATCATCTGCGAGATCCTCGACCGGGCGATACGGCGGGCGCGCCGGCTCAGCTTCAGCTTGCCGTCTGTCACACCACGCACGTCGAGACCCGCCTGCTGATGATCCTCTGGCACTTCGCCGATCGCTGGGGGAGGGTGCGCCGCGACGGCGTGGTCGTCGACCTCCAGCTGAGTCATCGGACGCTCGGCGAGCTCGTCGGCGCCCGGCGGCCGACGGTGACCAGCGCCCTCGGCCGGCTGCGCGAGGCCGGCCGGTTGGCGGCGACCGAGGACGGTCGCTGGCTCCTGCTCGGCGAGCCTCCCGGGTTCGCCGGCCGGCCCACGGCCGGCGGCGGGCCGGGCGGCGATATGTGAGTCGATCGCGGCCCCGGGGTCGAAGGCGCGCTCGGCGGTCAGGGCAGGAGAAACCATGCTTACATCGTCCCGTCGGCTCGCAGAAGGCCCCTGGCTCGACGGGGAGGAACCGGCGTCGGAAGTCGTCCAGCGCGTGATCGACGGCGAACGGCCGGCGATGAGTTGGGCTGAACCTCGTCGAGGTCCACTACCGGATCGGCCGCGATCACGGGAATCGGGAGGCCGACCAGGTGCTGGCCGATCTGCGCCCTCAGATCGAGGAGGACCTGCCCGCGCTGCGCCAGGCAGATGGGTCTGGGGCTGCTCCCCTTCTTCGATTTCGAGATGAACGGGGTCTGGCTGGAGCTGGTGCTGATCGCCCAACTGCTCGTCGCCCCCGATCAACACCTTGCTGCTGCTCGAAAGCGAAGCGCGCACCGTCGATCCAGGCTCCCACGGCTCGTCGGCGAGCCCCGTGGGCGTCGACCCGGCGTCCACAGACAGACATTTACCCATCGGCGTTACTCGCGAGCGGTTGATGAACGATCTGGGCCAGTAGACGCATCCATAAGCTCGCGCGGCAACCGGCGGGGATTCCGACCGACCCGCCCGCCACGATCGGCCCATGTCGAAGGTCGGGCGCAACGAGCCCTGTCCCTGCGGCTCCGGCCGCAAGGCGAAGCGCTGCTGCGGGATCGAGCGTGGCCCCTCCGAGGAGAGCCGGGCGCGGGCCTTTCTCGCCCACGCCTCCGAGGCGGCGGCAGGCGAGCTGCGCGATCGCCCCGACGAGGAGCTCCCCGATCTCTTCGAGGAGCTGTGGGAGCTGCCATGCGTCGACCTCTCACTCCAGGTCGAGCTGCCGAAGATCCTCTCGCCCCTGCTCGACCGTCTCTGCGAGGCGGTGGAAGAAGACGACCCCGACCCCGACCTTCTCGAGGCCGCCACGAGGTCTGTCGACGGGCCGGTCGAACGGGCACGCCTGGCCCATGCCGCGATCTCCCGGGCCGAGGCGGGCGTGATCGATGGGGAGCTCGCCGCCGCCGCTCTTCTCGATCTGGCAAGCGACTCGCGCCACCTCATGAACGCCGCCCTGCTGGAGGCGCTGGCCGTGCGGGGCGGCGTAGTCACGACCCCCGCCGGGCTGCGGCTCGCCGCGTAGCCCTCGGACGGCGAGGGCGAGGCGCCCGTCCGTCCTCTCGACCCGCCCGATCACCCGCTCCGGGTCGGAGCGGGTGAAGGTCCACTCGAACGGTCGGACGACCCGTGCGTGGTGTGCCCGGAGGGCGAGCAGCCGCCCGGTCAGCTCCTCCGGCGAGCCGAGCTCGTCGGGGTGAGCGCCTTGCGCTGGACGATCGAGAACCAGCGCTCGACCAGGTTCAGCCGTGTAGCGTCGTCCTGCCCGTAAGGCCTCTCCGGCCATCCGGGCCGATCCCACTCTCCGACGTGCGGTGGCCCCGGGGGCACCGAGGCGCGGGCTCCATACTGAACCGACCATGCCAAGAGCCGCGCCGTCTCGAGGTCCCGAGCCTTCGGTGTCGTCCTTCGACCTCCGTCCGGGGGCCCCATATCGCCTCGACCTCACGGTGTGGGCCCTGCGACGACGTGGGTTGAACCGGATCGATCGCTGGGACGGCGCCTACCGTCGGGGGCTGCGCGCGGGTGGAGCCGTGCTCGGGATCCGCGTCAGGCAGTCGGGCTCCTCGCGGGACCCTGTCCTCCACGTCGAGGTCCTCGGGCCAGGCCGGCGGGGGCCGGATCAGGCCTCGGAGCTGCGATCGCAGGTGATCCGCCTGCTCGGCGTGGACGTGGACCTCGCGCCGTTCTACGAGCTCGCCGACGCCGACCCGCGGACGCGTCCGCTGGAAGAGCGCTTCCTCGGCGTGCGACCGCCGCGCTTCCCGGGCCTCTTCGAGGCGCTGGTCAACGCCGTCGCCAACAGCAGCTCTCGCTCGAGGTCGGGCTCACCCTGCTCAACCGCCTGACCGAGCGCTACGGGGACAAGGTCGCCGGGTCGCCGGGGACGATCGCCTTCCCCAACGCCGACGCGATACGCGGGGCACCACCCGAGGAGCTGCGGGCCCTCGGCTTCAGCCGTCGCAAAGTCGGCTACCTGCGGGGCATCGCCGACGCCGTGGCGGCCGGGGAGGTCGGCGAGGCGGCGCTCGGGCAGCTCGGGAGGGTGGAGGCGACACGACGCCTTCAGGAGATCGGCGGGATCGGTCGATGGTCGGCGGAGTACGTCCTGCTCCGCGGGCTCGGCCAGCTCGACGTCTACCCCGGCGACGACGTCGGCGCGCGGCACAGGCTGCGGCGGTTCTTCGGGCTGGGCCACGATCCCTCCTACGAGGAGATCGCCGACCTCCTCCGCCCTTGGGAGCCGTTCGCCGGAATGCTCTACTTCCACCTGCTTCTCGACGGCCTGACGGAGCGCGGAGACCTTCCGGCCCGCGGTCGCGCCTGAGCGGGCTCCTGGGCGATGTTGGTGACGGTCGGACACGGGACGCTCGCGGCAAGCGAATTCCTCGCGCTCCTCGGGGACGCGTCGGTCGCCGAGCTCGTCGACGTCCGCTCCCATCCCGGCAGCCGCCGGGTCCCTCACTTCAGCCGCGAGGCGATGAGGGTATGGGTCCCGGCGGGCGGCATCGCCGATCGCTGGGAGCCCGCGCTCGGCGGGCGCAGACGCCCACACGGGCCCTCGCGGAACGTGGCGTTGCGCAACGAGTCCTTCCGCGCCTACGCCGACCACATGGCCTCGCAGGAGTTCCGCGACGCGCTCGCTGCACTCACGGCGGACGCGCGGGAGCAGACGGTCGCGATCATGTGCGCGGAGTCGGTCTGGTGGCGTTGCCATCGGCGGCTGATCGCCGACGCGGCGGTCCTCCTGCACGGGACGGACGTCCGCGACCTCTTCCATGACGGGCGCCTCGTCGCCCACGAGCCGGCGCGAGAGGCGCGCGTCACGAAGGTCGACGGCGAGGAGCTCGTCGTCTACGACGTCGGCGTCGACCATCCCCTCTTCGACAGCGGCGCCCCGGGGGGCGGGGAGGGTCGCCCCTGAGGGCCCACCCGACCTGGCCGCCAGACGTCAGATCCCGGGAAGCGGAAGGATTCTCAGCATTTTACACACTAGAAATGCGTAAAATGTCCAGACACGTGAATCACATGATCGGAAACGTCGTTCGGCGGCTACGTCTCCCCCATGATGGGAGCGACGGCCACCCGGACCGGAGCTAGGCTGGATCGATGAGCAGTCTGTCGGCACCTCGTCGCGATGGCGCGTCGCCCCGGCTGGTGATCGTCGGCGGAGGCGTCGCGGCGCTCGAGGCGATCCTCGCCCTGCACCACCTCGCCGGGGACGGCGTCGAGGTCGAGCTGCACACCCCCGGGCGCGAGTTCGCCTACCGGCCCCTGCTGGTCGGCAAGCCGTTCGGTACCGGCAAGGTCATCGACTTCGACCTCGACGATCTGGCCCGCCACGTCGGGGCGGCCTTCTACCGCGACCTCGTCGTCGCGGTCGATCTCGAGCGCCGGCAGATCATCACCCACGAGGACGAGCGGATCCCCTACGACTACCTGCTGTTCTGCCCGGGCGCGGAGCCGCGGGCCGCGGTGCCGGGAGCCCTGACGTTCCGGGGTCTCGACGACGAAGGCGAGGTGACCAGGGTGGTCAGGGGGCTGAGGGCAGGTGAGCTCCGCCGACTCGCCTTCGCGATCCCCGGTGGCGTCAGCTGGTCTCTGCCGATCTATGAGCTCGCCCTGATGACCGCGGCGGATCTCTCCGCGGCCGGCGTCGAGGATGCGAAGCTCACCGTGGTCAGCCCCGAGGACCTGCCCTTGGGGATCTTCGGCGTGCGGGCCGGCGAGCACGTCCGCGAGCTGTTGGACCGCCGCGGCATAGAGGTGATCACCGGCGTGCACCCCCAGGAGTTCGAGAACGGCCTCCTCCAGATCGCGCCCGGGGACCCGATCGAGGCCGACGTCGTGATCGGCGCGCCGCGCCTGGAGGGCCGCAGGGTCGCGGGGATGCCCTGTGACGAGCACGGCTTCGTAGGGGTCGACGAGCACAACCGGGTGATCGGTGCCGAGGGAGCCTTCGCCGCCGGCGACGTGACCTCCTTCCCGGTCAAGCAGGGCGGGCTCGCCGCCCAGCAGGCCGATACCGTCGCCGAAGCGATCGCCGCCGACCTCGGGCTCCGGCCGGTCGCGGCCCCCTTCGACCCGATCCTCCGCGGCGTGCTCTGGACGGGGGAGAAGCCGCAGTACCTGTACGGGATGCTCTCCGGCGGCCACGGCGAAACCTCGGTCTTCAGCGAGAGGCCCCTTTGGGAACGCGAGGGCAAGATCGTCGGCCGCTACCTTGCGCCCTTCCTGAGCGCGATCCCGGGGGTCGAGCGGCCCGCCGGTCAGACCGGCGCCCGCGACGAGGACTCGGGACACTAGTGTCCCGAGTCGTTAATCCTGCACCACCCTGTCGGCGTCTCGCCACCCGTGGCTGCGTCCTCGGATCCTGTGTCCTTGCCACAGGCGCCGATCCACTCGCCAGATGTGGCACACGATTAACGACTCGGGACACCTAGATGTGTAGTTCCGCAACGCCGGCGCTCCGGACGACCGCGTCGGCGGGACGGAAAGGGACCCGGCCTTCCCGGAGGCGACCCGGGCAGGCTGTGGCCGCCTCCGAGAAGGCCGGGTCATGAGGGGACGGCAGAGGGTCCTACGCTCCGCTGTTCCTTATGGCCCCGTGGGGGCCATAAGGAACAGCGGAGGGAGGGTGCCGCGGGGTCCGTCACGAAGACGCCGGGAAGTGCGCGGGAG
>JAFDWF010000036.1 GCA_018268575.1 Actinomycetota bacterium
ACCCCTGACGTCTCCCTCACGTCACCCGCGCACTTCCCGGCGTCTTCGTGACGGATCCCGCGGCACCCCCCTCCGCTGTTCCTTATGGCCCCGTGGGGGCCATAAGGAACAGCGGAGCGTAGGACCCTCTGCCGTCTCCCCATGACCCGGCCTTCCCGGAGGCGACCACAGCCTGCCCGGGTCGCCTCCGGGAAGGCCGGGTCCCTTGCCCGAGCGCCAGCCGGCGACGGCCCCGTCCCTAGCCGTCCCCCGGAGCACCCCCAGAACCACTCATCCAGGCCCGCCGCTCGGATACCCTGCCGCCCACGATGCCGAAGCGGACGAAGGGACACCGGGACCGGGCCGCCGACGTCCTCGCGATCTTCGGGATCAGCGGCGACCTGGCGAAGAAAATGACCTTCCGGGCGCTCTACCGGATGGAGAAGTCCGGGATGCTCGGGATCCCGATCGTCGGCGTCGCCCTCGACGAGTGGGACGACGAGGCGCTCCGCAAGCACGCCCGCGAAGCGGTCGAGGCCACGGTGAAGGATCCCGACGCGGGCGCGCTCGAGGCGATGCTTGCCCGCCTCACCTACGTCCAGGGCGACTATGGCGACGACGCCACGTTTGCGCGGGTGAGGGACGCCCTCGGCGACGCCAAGCAGCCGGTCTTCTACCTCGAGATCCCGCCCTCGCTCTTCGCCACCGTGGTCAAGGGGCTCGGCAAGGCGGGGCTGGTGGAGCACGCTCACGTGGTGATCGAGAAGCCGTTCGGCCACGACCTCGAATCGGCGCGCGAGCTGAACGACGAACTGCGCGGGGTGCTCGAAGAGGGGCAGATCCTGCGCATCGACCATTACCTCGGCAAGGAGCCGGTGATGGACATCACCTACATGCGCTTCGCCAACTCGTTGCTCGAGCCGGTCTGGAACCGCAACTTCGTCTCCCACGTGCAGATGACGATCGCCGAGGACTTCGGCGTCGACGATCGCGGCCGCTTCTACGACGCGGTCGGGGCGATGCGCGACGTGATCCAGAACCACGCCCTGCAGGTGCTGGGGCTGATCGGGATGGAGCCGCCGAGCGGCAACGACCCCGACTCGATCCGCGACAAGAAGCTCGAGTTCTTCCGGGCGATGCGGGCCGCCGACCCGAAGCGCTACGTGCGCGGCCAGTACGAGGGCTTCCTCGACGTCGCGGGGGTGAAGCAGGGCTCGACCACCGAGACCTTCGCCGCGGTCGAGCTGGAGGTCGACAACTGGCGCTGGAGCGGCGTCCCCTTCTTCATCCGCGCGGGCAAGTGCCTGCCGGCCAAGTCGAGCGAGGTGACCGCGGTCTTCCGCCGGCCACCGCTGCTCGGGATCGGCCACGGCAAGACGCCGGAGCCGAACAAGCTGACCTTCCGGATCGAGCCCGAACCGGGCTCGCGGATGCGGATGTTCCAGAAAAAGGCGACCGCCGAAGACTTCGAACCGGCCGACCTCGAGGTGCTCTTCGAACACGAACCGGGCTCAGATCCCGAGCCCTACGAGCGCCTGCTCGGCGACGCCCTGAACGGCGTCCACACCCTGTTTACCCGCCAGGACGCGATCGAAGAGACCTGGCGCGTCGTCCAGCCCCTGCTCGACGATCCCGGTGAAGCGCTCCCCTACCAGCCCGGCACCTGGGGCCCCGCCGCCGCCAACGAGCTGGTCAAGGGCATCACCAACTGGTCTGACCCCTGGCTGCCAGAGAGCTGAACCGCCTCTGGCTGCCGTTTGCGCATCCGCTAACATCCTGAAATGGATGATGGCAGCGCAAAGGGTCGCGGGTCCGGTGCCAGGCTGGTCGCACGGATAGTCGAGGGCAGCGGCCTCAGTCAGGCAGAGTTGGCCCGCCGCGCCGGGATCCCGCGCTCGGTCTTGAACGTCTACATACATGGGAAACGTGAGCCTGGGGCCGACGCGCTGGTTCGTCTTGCGACCGCGGCGGGCTTCGACCTCGAGCCACGTCGGCGCGAGGCGCCGGTCGATCCCGAGCGCGCCGGTCAGATCCTCGTCCAGGTGCTCGAGCTGGCCGAGGCGTTGCCTTTCCGGCCGCGCGCGGAGATCGGCTTTCCGCCGCTGGCCGAGCGCCTCGGGGGGGCGGCTTGAGCGAGCTCGTCGACAAGCTCTTCTCCGTCCACGACGCGCTCGCCGCGGCTTCGCTGCCGCACGCCTTCGGCGGCGCGATCGCCCTCGCCTATTGCGTCGAGGAGCCACGGGGGACCCGTGACCTCGACGTCAATGTCTTCTGCGACGCAGCCGAGGCGGGGCGCGTCCTCGCGGCTCTCCCGGAGGGGATCGACGTCGACGACGACGACGTCGCCGCGGTTCGGCGCGACGGCCAGAAGCGACTCTTCTGGGACGGCGTCCCGATCGACGTCTTTCTCAACAACCTGCCGTTGCACGAGGTGGTCGCCGACGCTGTCGTCTGGGTGCCGCTGGAGGGACGGCAGGTGCCGGTGCTCGACTGTGCATCGCTCGCCGTCTTCAAGTCCCTCTTCGATCGGACCAAGGACTGGGCCGACCTCGAGGCGATTGCGATGGCGACACCCGAGGACATCGAGGTCGCAGTGCGCATCGTCGGCAAGCTGATCGGCGAGGACGATCCCGCCTACAAACGTCTCGCCGCGATCTCAATTGCCAATCCGGGCTGACCCGAGTTCGGTTGCGGCGTAATCTCCCGGGTGCAGATGAGCACCTGGGGATCTACCACCGCAGCACCGGCACCTCGCGCCGGGACGGTGGAGGTGCTGGTCGGGCTGCTCGCCGAACTCGACGAGGCGACCGAATCGGGGGTCTTCTACGACCGCGTCTGCCAGGCGGTGGTGACGCTGACGACGATGCGCCGCGCGGTGCTGCTGCTGCACGACGAGACCTACCGGTCGGTGATCCCGGTCGGCGCCTCGGGGATCGCCCCGGAGCTGATGAAGCGGATCGGCGGCACGATCGACGAGACGCCGATCGCCCAGATCGCGCTGGAGGAGGACCGGGTGGTCGAGGTCGGCGTCCACGGTGGCGACGGTGACCTTGCCGCCCACGTGCCGGCCCGCTATGCCGAACTGCCCGAGAGCGCCTACCTGACCTGCACGCCGATCAGCGCCGCGCGGCGCTGGCTCGGGGTGATCTTCGCCGACCGCGAAGGCGAGGACTACCCGCTCGACGACGGCGAGCGGGAGACGATGATGACCCTCGGCCGGCTCGCCGCGCTCACCGCCTCGGTCGAGCACTCGACCGAGCAGCGCGAAAGCGAGCGCCGCCTCGCCGAACGGGTCGAGCTGACCCGCGACCTGCACGAGAACGCGATCCAGCGGCTCTTCGGCGTCGCCCTCGCGATCGGCTCCGAGGAGGAGCTCTCGAAGACCGAGCGGCGCCGCTGCCAGGAGGAACTCCGCTCGGTCGTCACCGACCTGCGCCGCGCGCTCACCCGCCCGCTGGAGACCCCCGAGCGCCCGGCCAAGGCCTGCCTCGGCGAACTGCTCGACCACCTGGTCGAGCGCCGCCCCGAGCTGCGCGTCGACTGGCCCGACGACGTCGTCGTCCCGGCCGACCTCGAGACAGTCGCCCAGCTGGTCCTGAACGAGGCGCTCCGCAACGTCGACCGCCACGCCGATCCGACCGCGATCGACGTCCGCGTCGCCTCCGACGGCGAGACCTTCAGCCTGCAGGTCGAGAACGACGGCGCCGGCGACGGCCGCGCCACCCGCGGCAGCGGCCTCGGTTTGCGGCTGGCCGCCCTGGAGGCCCTCCGCTACGAGGGGCTGGTCGAGTTCGGCTCGCTCGCGGGCAGCCGCTGGAGCGTCCGGCTGGTGGTCCCGGTGGGGGAGAAGTGAGCGCCGAAGGCAGGGGCCTGCGGGTCCTGGTGGTCGACGATCACGACGTCGTGCAGTGGGGCTTCCGCCTGCTGCTCGAGCGCCAGAGCTGGGTCGAGCGCTGCCTCGCCGCCTCCTCCGGCGCCGAGGCGGTCCAGGTCTGCCGCAAAGTGCAGCCCGAAGTCGCCCTCGTCGACATGCTGCTCGGCTCCGAGTCGGGCGCCGAGGTCTGCGAGGAGATCCACAAGGTCAGCCCGCGCACCCGGGTGCTCCTGATCTCCGGCGCCGGGATCATCTCGCCCAACGTCGCCCGCGCCGCGGGCGCCGCCGGCTTCATCTCCAAGGACTGGTCGGCGGTCGACGTCGTCCGCGCCGTGCGCCGCGTCTCCCAGGGCCACGAGGTCTTCGCCGAAGCGCCGCTCGACTCGCCGCTTTCCGAGCGCGAGCAGGAGGTGCTGTCGCTGATCGCCACCGGCTCGACCAACAAGGAGATCGCCGGGCGCCTGCACCTCTCGCCGCACACCGTGAAGGAGCACACCAGTGCGATCTACCGTAAGCTCGGCGTGCGCAACCGGGCCGAGGCGACCCGCCAGGCGCAGCGGCTTAAGATCCTGGTCTGAAGCCCCCTCCGCCCGCTTGGACCCGCCCCCCGAATGGCGGGACCTGGAGCGGCCCCACGTCACCCCGGCACTCAGCCGGACCAATACTCCTTACAAGTGCCCAGCACCGCCGCAGAAACCGCCCTACTCTTCCCCGGCCAGGGGAGCCAGACGTCGACGATGGCGGCGCTCAGCGCCGATCAGCGGCCCGATCTCCTCGCCCAGGCGGCCGAGGAACTGGGCGCCGATCCGTTCGAGCAGATCGGCGAGGGCACCCACTTCGCCCAGCCCGCGCTGTTCATCGCCGGCCTCGCCCACTGGCAGGCCGCCGGCGCCCCGGAGGCGGGCTTCTACGCCGGCCACTCGCTCGGCGAGCTCCCGGCGCTGGTCGCCGCGGGCGCCCTCGACGCCGCCGCCGGCCTGCGCCTCGCCGTCGTCCGCGGCCGCCTGATGGAGGAGGCCTCGGCGGTTCGGCCCGGCGGCATGGTCGCCGCGCTCGGCGGCTCCGAGGAGGTGGTGGGAAAGGTCGCCGAGGAGTTCGGCCTCACCCTCGCCAACGACAACGCGCCCGGCCAGATGGTCCTCTCCGGCGATGCGGAGAAGGTCGGCGAGGCGCGCAAGGCGCTGCGCGCCGCGGGGGCCAAGGCGATCCGCCTGCCGGTCGCGGGCGCCTTCCACTCGCCGCTGATGGAGCCCGCCGTCCCTGGCTATCGCGAGGCGCTCGCCGCCACCGCGTTCAGCCCGGTCGAGGGTGCCTTCTCCTGCATCACCGCCGCCCCCTTCGGCGACGTCCGCGCCGACCTCCTCGGGGCGCTGACCGAGCCGGTGCGCTGGCGCGACACGCTCGCCGCGATGCAGGCCGCGGGCGCCACCGCCTTTCTCGAGACCGGCCCCGGCGACATCCTCACCGGCCTCTCCCGCCGCACCCTCGGCGAGACGGTCGAGAGCCGCTCGCTCGCCGCCGAGATCGAGCTCCCGGTCCCGGCCGAGGAGGCCGCCGGTGCCTAGGGCGACGACCTCCGAGCCGCTCGCCGCCCCGGCCCTCGCCGCGCCGCCGCTGGTCCGCTGCGGCGCCGAGATGGCGGGCGTCGGCACCGCCCTCCCCGCCACGGTCGTCCCCAACGAGGCGATCGCCGAGCGCCTCGGGATCGACGCCGAGTGGATCGTCAAACGGACCGGGATCGAAGAGCGCCGCTCCGCCCAGCCCGGTGAGCGCCTCTTCGAATTCGCCGCCGCCGCGGGCGCCGGGGCGCTGGCCGAGGCCGGCGTCGCCCCCGCCGACGTCGACCTGATCGTCCTCGCCACCACCTCCAACGAGGAGCTGATGCCGGCCGCCTCGCCGCGCGTCGCCCACCTGCTCGGCGCCGGCGAGGCCGCCTGCTACGACGTCAACTCGGCCTGCACCGGCTTCCTCAGCGCCGTCTCGGTCGCCTGCGGCCAGATCGAATCGGGTCGCGCCGTTAACGTCCTCGTCATCGGCGCCGACCTGATGATGCCCCTGACCGACCCGAGGGACCGCGGCACCGCCGCCGTCTTCGCCGACGGCGCCGGGGCGGTGCTGATGCGCGGCACCCTGGAGAGTCGCGTCGGCCCGATCGTCCTGCGCTCCGACGGCAGCCGCGCCGACCTGATCAAGATCGACCGCTCCGACCTGGTGATCCGCATGCAGGGCCACGAGACCTTCAAGTACGCGGTCGACCTGATGGCCTGCTCGACGGTCGAGGCGGTCGGCCTCGCCGGGCTCGAGCTGGACGACGTCGACCTCTTCGTCTACCACCAGGCCAACGCGCGGATCCTGCGCGCGGTCGGCGAACGGCTGAGCCTCGCGCCGGGCCGGGTGATCGACTCGATCGCCAAGCTCGGCAACACCTCGGCGGCGACGATCCCCTTGGCGCTCGCCCAGGCGAAGAGCACCGGCCAGCTGCGCCGCGGCGCCCGCGTCCTGCTCGGCGCCTTCGGCGCCGGCCTCAGCTGGGGCGCCACCGTGATCGAGTGGGGCGGGGCGGTGAGCGTCGGTGTCTGAGCCGACGCGCCCCGAGGGCTGCGCCCTGGTCACCGGCTCCTCGCGTGGGATCGGCGCCGCCACCGCGATCATGCTGGCCGCCGACGGCTGGCCGGTGCGGGTCAACTACCGCGCCGACGAGGCGGGGGCGAAGCAGGTGGTCGAGCGGATCGAGGCCGCGGGCGGCACCGCCACCCTCTGGCAGGGCGACGTCGCCGTGGCCGCCGACATCGACCGCATGGTCGAGCCCGGCGACGACGGGCCCGTCCTGGTCCTCGTCAACAACGCCGGCGTGCGCGTCGACAACCTCTCGCCGTCGCTCACCGACGAGGACTGGGCGACCGTCGTCGACACCAACCTCACCTCGACCTTCCGCGCCACCCGTGCGGCGCTGCCGAAGATGATGCGCGCCCGCTTCGGCCGGGTGATCAACGTCGCCTCGGTGGCCGGCATCCGCGCCAACCCGGGCCAGGCCAACTACTCGGCCTCGAAGGCCGGCGTGATCGGCTTCACCCGCACCGTCGCCGCCGAGGTCGCCCGCCGCGGCGTCACCGTCAACGCGGTGGCCCCGGGGCTGATCGAGACCGCCTTCACCGAGGAGGTGCTCGAGGGCGAGATGGCGAAAGCGATCCCGGCCCGCCGGGTAGGTACCCCGGAGGAGGTCGCGGCCTGCATCCGCTTCCTCGCCTCGGCGGAGGCTTCTTACGTGACCGGAACGACGCTGACCGTGGACGGCGGCCTCAGCGCCTAGCTTCATCATCAACAGGATCAAAGGAGAACGAATTGGCAACGCAAGTGAGCAGCGAGAACGTCGAGAAGACGATCTACGACGGCCTCGTCGAGCTCGGCACCGAGCGCGACGCGCTCTCGCGTGAGGCGACCCTGGAGGACCTCGACGTCGACTCGCTCGACCTGGTCGAGCTCGCCCAGATCGTCGAGGACGAGTACGGGGTCGAGCTGAAGGGCGACGACGTCAAGGACGTCAAGACCGTCGGCGACGTGATCGACCTGGTCGTCGCGAAAGCGGGATGACTCGAAGGGTCGTCATAACCGGGGTCGGCGCCGTCACCCCGCTGGGGATCGGCTCGGACCCGCTGATCGACCGCTGGGTGGCGGGCGAATCGGGGATCGCGGACGGCTTCGGCCGCTGCCGCGAGTTCGAGCCGACCGACTTCCTCTCGAAGAAGGAAGTGCGGCGGGCCGACCGCTTCGCCCAGATGGCGATCGTCGCCGGTGACGAAGCGATCAAGCAGGCCTTCGGCGAGGCGGGCGAGCTGCCCTACGACCCCTACCGGGTCGGCTGCGTGATCGCCACCGGGATCGGCGGCCTGGTCTCGCTCGAGCGCGAGCAGGAGAAACTGATCACCAAGGGCCCGAAAGCGGTCTCGCCGCTGGCGGTGCCGCTGATGATGGGCAATGCGGCGGCCGCCGCGGTCTCGATGCGCCACGGCCTCCAGGGCCACACCTACGCGGTCTCCTCGGCCTGCGCGGCGGGCAACAACGGGATCGGCGACGCCGCCCGGATCATCCAGGTAGGCGACGCCGACGCAGTGGTCACCGGCGGCGCCGAGGCCTGCATCACCGGCGTCGCCACCTCCGCCTTCGCGGCGATGGAAGCGACCTCGGAGTCGGGCATCTCGCGCCCCTTCGACGCCCGCCGCGACGGCTTCGTGATGGGCGAGGGGGCGGGCGTGCTGGTGCTGGAGGAGAAGGAGGCCGCCGAAAAGCGCGGCGCGACGATCCTCGGCGAGGTGACCGGCTACGGCGTCACCGCCGACGCCCACCACCTGACCGCGCCGCAGCCGGAGGGCGAGGCGGCGGCGAAGGCGATCCAGTTCGCGCTCGCCGACGCGGGCATCGCCGCGGTCGACGTCGACTACGTCAACGCCCACGGCACCTCGACCCCGCTGAACGACGCGGCGGAGACGAAGGCGATCAAGGCGGCCCTCGGCGAGCGCGCCGCCGACGTCCCGGTGAGCTCGACCAAGTCGGCGATCGGGCACCTGCTCGGCGCCGCGGGCGCGGTCGAGGCGATTGCCACGATCGAAGCCCTCAGGCGTCGCGAAGCTCCCCCGACCGTCGGGTATGAAGAGGCGGAAGAGGGTCTTGACCTTGACTACGTCGAAGGGTCAGCTAAACCGATTGTCAACGGAGACGGTCCCGTCGTCGCGATCTCCAACTCGTTCGGCTTCGGCGGCCACAACGCCGTCCTCGTCCTCAGCGCAAATTGACCGCCCGCAGCGCCCACCAAGTGACTTGACCCAGCCCATGGCCACCGCCGTCAAAGCCCCTCCCCCCGCGCCCGCCGACACCCCGCTCGGCCAGCTGCAGATGCTCTGCGACCCGGGGACGTTCCACCCGCTGCGCAGCGGCGTCAGCAGCATGCGCCTCGGCGAGCGGGCGATGCCGGGCGACGGCGTCGCCGCGGGCGCCGGAGAGGTCGACGGCCGGCCGGTCTTCTGCTATGCCCAGGACCCTGCCTTCCTCGGCGGCAGCCTCGGCGAAGTCCACGCCGAGACGATCGTCCGCACGATGCGGATGGCGGGCGACGCGGGCGCCCCGGTGGTCGGCTTCGTCCGCTCCGGCGGCGCTCGCCTGCAGGAGGGCCACGCCGCCCTCGCGGGATACGGCCGCATCTTCCGCGCCAGCGTCGAGCTCTCGCGCAAGGTGCCGCAGATCTCGATCCTCTCCGGCATCTCAGCCGGCGGCGGCGCCTACTCGCCCGCGCTCACCGACTTCGTCGTGATGACCAAGGACTCGCGCATGTTCCTCACCGGGCCGAAGGTGGTCGCCGAGGCGATGGGCGAAGAGATCTCGATGGAGGCGCTCGGCGGTCCCAAGGTCCACGGCAAGAACGGCGTCGCCCACATCGTCGCCGACGACGCGGCCGCGGCGATCGTCCAGACCCGCCACCTGCTCGGCCTCTTGCCGCAGAAGATCGGCGCCGCACCGCACCCGCACCTGGTCGTCGATCCCGACGGCGAGGACCCGGGCTCCTTCGTCCCCGACGAGCAGCGCAAGGTCTACGACGTTCGCGACGTCGCGGGCGCGGTGCTCGACGGCGGCAGTCTGCAGGAGATCTGGCCCAGGTGGGCGCCGAACATGGTCACCGCCTTCGCCCGCCTCGAGGGCCGCCCGGTCGGCCTGATCGCCAACCAGCCGCGCCAGCTCGGCGGCGTGATCGACGCCGCCGCCTCGGAGAAGGCGGCGCTCTTCGTCGAAGACTGCAATCGCTTCGGCCTGCCGCTGGTCGTCTTCGTCGACACCCCCGGCTTCATGCCCGGGAAGGTCCAGGAGGAGGCCGGGGTGATCCGCCACGGCGCCTCGCTGCTGCGCGCCTTCGCCGGCGCCGGGGTGCCGAAGGTGACGCTGGTCCTGCGCAAGGCCTTCGGCGGCGCCGCGATCACGATGAACTCCAAAGACCTCGGCGCCGACGTCGTCTTCTCCTGGCCCGACGCCCAGATCGGCATCATGGCCGCGCGCCAGGCGGTCGGCATCGTCCACGGCCGGCGCCTGCGCGAAGACGAGACGCTCTCCCGCGACGACCTCGCCGACGCCTACGCGGCCGAGCACCTGACCGCTCCCGCCGCCGCTGCCAGCGGTTGGGTCGACGAGGTGATCGCGCCGGAGGCGAGCCGCGCCAGCCTGGCCTGGGCGCTGCGCTCCTTGAGGGGCCGTTGAGCGTCGCCGGTCCGCCGGCGGACGAGCCCACTCCCGTCGGTCGCGTGGTCCACTCCTACGCCGCGCTTGGCGACAGCTTCACCGCCGGCCGCGACTCGATTGACGCCGAGCGCTGGGCCGACCTGCTGGCCCTCGGGATGCGGCGGGTGAACCCGGAGCTGCGCTACGAGAACCTCGCCGTCGACGGGGCGACCAGCGCCGAAGTGCTGGACGAGCAGATCGAGCCCGCGCTGGAGCTGGAACCCGACTTCGTCACCGTGATCTGCGGCGCCAACGACGTGCTGCTGGCGACCCGTCCGGACGTGACCGGCTACGCGGAGCGCTTCGACACGATCCTGCGCCGGCTGCGCGAGGGCGCGCCGGAGGCGATGCTGGTCACCGCGACCGCGCCGGAGGGCTGGCACTTCATGGAGCTCCGCCCGCGCACCGAACGTCGGCTGATCGGCGCGACGACCGAGCTGAACGAGATCACCCGCGCCACCTCGGCGCGCTACGACGTCCTCTGCCTGCCGGTCGCCGGGCACGAGGCCCTGCGTGATCCCGACACCTTCTCGCACGACGGGCTGCACCCGTCGACCGCGGGCCATCAGACTGTGGCGCGGGAAGCGGCGATCGTGCTGCGCCAACACTTCGGCATCGAGCTCAAGATGGGAGAGGAACAGACGTGATCCTGGAGGGCAAGAAGATCCTCGTCACCGGCGTCGTCAACCGCCACAGCATCGCCTTCGCGATCGCCGAGCGGGCGCAGGCGCAAGGGGCGGAGGTGCTGCTGACCAGCTTCGGTCGGGTGAAGCGGATGACCGAGCGCTCGGCGGCGCGACTCGATCCGGCGCCCGACGTGCTCGACCTCGACGTCAACTCCGACGCCGACATCGCGGCGCTGCGCGCGGAGCTCGGCGAGCGTTGGGGAACCGTTGACGGCGCCGTCCACGCGATCGCCTTCGCCCCCGGCGACGCGATCGGCGGCGAGTTCATGGCGACCCCGCGCGAGAGCGCCAAAATCGCCTTCGAGACCAGCGCCTACTCCTACAAGGCCCTGGCCGAGGCGGTGGCCCCGCTGATGACCGGCGGCGGCGCCCTGGTCGGCCTCGACTTCGACGCCACCGTCGCCTGGCCGACCTACAACTGGATGGGCGTGGCGAAGGCGGCGCTGGAGTCGGTCAACCGCTACCTCGCTCGGGATCTGGGCGGCGACAAGATCCGGGTCAACCTGATCTCCGCCGGCCCGGTCCACACCGCGGCGGCCTCGGGCATCGCCGGCTTCTCCGACCTCGAGGGCCTCTGGGGCGACGCCGCCCCGCTTGGCTGGGACCCCCACGACGCGACCCAGGTCGCCGACGCGGCCCTCTTCCTGCTCAGCGACCTGAGCCGGGCGACGACCGGCGAAATCCTGCACGTGGACGGCGGGGCGCACGCGGTCGGAGCTCCGCCGACCTCGTCGTAGGGCTGGAGCCCGGGAAGGGCTCGGATCGGTGCGGCCGAGGACGAGTGCGCCCGGGGAGTTTTGCGGGGGATCCGTTGCGGAGGGACGGGAGGTCCGTCACGGAGATGGCGCGTTCGTCAAGGAGACGTGCGATTCGTGACGGTCCGGTGCGAGCTACACAAGGGGCCCGGCCACGCTCGTTCAGTTGAGCACCCTATGGCGGGCCTAACTGAACGAGCGTGCTCGCGCCCGTTGCGTAGTCGTGACGTTCCCGACCTCTTCGTGACGGAATACGCCCGTAACCCACCGCTCGCCTACCCGCTCACCACCGGGTGGCAGGCGTGGAACAGGTTCTCCGGGTCGTACTTTGCCTTCGCCGCCCGGAGGCGCTCGACCGTCGGCGCCGGGAAGGCGACGGCGATGTCCTCGTCTTCGTCGGAGAAGTTGAGGTAGCGGCCGGCGTCCCAGGGCTGCATCGCGTCCCGCATCGCCCCCAGCCAGGCCTTGCTCGGCGCCATCGCCTCCGGGGTCGGGACGATGTTGACGCCGAAGAGGAGGAACTCGCCGGCGAGTGAGCTCAGCGCTCCGTGCTCGGCGCCGTCGCGGCCCATCGCGCCGCCGTCGTGGCGCACCTCGACCGAGAGCAGCTGCGTCCCCGAGTCGGGCCCTACCGCGTCGAGCAGCGCGTCGATCCCGTCGCCGGTGAGGTCGTTGAGGAGCATGCTCTGGCCGGCGTAGGGGCAGGGCTCGGGCGGATCCATGTGGAGGCCGGCGACGCCCGCGGGCGGCTGCGTGGCGAAGGTGTCCATCGGTGCGCCCAGGTCGCGCAGCGGCGCCAGCAGCTCGGTCGCCTCGGCCTCCGGCAGCAGCGCCACCGCCTCGACCACGGCGAAGGAGTTGCCGCGCATCGGCTCGGGAATCTCCGGGATCGGCGGGAAGTTCATCACCCGCGCCACCGAGGTGACCTCGTCGGGGATGGTGCGGGTGAGCTCGTGCCAGGTGTGGAAGACCTCGGCCGCCCGCTCGAGCGGGAAGAAGAGCGCCCCGGCGAAGACCTCGCGGACCGCCAGCAGCTCGAACTCGAGCGCGGTGACGACGCCGAAGTCACCGCCGGCGCCGCGCAGCGCCCAGAAGAGCTCCGGGTCTGACTCCGCATCGACGCGCAGTTCGGTCCCGGTCGCGTCGACCAGCTCCACCGCGGTCACCCGGTTGCACTGCAGCCCGTGCTTGCGCCCGTACCAGCCGACCCCGCCGCCGAGGCTGTAGCCGACGATCCCCACCGTCGGCGTGGACCCGTGGCAGGCGGCCAGCCCGAGCTCAGAGGCCCGCGGCACGAGGTCGCCCCAGAGCGCCCCCGAGCCGACCCGGGCGATCCGCCGGTCTACGTCGATCGAGACCGTGTTCAGCGCCGCGGTGCGGACCAGCACCGTGTCGCCGAGGTCGCCGAGCGGTTCGGCCGCGTGGCCGGTGCGCTGGGCGCCGATCCGCAGGCCCTCGGCCTTCGCGTACTCGATCGCGTCGATCACCTCGCCGGGAGTCCGCGGGGTGACGATCCCGGCGGGCTCCTGGCTCAGCAGCACGTTGAAGGTGCCGCGGTTTTGGTCGTAGCCCGCGCTGCCGCGGCCCAACACGTCAATTCCCATTGATCCCACTTGCCTTTCTTGGACGAGTTCTCGGCGTCCCCCGACGCCAAGCGGCGATGCTGACAGGTTTCAGATTCAGCCGAAGCTGGTGTGGGCGACCTCGCTGCCGGTCGCGACGAAGAGGTCGTGCACGAGGGCCGGGGGGAAGAGGCCCTGGGCGGCGACCCCGGCGTCGGCCTCGAGCCGCGCCGCCAGCGCCGCCGGATCGCCCGTGCCGGGGCCGCGGTAATCGGCGATCAGGCCGCCGTCGGGGCTAGGCGGCGTCCCCGGGCGGAGGGTCACGTCCTCGCCGAGTCGGGCGAGCGTCGAGGCCAGGCCGAAGGCGAAGAGCTCCAGCGGCACCGGCCAGGTGAGCTCCTCCACCGGCTTGGAGGAGTCGGCGATGACGACGAAGCGGTCGGCCGCCGCGGCGACGATCTTCTCGCGCAGGTGGGCGCCGCCGCCGCCCTTGATCAGCCAGCCGTCGGGGGTGACCTGGTCGGTGCCGTCGATCGTGATGTCGAGGCGCTGCAGCGAGTCGAAGTCCTCGACCGGGATGCCGAGCGAGCGCGCCTGGTCCGCGGTCGCCGGCGAGGTCGCCACGCAGCGCAGGTCGGTGAGGTCGCGACGAGCGAGGGCGGGGAGGAGGTGGGCGACGGTCGAGCCCGTCCCGAGGCCCACCGTCATGCCGCTCTCGACCAGCTCGGCGGCCGCCTCGGCGGCGAGTCGCTTCTCGTCGTCGGCGCTCAAGATGACGCGACTCTATTCGGCTACCCTGGACGTTCGCTTTACCGCTTGTTCAACCGGATTTCTCCCAATACGACCAGGAGCCAACACAGCCAGATGACCGTCACGCCCACCCAGGATTACAAGGTGGCCGACATCGGCCTCGCCGAGTTCGGCCGCAAGGAGATCTCGCTGGCCGAGGTCGAGATGCCCGGCCTGATGCAGACTCGGGAGGAGTTCGGGGCGCAGAGACCTCTGGCGGGGGCCCGCATCACCGGCTCGCTCCACATGACGGTCCAGACCGCGGTGCTGATCGAGACGCTGGTCGCCCTGGGCGCCGAGGTGCGCTGGGCCTCCTGCAACATCTTCTCGACCCAGGATCACGCGGCGGCGGCGATCGCCGCGGCCGGGATCCCGGTCTACGCCTGGAAGGGCGAGACGCTGGAGGAGTACTGGTGGTGCACCGAGCAGGCGCTCACCTGGCCCGGTGAGGACGGCCCGAACATGATCCTCGACGACGGCGGCGACGCGACCCTGCTGGTCCACAAAGGGGTCGAGTTCGAGGCGGCGGGCGCGGTGCCCGATCCCTCGAGCGCCGACTCGGAGGAGTTCCGGATCGTGCTCGAGACGCTGGCCCGCTCGCTCGAGGCCGACGCGACCCGCTGGACCCGGGCGGCGGCCGAGATCAAGGGGGTGACCGAGGAGACGACGACCGGCGTCCACCGGCTCTACCAGCTGGCCGAGGCGGGCGGCCTGCTCTTCCCGGCGATCAACGTCAACGACTCGGTGACCAAGTCGAAGTTCGACAACCTCTACGGCTGCCGGCACTCGCTGATCGACGGGATCAACCGCGCCACCGACGTGATGATCGGCG